>SAUS01000077.1 GCA_004000625.1 Candidatus Cibiobacter qucibialis | reverse complement strand
AAAGCGCAGATAATACTTTGTGTATTATCGAGCATTTTGGCAACGCAGATGCCGTGCCGCAGCCGCCGGAGCGGTGCTTAAGCCGTCAGGCGGGAATTATGCGGTGTTGCCCTAATTTTGACCGTGCACACTCCCAACGGTTTGGCGGGGCATCATTTACCCCACACTGCTCTCTTCCCGGCGCTTTTTCCGGTGCAATACTGCCACCCACACGGCATACACCACAATAGCGCCGGCGCTGACGGCAACGCTCTGCCGCAGACCGGCCGTGTGGTAGGTGAACACGATCTCACTGTGGCCCGCCGGGGCGGCAACCGCCATCAGGCCGTTGTCCACTTTCTCCACCTCCGCCGGCACACCGTTCACGGTTGCGGTAAAACCATCGTCATAGGGCACGCTGAACAGTACCAGATTTTCGGCTTCCAGATCCGCCTGTGCGGTAAAGCCGGTGCGCGTTGCGGTAAAGCTTGTCACAGCGCTTTCCCGCCGGGCCGTACAGTCCTGCACATAATCCTCATAGCTGATGTTATTTTTCTCATCATCCGTCAGGTTCTGCATCATCTGGCCGTACCGTTCCACCTGTTCATCGGTCAGCAGCAGGGCTTTCATCAGTACATTGCCCGCGTGGGTATCGCTCACCGTTTCAAAGTCCTCTTCTGTAATATAGGAATCATAGGTAGAGCCCATCGGCACCCAGTTCTCGTTCTCGTAAATCAGGTAGCTTGTGGTGCTTGAAACAAGGTTCCAGCCTTCCAGCTTTTCTTTTTCCCAATCCTCAACTTTTTCTTTCGGCACAAGGGTATACCGCACGCTCAGCAGACCGCGCAGGGCATACAGGCTGGCTTCCGGCTTGGAGTTCACATCCCGCTTAACGCCCACCGTAGGGTAAAATTCCAGAATGCTGGGTGCTACCGTGGAGTTAAAGAACTGGATGCAGCTTTTGTCCAGCCACAGACCAAGGTTGTTATAACTGTCGTAAGCGTCCAGCCGGTAAAAGACATCGTCCGGCAGAACGGAGTTCAGCTCCGGGGCTTCGCGCCAGGTCTGCTGCACATAGTCCGCATCGTGGTACCACTGGCCGTATTTGGTGATGGAAAGGTGTACCTGCCCATACACAAAGCTGAACCCCAGCACCACGGCCAGCACCGCCGCCGGGAACCGTGCCGCCAGCTGCCTGCGGTAATGCAGCAGCAGCCAGAACAGCCCCACGCCCAACATGCTGACCAGCAAAATGCCCCAGTAGCGCAGCGGTTCCTCCACCACGCCAATGGTGGTGGTGCCGTCTTTTTCATTGGGCACCAGCGCAAAGGCAATGCTGCTCAAGGTACACAGCGCCACAAGGCCCAGCGCGCGGCGGTACTCGGTTTCGCACAGGTTGGCTTTTTGCAGCGTCATAGCCGTGGCGGCGCAGAGCACCAAAACCGGCATATAATACCAGCGCGCATAATAGCTGGAATTGAGGGCATAGAACATGCTGTTCAGCACCGGCACAAAGGCGCAGATAAGGCACACTTTCATGATGCGCGCAAAGGGGTGGCGCCGCCGCACGCGGCAGAACACCAGCCCGCCCGCAATGCCCACCACCGGCAGGTAGACGGTCATGCTGGTGTGCTTTAAGATGCCCTCCTGGAACAGGTCTTTCAGGTAGGGGGCATCCGGCATCAAAAAAGCGCTGTAAAAAATGGCAAGGTACTGCTGGGCGCTGCCGTATACAAGGCAGCCGTACCCATTGAATGGATCGATTGTGCGCGGGTTCTGCACCAGCGAAAGTGCCGCCGGAACCAGCAGCGCACAGCCCATGCAGCAGCCCAGCACCGTCTGGAACGCCAGCGCCCCAAACAGGCGCAGGTTCAGCTTGTACCGGCCGCCCGCCGCCATGCAGACAAAATAAATAATCAAAAACACGGCCTGCCCGGCAAAAAAGAAATAGTTGTTGAGCAGGTTGACCGCAACCCAAAACGGGAATGCACCGTGCCTGCGGTCCAGCACGGCGTCATCCAGCGCTTTGAGCATGTAGGGGAACAGCGCCACAACGTCCAAAAAGTGGTTAAAGAACACGTTGTACACCGTAAAGCCGGAGAACGCATACAGACACGCGCCCACCATGCTCCAGCGCTCGTCTTTTACCCAGCGGCGCATCCACAGGTAAGCCCCGCCGCCCGCCACAGCAAATTTAAGGCAGAGCATTGGCACCATGGCCCAGGGCGTCCACCGATAGGGCAGCAGCAAGGTGAGCCAGAAAAACGGGCTGCCGCACAGATAAAAGCTGTAGGAGTTCACAAACCCGCTGCCCAGGTCCGTTGCCCAGCTGAAACTGCCCCCCTGCTTAACAAAATTGTTGGCATAGGAATAAAAGGAAATCTGTTGGTCGTTAAAGTCCCCGGCGTAGTGGAAAAAGTCGCCGTTCAGGCCATCAATGATGCAGTGGGGCAAAAACAGCGCCGCCGCCACCGCAAAGCAAAGCCAGAACACCTGCCAATACCGTGACCGCCCGCCTGTTTTGCGCTCCAAAAGCTTGCCGCCAATCTTCAATGCAATTCCCTCCTTTGAAGGGATGTGATATACTTTAATAATTAGAAATTAGAAATGAGGAATTAGCAATGAGCAATTATCTGCCATTCTTTGGCTCCTCGTATTTTAGGGCAATACCGCATAATTCTAAGTGCCGATACGGCGAGCGAGGTGCGGCAGCTGCTAAGCCAAAAGCGCAGATAATACTGGATGCTGCAAAGGTGAGCGCCGCCAGTGGCGGATGCAGCGAACCGAAGCAGGGGCAGCGGTCGCAGAGTGCGAGGGGCTTTTGCCCCCGAAGCACGATGCGGGTACCGCAACCCGACATTATCGAGCATTTTGGCAACGCAGTTGCCGTGCCGCAGCCGTCGGAGCGGTGCTTAAGCCGTAAGGCGGGAATTGTGCGGTGTTGCCTTAGCAAAAGGTCTGCCCCATTGCCCACCATTTAATTTCTCATTACTAATTACTAATTCCTAATTTTTTCAAGAGTGAGGTGCTTTGTTTTGTCTCTATACCCTTTTCACGCTCTTTTGGGGCGCATGAAGTATATTACGCGGTGGGCGCTGATGCGCTGCATGCGGCAGGAAAGCCTGAGTGAGCACACGGCGGATACCGCCCTGCTGGCCCATGCGCTTTGCCTGATCGCCCGGAACATCACCCACACCGGGGCCGATATCCGCCCCGACACCGTGGCCGCCGCGGCGCTGTACCACGATGCGCCGGAAATTTTGACCGGCGATATGCCTACCCCGGTCAAATACAAGAACGAAGCCCTGCGCACCGCCTACAAAGCCGTGGAACGGGAAAGCGCCCTTGCCATGGCGGATCTGCTGCCGCCGGAGCTGCATGAGATCGAAGGCAGCTATCTGACCGGCAGTGTGCTGAACGATGCCGAGCGCAAGCTGCTGAAAGCCGCAGACCGGCTTTCGGCCCTGATCAAGTGCATGGAGGAGGTGGAAAGCGGCAACCGCGAGTTCACCGCCGCTCTCGCCCAGCAAAAAGCCGATCTGGCCGCCATGCACAGCCCCGAAGCCGATTATTTCATTGAGCACATGCTGCCGTGCTATACGCAGAACCTGGATGAGCTAACGAAAAGGTAAGTAAATAGTGAGGAGTTAGGAGTTGAAGGTGCGGCTTGCGCCGCATTTTCGAAAATTTGAAAATAAGAAAAGGTTAATATTCAAAATCGTGCACGTCAGCGCACACCATAAACTTCTAACTCCTACCTCCTAACTACCCTTGGAGCTTATATACCGCCTCAATCAGCTTGTCCACATCGGTAAAATGCTCCAGCATGGAACAATAACGGCGCAGGGACGCGGCGCCCTTCAGACCTTTCATATAGTGCATGGCCTGGCCGCGGGCCTGGGGCATAGCGGTCCATTCGCCTTTTTCTTCGCACATTTCGTAGATTTGGGCGCGCAGGGCGCTCATCCGGGCGTTCAGGCTGGGTTCGCCGGGCTCCGGCTGGCCAGTCAATACGGCGTTGATGCGCTCAAACAGCCAGGGGTCGCCCAGCGCGCCGCGGCCGATCATCACGCCCGCGCAGCCGGTTTGCTCCAAAATCTGCTTTGCGTCTTCCGCCGTAGTGATATCGCCGTTTGCCAGCACCGGAATGCCGACCGCTTTGCGGATCTCCGTGATGGCATCCACATCAATGGGCGGGATGTACATCTGCTCCCGCGTGCGGCCATGCACGGCGATCAGGTCTGCACCGTTTGCTTCACACTGCCGGGCCACGGCAACGCCGGTCAGCTGCTCGGCATCCCAGCCAATGCGCATTTTAACGGTCAGAGGCTTATCCGGCCCCAGGGCTGCGCGGGCAGCGGCCACCATGCGGCCGCACAGCTCCGGGTCCTGCATCAGTTTGCTGCCTGCACCGCTGGATGTGATCTTGGGGGCCGGGCAACCCATGTTGATGTCCAGAATATCAAACTGCACGCCTTTTTCCTGAATGATCCGGATAGCCTGCGCCATCGTTTCGGGCTCGGCCCCAAACAGCTGCACGGCATAAATGCCGTGGGAGGCCTTGTCCCGCAGCAGGCGCACGCTTTTGTCATCGCCAAAGGTAATGGCCTTGGCGCTGGCCATCTCGCTTACCGTCCACGCCGCGCCATGGTCCGCCATCAGGTGCCGGCACGCCGCATCCGTAAACCCCGCCATCGGCGCAAACACCGCAGGCTGTGCATATGGAATGTTTAGATTGCGTAATTGCATATTTTTGATAGGCAGGAGTGAAGAGCGAGGAGTTAGGAGTGAGGAGTTAAAGGTGCGGCTTGCGCCGCGTTTTGAATTTTTGGGGTAAAACAATAAAACCTAACATTCAAAATTGTGCGCGCCAGCGCACACCAATAACTCCTACTTCCTAACTCCTAACTCCTACCTCCTAACTCCTAACTCTCTCCCAACTTTTGTTTTTGCTTCAGCTAAAATATTATTTTACCACACTCCCCACACCAGTGCAATTTGTGATATACTATTTTTATTATTGCAATCGATGTGTTTCGTTTTTTCGGAGGTTCCTGTATGAAATTGCTGGTTTTGGATGGCAACAGTCTGGTGAACCGGGCTTACTTTGGTATCAAGCTGCTGACAACCAAGGATGGGCGCTACACCAACGCCATTTTCGGCTTCCAGAATATCCTGCTCAACCTGCTTTCCGCCCACCACCCGGACGCTGTGGCCATTGCCTGGGACGAAAAAGCCCCCACCTTCCGCCATACCGCCTATGACGGCTACAAGGCCACCCGCCACGGTATGCCGCAGGAGCTGGCGGAGCAGATGCCGGTATTAAAGCAGCTGCTGACCGACCTTGGCTTTGTGCAGGTCAGCAAGCCCGGCTGGGAAGCGGACGATATCCTGGGCACGCTGGCCGCCGCCAACGGGGCCGCCGGGGGCACCACCCTGCTGGCAACCGGTGACCGGGACAGCCTGCAGCTGGTAGACGATGCCACCACGGTGCTGCTTGCCACCAACCGCGAAACGCTGCCCATGGACCCCGCCGCCATCCAGGAAAAATACGGCGTGGCCCCGCCGCAGCTGATCGAAGTAAAAAGCCTGATGGGCGATGCTTCCGATAATATTCCCGGCGTGCCCGGCATTGGCGAAAAGACCGCCCTTGCCCTGGTGCAGAAGTTCGGCAGTTTGCAGGGCGTGTATGAGCACCTGGACGACAAAGCCATCAAACCCAAACAGCGGGAAAAGCTGGAAGCCAACAAGGAGCTGGCCGAGCTTTCCCACATGCTGGGCACCATCCGCAAGGACGCTCCCATCGAAACTGCGCCGGAGCACTACTGCCGCACTGCCGGGGACCCGGCTGCCGCAGCCCAACTGCTGGCTGAGCTGGAAATGCACAAGCTGACCGCCCGCTGGGGGCTGGATGAATCCCCGGCAGCGGTTGCCGCCAGCGCAGAGACTCTGCCGGAAGTGCAGCCCGACCTGCTGCCCCTTGCGCCGGAAGGCCGATATGACCTGGCCCAGAACAAGGACGGCAGCTGGTACGCCGTGCAGGGGGATTCCGTTTACCTGCTGGATAACGACCGCCTGCCCTCTCTGCTGGATGCCGCCGGGGTGCAGCTGCGTGTGTTTGATGCAAAGCCGTTGTACCACATTGCACTGGAGCATGGCGGCGTTGGCGCGGCCATTGTGTTTGATGGCAAGCTGGCCGCCTACCTACTGAATCCTTCGGCCAGTGATTACCAGGCCGGGCAGCTGGCGGCAGAATACGCTGCTGCCCCCGCCTTTGCCTGCGCCGCCGCGCCGGATGCCGGGGCGCTTTCCGCCTTGCTGGATGTGCTTTCCACTAAGCTGGACGAGCAGGGCGGCCACGACCTGCTGGCCACGATGGAGCTGCCTCTGGCCCGCGTGCTGGCCGACATGGAGCACATCGGCTTTGCGGTGGACGCCGAGGGCATCCGCCAGTTCGGCGATAGCCTGCGCGCCGAGCTGAACGGCATTTTGCAGAACATTTATGCTGAGGTCGGGTACGAGTTCAATCTGAACAGCCCCAAGCAGTTGGGCGAAGCCCTGTTTGACAAGCTGGGCCTGCCGCCCCGCAAAAAAACGGCCCGCGGCTATTCCACCGACGCCGAAACGCTGGAAAGCCTGCGCGCCTACAGCCCGGCGGTGGATGATATTTTGAAGTACCGCACCTATTCCAAGCTGCTTTCCACCTATGTGGAGGGCCTGCTGAAAGCCCTGGGGCCGGACGGACGCATCCATTCCACCTTTATCCAGACCGAAGCCCGCACGGGACGCATCAGCTCCACTGAGCCGAATTTGCAGAACATTCCCATCCGCACCGAGCTGGGCAGCCGCCTGCGCGGCTACTTTGTGGCCGCCCCCGGCGAAACGCTGGTGGACGCTGACTATTCCCAGATCGAACTGCGCATTCTGGCCCACATTACAGGCGATGAAGCCATGCAGCAGGCGTTTTTGTCCGGGGCAGACATTCACCGCGCCACCGCGGCCAAGATCTACCACATCCCGGAATCGGATGTCACCCATGAGCTGCGCACCTCCGCCAAGGCCATCAACTTTGGCATCATGTACGGCAAGGGAGCGTTCTCTCTGGGCAAGGACCTCGGCATTTCGGTCAAGGAGGCAGATACTTTCTTGAAAACGTATCTGAATACCTTCCCGAAAGTGGACGGCTACATGCAGAACTGCATTGAACACGCCAAAGAGAAGGGCTATGTAGAGACGCTGTTTGGCCGCCGCCGCCCGCTGCCGGAGCTGGCAAGCTCCAATTTCCAGGTGCGCAGCTCCGGCGAGCGCATGGCCCGCAACACACCCATCCAGGGCACCGCGGCGGATATCATTAAGCTGGCCATGGTGCATGTCTGGCAGCGCCTGCGGGACGAAAAACTGCAGGCCCGCCTGCTATTGCAGGTACACGATGAACTGATCGTGGAAGCGCCGGAAAACGAAGTGGAACAGGTCAAGCGTATTCTGAAAGAGGAGATGGAGCAGGTGGTATCCTATTCCGTCCCCCTCACCGCCGAAGTCGGCACCGGCAAGACCTGGCTGGAAGCACATTAACAGATAGGAGGTAGGAAGTAGGAGTTAGGAGTTAATTAGGGATTAGCAATGAGCAATGAGAAATTGCAATGCTCCCGCCAACCTTGCTGCAAATCCCGTCATGGCATCTGTAGCAAGGTTTCGGAACGGTCAAGACCGTTCCCTACAGATCAAAATAAAAGGTTGCTAAAATCTTTTCGTTCCTATTAACTCCTAACTCCTAACTTCACACGGGGGTATACAATGTATATTTTAGGCATCGAATCGAGCTGCGATGAGACGGCGGCTGCGATTGTGGAGGATGGAAAACATTTAATTTCCAACGTTATTTCTACCAGCGTCAAAGAACAGGCGCTTTACGGCGGTGTTGTGCCGGAAATTGCCAGCCGCCGCCATGCGGAATACATCAGCGCAACGGTGCAGCAGGCTTTGCAGGATGCCAACATGGCCATTGCGGATGTGGACGCGGTGGCCGTCACCTTTGCCCCCGGCCTGATTGGGGCCGTGCTGGTGGGGGTCAACTTTGCCAAGGGCCTGGCTTACGGCGCGGGCAAGCCGCTGGTGCCGGTACATCACCTGCGCGGGCACATTGCAGCCAACTATCTGACCCACCCACAGCTGGAGCCGCCATTCCTCTGCCTGGTGGCCAGCGGCGGCCACAGCCATATTGTGCAGGTAGAGGACTGGTGCAAGTACCATGTTCTGGGCCGCACGGTGGATGACGCCGCGGGCGAAGCGTTTGATAAAGTTGCCCGCACCCTGGGGCTGCCCTATCCCGGCGGGCCCAGCGTTTCGCAGGCCGCCAAAACCGGCGACCCGCACTATTACAAGCTGCCCACCCCGCATGTGGAGGGTAAATACAACGTGAGCTTTTCCGGCTTAAAGACTGCCGTTGTCAACGAGGTTCACAACGCCCAGCAGCGCGGTGAGGAAGTGCGCGTGGCCGATATGGCCGCCAGCTTCCAGGAGCGCATTGCACAGATCCTGGCCAAAAAGCTGCTGGCCGCCGCAGCGGATACCAACGCCAAAACCATCTGCCTGGCGGGCGGCGTTGCGGCCAATGGCCGTCTGCGCCAGCTGGTGAACGATGGTGCCCAGAAGCTCGGCGCGAAAGTGTATCTGCCGGAACTGAAATACTGCGGCGACAACGGCGCGATGATCGCCGCGCAGGGCTACTATGAATTCAAGGATGGCAACATTGCAGACCTTACCCTGAACGGTCTGCCCACCCTTTCCATTGACTATCGCTAAGCGTTTTTTTGCTTAAAAAGCGGTTTTGCACGTTCAATTCTGCATTTTGCCCCTGTTCCCCATATTGCAAAACCCTGCCGCTTATTGTAAAATAAGAAAATCGACAATATTACAATCTACAATATTTTATTGGAGTGGAATACATGGCTGACGAAAAGTTTTCCAATTTTTTGACTGAGATCATTGACGCGGATCTTGCCGAGGGCAAGGTCAAGGAGATCCATACCCGTTTTCCGCCGGAGCCGAACGGCTACCTGCACATTGGTTCCGCCAAGGCCATTTACATCAACTACATGACCGCCAAAACCTATGGCGGTAAGTTTAACTTGCGCTTTGACGATACCAACCCCGCCCGCGAAGGCGACGAGTATGTGCAGAGCATCCTGAAAGATCTGGAATGGCTGGGTGCCACCCCCAACGGCGGCATTTTTTACGGCAGCGATTACTTTGAAAAGTGCTATGAATACGCCGAAAAGCTCATTCAGGAAGGCAAAGCCTATGTGGATGACCTGACCCGCGAGGAGATGCAGGAATACCGCGGCAACGATGCCGGTAAGCCCAGCCGTCCTTCCCCCTACCGCGACCGCACCCCGGAAGAAAACCTCGACCTGTTCCGCCGGATGCGCGCGGGCGAGTTTGCCGATGGCGAAAAGACCCTGCGCGCCAAAATCGACCTGGCCAGCCCCAACATGAACCTGCGTGACCCGGCGATTTACCGCATCAAGCATGTTTCCCACCACCGCCAGGGCGATAAGTGGTGCATCTACCCCCTGTATGACTTTGCCCACCCCATTCAGGACGCCATTGAGGGCATCACCCATTCCATGTGCAGCCTGGAATTTGAGAACCACCGCCCCCTGTATGAGTGGGTCGTGACCAATATTTTTGGCGCCAGCTTCCCCAAGCAGCGCGAATTTGCCCGCCTGAATGTGACCAACACCGTCATGAGCAAGCGCTACCTGCGCGAACTGGTGGAAAAGAACATTGTGGATGGCTGGGATGACCCCCGCATGCCCACCCTGTGCGGTCTGCGCCGCCGCGGCTATACCCCCACCAGCATTTTTGAGTTTGTGCGCACCGCCGGTGTTGCCAAGGCAGACAGCCTGGTGGATATGCGCCAGCTGGAAGCTGTGCTGCGCGCCGAGCTGGAGCTGAACGCCGCCCGCCGCGTTGCCGTTCTGGAGCCGGTCAAGCTGGTGATCGACAACTACCCGGCTGACCAGGTTGAGTATTTTGACCTGCCCAATAACCCCAACCGCGATGCCAACGACACCACCACCCGCCCGGTTGCCTTTACCAAGGAAGTCTGGATCGACAAGAGCGACTTTTTTGAGGTTCCCCCGCCGAAGTTCAAGCGCCTGACCCTGGGCAGCGAAGTCCGCCTGATGGGCGCTTACCTGGTGCGCTGCACCGGCGTGGACAAGGACGAAGCCGGTAATGTGGTGACCATCCATGCCGAAGCCGACCTGGAAACCCGCAACGGCAACCCCGCCGATGGCCGCAAGGTGCGCGGCACCATCCATTGGGTCAGCTGCGAGCACTGCGTGGACGCTGAGATCCACCTGTACGACAAGCTGTTTACCGAAGCCAACATGAACGGCATTCCCGATGGCGCTGACTTCAAGGATTACCTGAACCCCGACAGCGTGCAGGTCATTGACCACGCCAAGCTGGAAGAGAGCCTGGCCGATGCCAAGCCCGGCGAGCGGTTCCAGTTCGTGCGCACCGGTTACTTTACGCCGGACAGCAAGAACCCCCACGTTTACAACCGCATCGTCACCCTGAAGGACAGCTTCAAGTTCTGATTTTTCAGGCTTTCTCTTTCATCGTTCAAATTATAATTCAAAGGCCGTTGTGCAAGCCAAACTGCACAACGGCCTTTTTATTATGGCAATACCGCATAATTCTAAGTGCCGATACGGCGAGCGAGGTACGGCAGATGCTAAGCCAAAAGCGCAGATAATACTGGATGCTGCAAAGGTGAGCGC
>SAUS01000076.1 GCA_004000625.1 Candidatus Cibiobacter qucibialis | reverse complement strand
GCAGCCGCCGGAGCGGTGCTTAAGCCGTCAGGCGGGAATTGTGCGGTGCTGCCTTTGGCTTTTTTCCAGTACCTCCTAGCAAAAAAGGCCGCTGACAAGAAATCAGCAGCCTTTGTTTGCATGTGTTTGCGAAACCTGTGCCTGAAAAATCAGACGGTCAGGTTCTTGCGGCCCTTAGCACGGCGGCGGGCCAGCACCTTACGGCCGTTCTTAGAAGCCATGCGCTTCAAAAAGCCATGAACGCGGCTGCGCTGACGCTTCTTCGGCTGGAAAGTCTGCTTCATTTCGTATTCCCTCCTTCAAAGTTTCCCCAATACTGGGCATTTTTTGGCGATTTACGCTTGGCAAATGCCCGTAGATACAGGGGCAGCCTTGCAGGCTTTGATTATAGCGCAAGGACGGCAAGTTTGTCAATAGCAAACCGCGAAAAAATCCACGCGGCGATCCAATGCCAGGCGCGAAGGATTGGATTTTGCGCTCTGCGCGGGCGGGCCCAGCGGACAAATAGATGCAAACGAGCCCGCTGTGAGGTGTGGATTTGGTGGAATGTTGGTTCAAAACCTGCATTTTTTGCCATATTTTCAACTTTTATTGCCCATATCGTGGAAAATTGTACCCTATTATAATTGTATTGGGGGTAAATTTATGCTATACTATATCTGTATCTCTGTGTCTAAAAATCGGCAGAGCGGGCTTTCGGGCCTGCTTTCCGCGGGTTGACACAGCGGTTTTGGCGGACCGGGAAAGGCAACATCTTCCCCGCAGCCGCCGGCTGCTGCATGCTCCGCCCGCCTGCCCAAGAATTTTAGGCCGTGCAGCAATACCCTGCCGGATGCAGCCGGAATTTTGTGGAACGATGCGGCGCTCTTACTTTATTATAATGGGGGGCGGCTTGTGTTTTGTTTGCAAAAATTGGGCGGCAGCCTGCGGGGCGGCAGTGCATTGCCTTGACTAACACAAAAGTGGGGAGTATCCATGGATTCATTCAACGACGTACTGGACGCGGCCAAAGCCTATTGCCGCGAACATACTGCCGACGCGACGTACCAGTATTACATCAGCGGGCTGAAAGCGGTCAGCTTTGAAAATTCCAACTGCATCACGCTGGAAGTCCGCAATGATTTTATCTGTAAGATCGTGTCTGACCGTTATACGGGTCTGCTGAAGGATGCGTTTAAGGCTGTACTTGGCTTTGATGTTGAGGTCAAGTTCACTGTGCCGCAGCCTGAACCAGAGGCTGCCAAAGAAAAACGCCCAATGGATGAAGCCAGCCTGCCCTCGGGCCGGTATGATTTCACCTTTGAAAACTTCATCCGCGGACCGTCCAACCAATTTGCCTTTGCGGCGGCGCAGGCGGTTGCGGCAAACCCGTCCGGCGCTTACAATCCGCTGTTCATTTACGGACCGTCCGGTCTGGGCAAAACGCATCTGCTGAACGCGATTCAGATCGAGATCCACAAAAACCATCCGGACTACAATATCGTCTATGTGGACTGCGAAAAGTTTACCAACGAGATCATCACCGCGGTCAAAATGGCAACGACCGAACAGTTCCGCCAGAAATACCGCGAAGCCGATGTGTTGCTGATCGACGATATCCAGTTTTTGGCGGGCAAGGAATCAACGCAGGAAGAGTTTTTCCATACTTTTAATACGCTGCATAATGCCGGCAAGCAGATCGTGCTGGCATCCGACCGGCCGGCCAAGGAGATCAAAAGCCTGGAAGAGCGTCTGCGCACCCGGTTCGAGTGGGGCCTGACGGCGGATATCCAGCCGCCTGATTTCGAAACCCGTGTGGCGATCGTCAAGCGCAAGGCCGAATTGCTGAATCTGGATCTGCCTGATGACGTTGCGGAATACATCGCCAACCATCTGAAGCAGAACATCCGCCAGCTGGAGGGCGCAGTGAAAAAGCTGAACGCCTACTATATGTTGGAGGGTATTGCCCCCTGCATCGGTGTGACGACGACTGCCATCAAGGATACACTGAATGATACCCAGCCCATCCCCGTTACGATTGAAAAGATCATCAACGAAGTGGCGCGCACCTATAATGTGATTCCCTCCGACATCCGCGGGAAAAAGCGCAGCGCCAATGTGAGTGCCGCCCGCCAGATGTCGATGTATATCATCCGCGAGATCACCGGTATGAGCATGGAAGCCATCGGTTCCGAATTCCAGCGTGACCATTCCACCGTTGTGTACTCCATCAATACGATGGAGAAGAACATCGGCAAGGACCGCCACCTGAAGGAGACCGTGGACGACATCATGAAGAACATCCGTACCTGATGCATGCTGCAGGTTGACAATGAAACACCCGGCGTTTTGCATGTTTATACATGAATATGCAGGACATACCATGCTCTTTCCGGGTTTTCAAAACGGATATTCCGGGTTCCGACCGCAGTTTTCCACTTTCAACATTTTCAACTGATTTTTCAACAATTAACATCGATTTTCCACAGGGCAGGTTGAAAGGTCAGGTTTTCCACATTTGAGATTTTTCTTTCCACGAGGTTTTGCGGAAAGCCAGGTCCTCAAAAATTGCTTCGGAATCGGAGGTTTCAGGCTTTTCCACAGATTCAACGTAGCCTACTACTATGACTATCAAAGTATCTAGTTTACCCTGACATTTTACGTGTTCTGCACCGTCAGGCCCATCAGCAAATAAGGATTATACAAAACGGATATTTCAGATTTCTGAACCGTCTTCCAGGCTACAACACTTCACGGTTTTCTGTAAGTTTAGTGATTATATACGAGGTGACAACATTGAAGTTTGAATGTGACAAGTCGCTGCTGTCTGCTGCGATCGACGGCGTTTCCCGCGCCATCACCAACCGCGCGGCGATCCCCGTGCTGGAGGGCATTTACCTGAAAGCCGAAGGGTTCCAGCTGACGCTGACCGGCTACGATATGGAAATGGGCATCACCACCAAAATTGAGTGCAATGTTCAGGTACCCGGCGAGACGGTTTTGGAAGCAAAGCTGTTTGGTTCCATGGTTAGCCGTATGCCGTCCGGCACCGTATCGGTGGAGCTGAATAACGAAGGTATGGCAATTATTTCTGGCGGCGTGGCAGAGTTTGAGATCCCCGCCATGAACGCGAGCGATTACCCCAGCCTGCCCAACACGGCAGCCGAAAATACCATGACCATTCCGACTTCGATGATGCGCGAGCTGATCGAAAAGACCATCTATGCGGTCGCTGTGGAAGATAAGAAGCCCGCACACACCGGTGAATTGTTCGTGATCGAGCCGGGCCGCCTGACGGTTGTGGCTCTGGACGGTTACCGCCTGGCCATCATTAAGCGGGATGTGGAATGCACCCGCGATATCCGCATTATCATTCCGGCAAAAACGCTGCAGGAGCTGCTGAAAATCACCGGCGGGCCGGACGAACCGGTCAAAATTGATGCAAACCGCCGCTATGTGGTGTTCACTACCAACGGCTACACCATCATGAGCCGGTTGATCGAGGGCGAGTTCCTGAATTATGAGAGCGTGATTCCCAAAGAGAGCCGCACCAAGGTCGTGATCGACTGCAAGAGCTTTATTGATACGCTGGAACGTGCTTCTTTGATTATTACCGATCGTTTGAAGAACCCGCTGCGCATCAATTTTGCACCGGATAAAGTAACTGTGCGCTGCCAGACCCCGCTGGGCAAGGTGGTGGATGAGTTTACGCCGGAAAGCATGGAAGGCGATTCCATGGAAATCGGGTTCAACAACCGCTACCTGCTGGATGCGCTGCGCTATTCCAAGTGCGAAAAGCTGCGCCTGGAGATCAACGGCCCCTTGAGCCCGGTAAAGGTCCTGCCGGTGGAGGGCGAAGACTTTATTTACCTGGTGCTGCCGGTACGCTTTAAGAATGAAGGCTGATACGATGGAAAAAGTACGAATCCACACGGAATTTATCAAATTGGATGCTCTGCTGAAATTTGCCGGCCTGTGTGAAACAGGCGGCGAAGCCAAGGAGCTGATCCAGGGCGGAGAAGTGAAGCTGAACGGGGAACCCTGCACCATGCGCGGTAAAAAATGCGTGCCGGGCGATGTGGTGGAGCTGGAAGGCCGCCAGGTTCAGATCGCGGAGGGCTGCTGATGCGGCTGAACCGCCTTGCGGTGACGGATTATCGCAATTTATCCGCCGCTGTTTTGGAACCCGCCCCGCAGTTGACGGTTCTGTGCGGGGCAAACGGGCAGGGCAAAACCAACCTGTTGGAAGCCGTCTGGCTGCTGACCGGGGGCAAAAGCTTCCGTGGGGCAAAGGACGCCGAGCTGATCCGGCGCGGCGCTGACTTTGCCGTGCTGGAGGCCGCATTTGAAGCGGGAGACCGCCCCCAGGAAATACGGTTGACCGTTGGCGCCAAAGGAACCCAGCGCCCCGGCCGGACGGTACGTCTGAACGGAGCCGACCGCGGAAGAGCTGCTTCGATCGCAGGAACTTTTACGGCGGTGGCGTTTGACCCCAACCATCTGAGCCTGGTCAAAGGCGGGCCGGAAGGGCGGCGGCATTTCCTGGATGCCGCGCTCTGCCAGCTGTACCCCGGCTACCTGGCGGCGGAACGGCGGTATTTACGCGTGGTAGCGCAGAAAAATGCGTTGCTGAAAGCGTATGACATCACCCCCGGCGGGGATGTTCTGCTGGAAACCTACAACGAAGCGCTTGTGACCTATGGCTGCGAAGTCATGCGGCGGCGTGCGGGATATCTGGACCAGCTGGCCCCGGCGGCAGCGGCGAACTACCGTGATATTTCCAGCGGGGCAGAAAAGTTGGAGATCCAATACTGCCCCTGCTGCGATCCGGGCAGCCCGGAAGCGCTGGCGGCCAAGCTGCGCGAGGTGAAAAACACCGAGCTGCGGGCAGGCTTTTGCCTGACGGGGCCCCACCGCGAGGATCTGGAAATTTTAATTGACGGTCAGCCGGGAAAAATTTATGGCAGCCAGGGCCAGCAGCGCAGTGCGGTGCTGAGCATGAAGCTGGCGGAAGCCAGCGTGGCGGGCGAGGTGCTGGGCGAACATCCGGTGATGCTGCTGGATGATGTGCTCAGTGAATTGGATGACGCACGCCAGACGTATCTATTGACCCGCATTGAGGACAAGCAGACATTTGTGACCACCTGCGATTCCGCCGCCTTTGCCCGAACCAACGGCAAGCTGGTCTTTGTGGACCACGGAACCGTGCGGGAGGGTTGAGGTTTTGCTTTACGGGGGATTTTGTTCCCTTTTTTGAAAAAAGGGAACCGGAAAAAACTTTTAATCATCTTTATAATAATAGAGAACTAAAAGTAAAACGCAGTCTTAAAATAAGCGCTGATGAATGCAAAGTTTAAAATGAAAACATTGCAAAAATTGACGTGATGCGGAAATAAAATTTCTAAATTTTGAGACGACCAAAGGGCGGCGTAGAGTGCCATCCCATTCCTGAACCGTGATCCCCAAAAGACAAACCCGGCAGTTTGTTCTGTCTCCGATTCCTAATTGCTAATTTCTCATTACTAATTATCATGTATCTTCACTTAGGTCAGGATTTTATCGTAAATACGCGGGACGTCATCGGGGTGTTTGACCTGGATACCGCAACCGATGCGGGCCAGAAGGCAAAGATCACCGATGAATTCCTGCGGCATGCCCAGCAGGAAGGGGCTGTTGTGGATGTGAGCGGCAGTATGCCAAAAAGCTTTGTCCTGACAGATTTCCCCGATGATACGGTTTATATTACCCAGATATCCACCGCCGCCATCCGCAACCGCGCGGCAAAGTTTGATATGGGGCAGTAAAACTGCAGAAAAACGTTAGGCGGACAAAAAAGCGTCTATAATTTTTACAGATACAAAAATGCACCCCAGATATACCAAAGGGCAGGTTTTACCCTGATAACGGCAGAAATGCCGGTTTAAGTTTTTGAAAAAAACTGCCGAAATCCCCGCACCTCGTAAGAAATGGGAGGAAAGTTCATGTCAGAAGAAATCATCACCGAAACCAACCGCGAAACGGCGACCGACCATGAGTACGGCGGCGCGCAGATCCAGGTCCTGGAAGGGCTGGAAGCTGTGCGCAAGCGCCCCGGCATGTATATCGGTTCCACAGGCCCTTCCGGTCTGCATCATCTGGTTTATGAAATCGTGGATAACTCCATCGATGAAGCTCTGGCCGGGTACTGCACCCATATTGAAGTGACCATCAAGCCGGGCAATATCATTGAAGTCAGTGATAACGGCCGCGGTATCCCGGTGGATATCCAGCCCAAACTGGGCATCCCGGCTGTCACGGTCGTGTATACCGTGTTGCATGCCGGCGGCAAGTTTGGCGGCGAGGATTCCGGCTACAAAGTGGCTGGCGGTCTGCACGGCGTCGGCGCCAGCGTTGTAAACGCGCTGAGCGAATGGCTGGTTGTGCATGTGCGCCGTGACGACGCCGAGTACGAGCAGAGTTTCAAGCGCGGAAAACCGGATGGAGACCTGAAAAAGATCGGTGTGGCGGCATCTACGGGTACCACCGTTACTTTTAAGCCAGACCCGGAAATGTTCACCGAAACCACCGAATACGATTATGAGATCCTGCTCAAGCGCCTGCGGGAAGAAAGCTTCCTGAACGCCGGTGTGCGCATTACCCTGACGGATGAGCGCCCCGAAAGCATTGAGAAAAACGACGGTGTACCGCCGCAGGAATCCATGTGCTATGAGGGTGGCGTGCGCAGCTTTGTGCAGTATCTGCATGAAAAGCGCGACCTGACCCCGCTGCACCCGCAGGTCATCTATATGAAAGGCGAAGCCAACGGCGCTGTGGCCGAAGTTGCTTTGCAGTACTGCGACAGCTACAACGAGCTGATCCTTTCTTTTGCCAACAACGTGCACACCCCGGAGGGCGGCACCCACGAGGAAGGCCTGAAAACCGCGCTGACCCGCGTGTTTAACGAATTTGGCCGTGCCAAGGGCTACCTGAAGGAAAAGGATGAAAACTGGCAGGGCAGCGATGTGCGCGAAGGCATGATCGCCGTTGTTTCCGTCAAGCTGCAGGAAGCGCAGTTTGAGGGCCAGACCAAAGCCAAGCTGGGCAACACCTACATCAAGACGCTGGTTTCCAACATTGTGTACAACAAGCTCAGCGAATTTTTGGAAGAAAACCCTGCTGTTGCCAAGGCTGTGTTTGAAAAGGTGACCCAGGCAGCCCGCGCCCGTGCCGCAGCCAAAAAGGCCCGCGACCTGGTGCGCCGCAAGAGTGCGCTGGAAAGCAACCGTATGCCGGGCAAACTGGCAGACTGCCACGAGAATGACCCCGCCAAGACCGAAATCTTCATCGTCGAGGGTGACTCTGCTGGCGGCTCTGCCAAGCAGGGGCGTGATTCCAACATCCAGGCAATCCTGCCGCTGTGGGGCAAGATGCTGAACGTGGAAAAAGCCCGCGCCGACCGCATTTACGGCAACGACAAGCTGATGCCGGTTGTGACGGCACTGGGCACGGGAATTGGCGATGAATTTGACATCAACAAGGTGCGGTACCACAAAATCTTTATCATGGCTGATGCTGACGTTGACGGCTCCCACATCTGTACCCTGATGCTGACCTTCTTCTTCCGTTACATGCGGCCGCTGATTGAACACGGGTATGTGTATGTGGCACAGCCGCCGCTGTTCAAGCTGCAAAAGGGCAGCACCGTCAAGTATGCGTACAACGAAGACGAAATGAAGCAGCTTTCGGCTGAGATGCCGGGCGCCAAGGTGAACCGCTACAAAGGCCTTGGTGAGATGAACCCCGACCAGCTGTGGGAAACCACCATGAACCCTGATAACCGCGTGATCGTGCAGATCAAGATCGAAGATGCCGAGCGCGCCGACGAGGCGTTCAGCATCCTGATGGGCGAGCAGGTGGAACCCCGCAAGGAGTTCATTGAGCGCAACGCCAAGTATGCACGTCTGGACGTTTGATTCGCGGCTTTTTTGAAAAAAGCCTGGCAAAAAACTTTAATCATTTGGGTTAAAGAAAAGGCGGCAGGGGAGAGGGAGCAAAAAGCCCGCAGGTTTTGGAACGGTCAAGACCGTTCCCTACGGGGCAGGGCGAATGGCGGCCCCTGTAGGGGCGCACATTGTGCGCCCGCTGCGTGTGGGCAATCTATTACCACCCCGGATTACGGTGGAAATTTCCGCTGCCGCCAGACGCTGATGAATTTTGTTTTTGATATTTTGATGATAGAGTGAAGATTTTCGGTGAAGCTTTTGCAAAAGGGCTTTGAAACAATCCGAAAGGTGAGTTGAATGGAAGAAAATGTTATCATGGTGCCCGGTTCGGGCACGAAGGTCATTGTGCGCGATGTCAAGCAGGAGATTGAAACGGCATTTTTGGATTATTCCATGTCCGTTATCGTATCCCGTGCCTTGCCGGATGTGCGCGATGGCCTGAAGCCCGTACACCGCCGCATCCTGTACACGATGCACGAGCGCGGCAACGACCCCAGCCACCCGTACCGCAAGTCTGCGGATACGGTTGGTGCTGTGCTGGGTGCTTACCACCCCCACGGCGACGCCAGTGTGTATGACGCGATGGTGCGTCTGGCACAGGATTTCAGCCTGCGTTATCCGCTGGTTGACGGCCAGGGCAACTTTGGTTCCGTGGATGGCGACCCCCCGGCTGCTTACCGTTATACCGAAGCCCGCATGTCCAAAATTGCATGCGAAATGCTGACGGATATTGATAAGGATACCATTGACTGGGACCCGAACTTTGACGAAACCAAGAAGGAACCCCACATGCTGCCCAGTCGGTTCCCCAACCTGCTGGTCAACGGCAGCCAGGGCATTGCGGTCGGCATGGCCACCAACATCCCGCCGCACAATCTGCGCGAAGTCGTCAGCGGCATGATTGCCCTGATTGATGACCCGGAAATTGATCTGGCGGGCCTGATGGAGCACATCAAGGGACCCGATTTCCCCACCGGCGGCGTGATTATGGGACGCAGCGGCATCCGTGCGGCATATGCCACAGGCCGCGGCAAGATCACCCTGCGTGGCCGTGCCGAGATCGTGGAGAAGAAGAACGGCCGGTATGAGATTGTGATCACCGAGATCCCCTACATGGTCAACAAGACCCGCCTGCTGGAATCCATCGGCGACCTGGTCAAAGATAAGCGCATTGAGGGCATCAGCGACCTGAACGACCTGTCCTCCAGCCGCACCGGCATGAAGATCCTGGTCGAGATCAAGAAGGACGCCAACCCGCAGGTAGTGCTGAACCAGCTCTACCGCTACACCCAGCTGCAGGACACCGTGGGTGTAATCATGCTGGCGCTGGATGACGGCGTGCCCAAGATCATGAGCCTGAAGACCATGATGCAGCGCTATCTGGACTTCCAGTTCCAGGTCATCCGCCGCCGCACGGCGTATGAGCTGAAAAAAGCCCAGGACCGCGAGCACATCCTGGAAGGTCTGCGCAAGGCTGTGGATATTGTGGATGAGATCATCGCCACCATCCGCGCCTGCAAGGGCGGCTTTGCAGAGGCAAAGGCGGCCATTATGGAGCGTTTCGGCTTCGACGACCCGCAGGCCGATGCTATCGTAAAACTGCAGCTGGGACGTCTCGCAGGCCTGGAAATCCTCAAGATCGACGAGGAGTTGGGCCAGCTGCGCGCCAGCATTGAAAATTACAAGGATATCCTGTCCAACGACGCCCACACCATGGAGATCGTCAAGACCGACCTGACGGCTCTGGCCGACAAGTACGGTGACGACCGCCGCACCTCCATTGAGGCGGTTTCCGGAGAAGTGGACATTGAGGACCTGATCCCCGAAGAGACCTGCGTCTTTACCCTGACCCATGAAGGTTACATCAAGCGCACGGCGGTGGACACCTACAGTGCCCAGAACCGCGGCGGCCGCGGTGTGGCCGGCATGACCCAGAAAGACAATGACTTTACCGAGGAACTGTTTGTTGGATCCACGCATGACTACATGCTGTTCATGACGGACAAGGGCCGTGTGTACCGCCTGAAAGGCTACCAGGTAGCCGAGGGCAGCCGCACCGCCAAGGGCAGCCACATTGCCAACCTGCTGCAGCTGCAGGAGGGCGAGAAAGTTACCATCATGATGCGCCAGCCCGCCAACATGGACGAGGATGCCAGCTACATCACGATGGTAACGCGGCAGGGCCTGATCAAGCGCACGCCGCTTTCCCAGTTCCGCAACATCCGCAAGGGCGGCCTGAACGCCATTGCGCTGAACGAGGACGATGCCCTTGTCTGGTGCCACCTGACAGGCGGCGAGGACGAGCTGATCGTGGCCACTCATGATGGTGCCGCCATCCATTTCAGCGAGGCTGGAGCGCGCGCTATGGGCCGCACAGGCCATGGTGTGCGCGTCATCAAGCTGCGTGATGGTGACTATGTTGTGGGCGTGGGCGTCTGCCGCCCCGGCGCAACCGTGCTGACCGTCACCGAGGACGGCAAAGGCCGCCGCAGCCTGATTGATGACTACCGCATTACCAAGCGCGGTGGTCTGGGCATCCGCAACTACACCCGCGGCGGTGTGGCAGGCATCAAGATTGTGGATGACACCGATGACCTGATCCTCATCAGCCAGGACGGTATTCTGATCCGCATGCACGCCAATGACATCAACGTGCAGTCCCGCTATGGCAGCGGCGTGCGCGTGATGCGCCTGATTGGAGAGGACAAGGTAGCCGTGCTGGCCCGCGTGGACCGCGATGCCACCGCCGAAACAGCCAAGCCGGAGGATGATGGCGAGACTGACCCGACCCCTGAAGAGCTGGAAGCCATTGCCGCAGCCGAAGCCGCCGAAGAGGCTGCTGAGGCCGCCGCACCGGACACTGAGGGCGAGGACGAAGAATAATTGGAGTGACGAGGTTCCTTCTTTGAAAAAAAGAAACCGAAGAAACTTTAATACAGGATAAGATAAACAAAAAGGGCACAGCGCCGGGTGAAGAACCGGGGGCTGTGCCTTTTTATTGGGTTTATTTACAGGGAGAAAGCGAAGAGGAAGAGATAAGGCAATACCGCATAATTCTAAGTGCCGATACGGCGAGCGAGGTGCGGCAGATGCC
>SAUS01000075.1 GCA_004000625.1 Candidatus Cibiobacter qucibialis | reverse complement strand
CCGGAGCGGTGCTTAAGCCGCAAGGCGGGAATTGTGCGGTGTTGCCTAAAGTGTCGCGCATCTTCTACACAAAAAAGGGGCGGCTCTGTGTGAACCGCCCTGTTCTATGTTAGGGTGTATCTGAAAAGTCGAAAATATCGTCTATTTCTACAAACACAGCCGGATTTTACATTAAAAAGCCTTGGAATCCACAAAGGATTCCTGCGGCTCTTTGCCTTACATCCTGCTTGTGTTTGCGAAGTATCCGTCATTTTCTTGGGCAATACCGCATAATTCTAAGTGCCGATACGGCGAGCGAGGTGCGGCAGATGCCAAGCCAAAAGCGCAGATAATACTGGATGCTGCAAAGGTGAGCGCCGCCAGTGGCGGAAACAGCGAACCGAAGCAGGGGCAGCGGTCGCAGAGTGCGAGGGGCTTTTGCCCCCGAAGCACGATGCGGGTACCGCAACCCGACATTATCGAGCATTTTGGCAACGCAGATGCCGTGCCGCAGCCGCCGGAGCGGTGCTTAAGCCGCAAGGCGGGAATTGTGCGGTGTTGCCCTTGGTTTTCAGATACGCCTTAGCCCGCCAAAAAGGCCGCAAACTTTTTGTGCAGTTCTTCCTCGCTCAGGGTTGGGCTGTCCACCGTCAGTTCGCGCGCCAGGTTCAGGGCAAAAATACCCATGATGGATTTTGCATCCACGCAGTAGCGCCCGGAATGCAGGTCCACATCTCCGGGCACAGTGGCCGCAATGCGGTTAAACTCTTTCACTTCACCAATGCTGTTCAGCCGGATGGTAACACTTGCCATTGCCAGTTTGCTCTCCTTTTTGCCGCGGGCATCTGCGGTGTTCTGCCGCCAAAAGCCCGGCTAAAATGTAATGTTCAGCTGCTTGATGCAGGCAGCATCCTCTTTGGTGCCGCCGCGGGCGTACAGGGCCAGGCGCGCGCCGGTCCAGGTTGCCTTGGCAACGGGTTGGGCTCCCCCCAGCGGCACTGCGGTGCCATCTGCTGCCAGCAGGGCATACTGCACCTGCTTGGCAACCGTTATTTTCATTGTAACGGTTATTTCATCCGTGTCAACCATTTTTTCGGCAAGGATCGTTTCTTCTGCATCGCCGGTGGGGGCAAGGTCTTTCACCATGCCCTGTACCAACTGCACGGTGCAGCCTTGCGCGGTGCGGCAGAGCTCAATGGCGGAATATTTCTGCCCCATCACGCTAAGCCCTACTTTAGCTCCGGCGCCGCACCCGGCCAGGCCAAGGGTAACGTTTGCGGTAAAATCCGCTGCAGGCAGCATCTGACTGAGCACATTGGGCTGCCGCCACAAACTTCCGCTGGCCCCGCAGACCAGATGCAGTGCATCCCCCGCCACCGGGCGCAGCCAGGCTTCGGGCTGGGGGTTGGCCTGCCATTGCCATTGCAGGCCGGGCTTGCCGTTTGTAAAGCTGTCCCCTATTTGCAGGCCGGGACCAGCTTCGCCTTTGGGGCAGTCCCACTCGGTCACCGGCTCGCCGATGCCATCGCCGTTTTGTTCCAGGCCGATGAACGGCCAATCGCTGTGCCAGCACATAGGCTGCAGGTGTACCACGCGGCCCAGTTCAAACCGGTCCTGGAAATGCAGGAACCAATCGCTGCCGTCCGGCGCTGTGACCCACGCGCCCTGGTGGGGGCCGTTGATGGAGCTGGCCCCCTGGTGCATGACGATTTTTTCCTCATACGGGCCGTACACATTGCGGGCGCGCAGCACGGTCTGCCAGCCGTATTCCACACCGCCTGCCGGGATAAAGATGTAATACCAGCCGTTGCGCTTGTACATTTTGGGGCCTTCGGCGGTGGGCTGGCTCAGGGTGCCATCAAACACGATGGGGCCGTCCTCCACCACTTCCAGCGTTTCGGGATCCAGGCGGGAAAGCTGGATCTTGTGCTTTATGCCGCAGCGGCTTTTGGCAAAGGCGTGGGCCATATACACGCTGCCGTCATCGTCCCACAGGGGGCAGGGATCGATCCACCCGCTGGCGGATTTTACGCAGTGCAGCGCACTCCAGGGGCCGGCGGGGTCGGTGGCTTCGGTGTAAAAAATGCCCTCGTCCGGCAGAGGAATGAATGCATAGAACCTGCCCGCATGGTAGCGCAGCGCCGGGGCCCAGGTGCCGCAGCCATGGGCGGGCTGGGCATAGCGGTCAAACGGCAGACGCTCCACGCAGTTGCCAATGCGCTCCCAGTGGACAAGATCCTTGCTGTGCAGCACCGGCACGCCGGGCAGGTAGGTAAAGCTGGAAGAGATCAGGTAATAGTCCTCCCCCACGCGGATGGCGTCGGGGTCACTGAAATCCATGGGCAGCACCGGGTTCTGGTAGCAGCCATTTTTGATATCGGTCACATAACGGTCCATTGCTTTTATCCTTTCTTGTGTTCGATTTCCAGCAGCAGCTCACATGCAGCTTCCAGCACGCAGGCGGAAGCCCACAGATTGTGGCTGAACCAGCTGCTGAACGGTCTGCCATCACTGAAGCGCTCCACATCCAGTCCATCGCTGGGGCACCAGCGTTCCGACAAAATGCCGTAACGGCCATAGCCGGTGGCTGCGGGGTACAGTTCCAGGCATTGCAGCATCCAGGCGGCAGAATCCGCCGCGCGGCTGGCGTAATAGCCGTCACCCGTCACCCGTGCCAGATAGCGCAGGTCAGTGTCAATAATAACCCCCATGGGGTGGATATGCGGGTTGGAAACCGAGGTAACGGCGCCGCCGCAGGCGGACCACCCCTGGTTCAGCGGGGTGTGCTCCGGGTAGGTCTTGTAGCCATAGCGCCACAGGAACTCGTACCCGGCGCTGTCTTTCATATATTGCAGGAATTCGGCCTTGCCGGTCTGCTCATACAGCAGGCGGCTGCCGCGCATGAAGGCCAGGTTGCCCTCCTCATCCACGGCTTTCCAGGTGTCCATGGGGGTACCGTAACAGTTCAGGTCCTTGACAAAGGTATGGTAGTAATCCAGCGCTTTTTCGGCGGAGTGCAGGCAGCGTTCTTCGCCGGTCAGGCGGTAGAGGTAAACCAGCGCCGGGGCAAACCAGCAGCCCGCAAAGCCGCTCCAATCCAGCACTTTGCGTTCCTGGGTGGAGTAAGTATAGCCGAAAGCGCCGTCTGCGCGCTGCAGATCCATGACGGTATGCAGCACCTTTTGGGCTGCATCCATCCATTTGGCCGGGCAGGTTTTGCCGTTTTGGTGCAGATAATCCATCGTTTTGGTCAGGTAGTGGATGGCGCTGCCCACTGTATAGGCACAGTGGCAGTCTTTGACTAGACCGTACCCGGTCCACCAGCCGTTCACCTGGCTGCCCGCGGCATTGGGGGCCATCAGGTCGTTCAGCAGGCCGGAATTTTCGTTATACGCATCGGCAATGCGGTCAAACAGCTGTTCGCCACTCATGGCCGCGGCCAGCGGCGCTTCGGCATCCGCGCCAAGGGCATCGCGGCAGAGCACCAGCGGATAGGCCAGCACGCCGCCACCCGTCCAGCCGATCTCCGTCACCAGCCGCCAGGGGCGCATCTCGGTCTCCCTGGGCGGGCGGCAGCAGCGGTTGGTATACTCCCCCGCCGCCGCGTCAAAGTTCTGGTAGGCAAAGGTGTCCAGCATACCCTGCACGGCCTGGCGCAGGGTATTGCGGGGGACGGCGCGGTCCTGGTGGCGGGCGTATTCCTGCCGGATGATCTCATGCAGCTCGGTTCGCGGGCCGCTGTGCAGGTAGATCCTGCCGCTGGTCTGCGCCTTGCAGGCCATGCTGCGGGTGGACGGCGCCGGGGTGGAGCGGTTTTTGAAGGTGGTGGGGTCGTTGGTGTACCCCAGGCTGATGCCGAACGCATTCGGCAAAGCGGCAAACACACCGTTGCGGATGATCCCGGCCTCGCTTTCGCTGTAGGGTTCCACCGCAGCGGCGGCCACTCCGCCGTCCCAACAGAGGGCGGCGAGCGGCATGGCGGCGCGGTCCGCACGGAATTCCCACAGCGGCGCACAGAACGCCACCTCGTGGTGGTCCTTCGTCAGCAATGGAAATTCGCCGGGTTTGGCTTCCGCGGCGTGGTTATCGCCGTAAATATTGCAGGGGATCACATGGAAATAATCGCTCTGCCCCGGCACAGCCAGCCACATGCGCAGCTGGGTGGGGTTGGGCGCATCCATTTGCAGGGTGTAGCACAGCGTATCGCCAGCGGGGGTGAACTGCGCACTGTAATGCGCACCGTTCAGCGTCCAGTCAAAGCCGGACTGTGTGCAGGCAGTTTCCGGCACCGGCACCCAGGCATCCTCGATCCGGCAGGCAAAGCTGACGTTTAATGTTTGGGAATTCAGATCCAGTTTCATTATGATACCTCAACAAAAAATGCGGGCCGGGCAGTGCCGGCCCGCAACGGGTCAATGATTTTTAGGAGGAACAAACATTTTTAAAAAGAGGAAAACGAAAATCAGCCTTTCAGGCCGGAGGTTGCAATGCCTTCCACAAAATATTTCTGTGCGGCAAAGAAGAGGAGAACCAGCGGCAGAACCGCAACGCAGGCCATGGCCATAACGCGGCCCCACACCACAACACTTTCCGCGTCAACGGAAAGGCGCAGCGCCAGCGAGATGGTGTATTTTTTGACCGAGTTGATGAAGATCAAGGAGTTGAAGTAATCGTTATAGGTCCACAGGAACTGGAACAGGCCAGCGGAGAAGAGGGCCGGCTTCATCAGCGGCAGCAGAATCTGCCAGAAGATGCGGAAGGTGCCACAGCCATCAATGCAGGCGGATTCGTCCAGATCGCGGGGAATGCCGCGCATGAACTGGATGAGCTGATAGATGAAGAATGGGTAGCAGGCCAGCAGGGCGGGCACCCAGAATGGCATGTAGGAATCGACCCAGCCGAACTTGTTGAACAGAACGTAACGCGGGATGATGATGACCGAGTTGGGAAGCATCAGGGTGGAGAACAGGATGGCAAACAGCTGCTTTTTGAACGGGAAGTTGAACCGTGCAAAGCCATAGGCAACCAGCGCACTGGAAGCGATGGTCAGCAGCGTGGTGGGGATGACCATGATAAAGGAGTTGATGAAATAGGTTGCATAGGTATAAATACCGGCGCTTTTCCAGCCGTCAATAAAGTTCTGGAATCTGAAGCTTTTGGGCAACAGTGCAATGGAGCCAAAAATTTCATCGTTGGTTTTGAACGCGGCCGAAATCATCCATGCAATGGGGAACAGCAGCACGCAGCCAATCAGGATGATGACCAGATAGGTCAGCACCAGGTTCAGGGTCTTTTTTTGTTGTTTTGTCATAATGCTCACGCGCCCTTTCTCAGCTTTCATCGCCATAGAAGACCCACCGCTTGGAGGTTGCGAACAGCACCAGAGTGATCAGCATGATCACAATAAAGATGATCCAGGAAATGGCGCTGGCGTAACCCATCTTGAAGTAGGAGAAGCCTTCCTTATACAGTTTCATGCCCAGCACATAGGTAGCCTTCATGGGGCCGCCATCGGTGATGACAAAGGCAGAGGTGAAGTTCTGCAAAGCCTGAATGGTCTGCATAATAAGGTTGAAGAAGATGATGGGGGTGATTTGCGGAACGGTGATGCTGAAGAACATCTTGACCTTGCTTGCGCCGTCAATCTCGGCAGCTTCGTACAAATCTGCCGGAACGTTTTTCAGCGCGGCCAGGAACATGACCATGGAAGAACCAAACTGCCAGATCTCCATCATGCAGATGGTGCGCAGGGCCTGGTTGGGGTCGCCCAGCCACTGTACGTTGGGCAGGTGCAGGGTGGTCAGGATGGCGTTGATAACGCCGTTATCCATGAACATGATCTTCCACAGCAGAGCAACAGCAACGCTGCCGCCGAACAGGGACGGAATGTAGTACAAAGTACGGATGAGGTTGATGCCTTTGATGTCACGGTTGAGGAACACCGCAACAGCCAATGCCATAACCAGCTTGCCGGGCACGGTGTACAGCGTGTAGGCCAGGGTAACTTTCAAGGAGTTCCAAAACTCATTATCCATGGTGAACAACTGGATGTAGTTGCTCAGGCCGGTGAACGAGGGGGTGCCGGTGATTTTGTAGTTGCAGAACGAGTAAACCAGCGAGCTTAAAAACGGGTACAGCTGCAGGACCAGCATACCGATGATCCACGGGGCCAGATAAGCAAACGCCGCGTAATCGCGCTTGGTATAGTGCTTGATTTTGGTTTGTTTTGTCATAGGATCACACCTCTTTGGAAAAAATCCGCCTTTTCACTGGTGTAGCTGAAAACAAAGAAAATGACGGATATTTCGCAAACACAAGCAGGATTTAAGGCAAAGAGCCGCAGGAATCCTTTGTGGATTCCAAGGCTTTTTAACGCCAAATCCGGCTGTGTTTGTAGAAATAGACTATATTTTCGACTTTTCAGGTACACTTTAATAAAACGGATGCCTCGGTGGGAGACACCCGTTTTTGATGTTCGCTGAGGTTTACTGGGCGCTGATGTAGTTGGAGAGCTGATTGTACATATCGGATGCAGCGCTTGCGGGGTCGGTGGTGCCGTAACCGACAGCCTCGATGGTATCAGCAATGATCTGCTTGGATTCCGGTGCGGAAGAGTACTTGTCGTTGGTCAGGCCGCTGTAGCCGCTGGCAATGTTGGCGGCGGTCATCATGTTCGGGTCCAGGGTACCGTCTTTTTCGCAGATTTCACGGGCCTTTTCCGTCGGGGGAACACTGCGCACGCAGGCCAGGGTGCTTTCGGCGTCATCGCTGTTAAAGAAGTAATCCAGGAACTTCATGGCTGCTTCCGGAGCCTTGCAGGTGGAGGTAACTGCCAGGACCTGCGGGCAGTTGCAAGCCCAGCCGTTGTCCTTAGCGCCGTCCAGCAGGGGCAGGTAGCCGGTGCCATAGGTTGCGCCCTCATTGGCGGCGGTCATAACATTGATGGTGGAGATGTAAGCGAAGGTGCAGACGTACTTGCCAGCGATCCAGTTGGGGTCAGACTGCAGGTCGTCGTTGCTGTAAGCGGAAGAGTAGGAAGCCGGTGCGCAGACATTGTTGTCGTACAGGCTCTTGACGAGATCCAGGCAGTTCTGGATATCTTCCTCGGTATAATTGAACGCTTTGGAGTCAGCGTCAAAGATGGTCTTGCCGGTTAGCTGCTTCATGTAGGTAAAGAACACCAGGTTGGTCACATACTCTTTGTTGGTGCACAGCAGGTAGGTATCGGGGTCTGCTTCATGGACCTGTTTGCCCCATTCAATGAACTGATCCCAGGTGTACTGGGTGTTGAAGTCGATGCCGTACTTTTCAGCCAGCTCTTCGTTCACAACCAGTGCCGGGCCGGCAATGCCGGTGGGCAGGCCCAGCTGCTTGCCGTCATAGTTACCATTCACGCGCAGGCCAATGTAGTTGGGGTCAAAGTTGGAAAGATCAAAGTCGTAGTCCTTGTAATCCAGGAAGTAATCGCCGGTGGAAACAAAACTGGGCATCGTTTCGGGGTCAATCTGCACGATGTCGGCGGCGGTGCCGGATGCCAGCTGGGTTGCCAGCTTATCATGGTAGCCGTCAGAAGAGCCATACTCGGCTTCGATCTTGATGTTGGGGTTTTCTTCCATGAACTTGTTGATGACTTCCATGGTGGCGTTGGCGCGTTCATCGCCGCCCCACCAGGCAAAGCGCAAAGTCACCTGTTCATCGCTGGAAGTGGAAGCTGCGGTGCTGGTAGAGGCAGCGCCGCTGGTGCTGTCGGCTGCCGGGGCTGCGCTGCTGGCAGCACTGCCGCCGCATGCGGCCAGAGACAATGCCATACTGGCGGCCATCATACCGGCCATAAGTTGCTTTTTCATATTGTTTTCCTCCTTCTAAATCGGCCCTTTTCGTCGAGCCTTATCATGGTTTTATTATAATTTGTTTGGCAGATTTATAAAAGGACTCACGCTTGCTAAAAGGATTCATCATTTGACACAAAACGCCGGGCAGGTATCATCTCTTGCGTTTTGGCGCAATTTAAGATACCTGCCCGGCATTTTATTATTCTGTTTTACCCGTTTGCGGGGCATCCGGGGTATATTTTTTGTACGGGATGCAAAACGACACGCTGGTGCCAAGGTTTTTTATGGAACAGATGCGCAGCCCCGTTTCCTCCGGGTAGCGCAGGCGCAGGCGGCGGTCCAGGTTGGTCAGCCCAATACTGCGGCTGTTGCGGTCCGCAATGCGTTTGCGCAGCGCTTCCAGCTCTTCCCTTGTCATGCCGTCGCCGTTATCGATCACACGCAGGTTCACCTTATCGCCAATGCGGCGGGCGCGCACCTTCATGTAACCGCGCTCGTTGCCGCGCAGGGCGTGCAGCAGGCTGTTTTCTACCACGGGCTGCAGCATCAGGCGGAATACCTCGGCGTCCATCACATCGTCGTCCACTTCATAATAAATAATAAAGCGGTCCCCAAAGCGGTAGTGCTGCACTTCCACATATTTTTTAAGATAGTCCAGCTCTTCCCGCAGGCTGACGCTCTTTTGCGGGTTTGTCAGCGAATACTTTAGGATATCCGATACATACCCCACCACCGCGCTGATGCGCCCATCATCGTTCAGCTTGCGGGCTTCCATATCCAGCGTTTGCAGGGTGTTGTACAAAAAGTGGGGGTTGATCTGCAACTGCAGGGCGGTCAGCTCGGCGTTCTGCTGGCGGTACTGCTTTTCTTTCAGCTGGATGTTCAGGTAGGTGTTGTTCAAAAACATCATCAGGATGTTGTTCATGATAACGTCATATTCATCATTTACCTTGCGCTGGGGGCGCTGGATGGTGCGGCCCGCCTCGGCATCCTCAAACATCTGCAGCATCAGGTTGATCTCGTCAAAGCTGCGCTTGGTGTTGACGTATGCCAAAAACACAATGGCGTACAGCGCCACAACCGCCATCAGCAGCAGCGGCATCAACCGTTCGCCCAGGTTTTCCAGGATCATGGCCCGGTCAATGGTAGATACGATGTAGAAATCCGGGTTCTGGTAGCTTTGCCAGTTCAACAGGCAGTCCCGGTCATCCAGCTTGATCCAAAACTCGTGCTCCTGTTCCGCCGTGTTCCCTGCCCCGCTCAGCGTTTTGCCCATCAGGTTTTGCAGCTCTTCCGTCGCGCCTGCGTCCCCTGCCTTTGCCAGCAGGCGGCCGCTGCCGTCAACCAGGTACAGGTGCTGGTTATCGGACGGGCGCAGCACGGCAATCATTTCCTGCAAGTGGCTGATGTTCAGGGTAACGGCCACACAGCCTTCCATCGTCATCATCCGGGCGCACACTACCAGCTGCCTTCTCTCGCTGGCTTTGCCTGCGTTCACCACCACCGGGGCAATGCAGGTGCGCTCGGTATCCGACATAGAGGAATACACGCTGTACCAGCCGCTGTAATCATCCGCCGAAAGGTTGACCAGCCCGCTGGACGTCAGCGCACGGTCGTACCCATCCATATAGATCAGAACCGAATCCACGTAATCATACGCGTTGGTCATGCCGTTCAGTGAGGATACCAGGCTGCGCAGGTAGATGGCATCGGTGTAAGCAAGGCTTTCCCTTTTCAGAGCTTTGTTCAGCACCATGTTGGTGCGGGTCATGCCGGTCATGTAGCTGTTCTGCGCCAGGACCGAATCCAGCACCAGCGAGATGTTGGAGCGCACAGCCTCAATACCGCGCTCATTGTCCTGCGTCATACGGTGCATCTGGGTCACAAGGGTCATGTAGGTGGTAACGGCCACCAGCAGCAGCGCCGGGATCAGCATGACCACCACAAAGTTCCACATGCGCTTCAAAAAGAACTTCCGCTTCATTCCCTTCATAGCGCGGCACCATCCAGGCGGGATTTGCGGTATTCCGATGGGCTCTGCCCATAATACGCTTTGAATGCACGGGAGAAGTTTTTGGGGTTATCGTACCCGACATAATAGGCAATATCATAGCTTTTATAATGGATATCCGCCAGCATCTCACATGCTTTTTCCATCCGCGTCTTGAGCAGCAGCTCCGAAAAGCTGGTTCCGCTTTTTTCCTTGAACACGCGGGAAAGATAAGCCGGACTCAAGGAAACCTTGGCCGCGGCTTCTTCCAGCGTGGCAGTGCGGTAATTATCTTTTAAGTATTGCTGCACATCGTACACGATCTGGTCGTAATAGGCCTTGGGGGCGGTTTCCTGCACGGCGCTGCGGGCATCCAGCCGGGCTTTGACCTTTTCAAAGCATTCCAGCAGGGCGCTGTAGGCCACCGGTTTCATCAGGTAATCCGCCACACCGTTTTGCAGCGCCGCGCGGAAGTATTCGTAATTGCTGTAGCTGCTGAAAAATATTTTCTGGATGTTGGGGTATTCCATCAGCCGCTGGCTCAGCTCCAGGCCGTTCATATCCGGCATTTCAATATCGGTCAGCACCACATCCACCGGGTTTTCGGCAATATATTGCAGGGCTTTGCGTGCGCCGGTGAACACCTGCACCACCTCGAACCCAATGTTCTGCCAGGGGAACAGCTGGGCCATTCCGCTGGCGATTTTCTCTTCATCATCAATAATAATCAGTTTATACATCTTGCAGCCCCCATCCGCGTTCAGGGCAAAACCGTTCTTTCTGCCTGCCCTTACACTGGGGCAGACTACTACTCGTATACCAGTATAAAGCCCTTTTGCCCCAAGGGCAAGACAAAAATCACGGAATGATGGTTAGGGCAATACCGCATAATTCTAAGTGCCGATACGGCGAGCGAGGTGCGGCAGATGCCAAGCCAAAAGCGCAGATAATACTGGATGCTGCAAAGGTGAGCGCCGCCAGTGGCGGAAACAGCGAACCGAAGCAGGGGCAGCGGTCGCAGAGTGCGAGGGGCTTTTGCCCCCGAAGCACGATGCGGGTACCGCAACCCGACATTATCGAGCATTTTGGCAACGCAGATGCCGTGCCGCAGCCGCCGGAGCGGTGCTTAAGCCGTAAGGCGGGAATTATGCGGTGTTGCCTTAGCTTTTTGCGTATTTTGGGGATACTGTTTGGCGGTTTTGGGGCAGCTTGTGCATCATATTCTAGGGGGTATCTGAAAAGCCGAAAATTTAGAACATTTCTACAAACGCGGCTGGATTCCACGTTAAAAAATATCCCCCGGCTTTGCCGGGGTGTTCGTAAGACAGTTAATGTCAACAAGAATAGCTGCAAAGCAGCGCAAG
>SAUS01000074.1 GCA_004000625.1 Candidatus Cibiobacter qucibialis | reverse complement strand
GCCCCGGGCCTGACCGGCTTTACCAAGTGCGGCGGCAACTACGCTGCTTCCATCAAGGCTGGCGAGCTTGCCGAGGAAAAGGGCTTCAGCCAGGTTCTGTGGCTGGATGGCGTTGAGAAGAAGTATGTGGAAGAAGTCGGCTCTATGAACATCATGTTCAAGATCGACGGCAAGATCTACACCGCTGCCTGCACCGGCACGGTTCTGCCCGGCGTTACCCGCCGCTCCATCATTGAGCTGCTCAAGGATTGGGGTTACGAGGTTATCGAGGGCAAACTGGCCATTGCTGATGTGATGAAGGCTGCCGAGGAAGGCAAGCTGGAAGAAGTGTTCGGCACCGGCACCGCAGCTGTTGTCAGCCCCGTTAAGGAGCTGGATTGGGAAGGCAAGGTTGCCAACATCAGCGGCGGCAAGATCGGCCCCCTGACCCAGAAGCTGTACGATACCCTGACCGGTATCCAGTGGGGTAAGCTGCCTGATACCAAGGGCTGGACCGTCAAGGTTGAACCGAAGGTCTGATTCGGCCCGGAAGCTATGCTTTTTAGCTGAATAAAAACAACAGCGCACGGAACGGCACAAATTGCAGCTCCGTGCGCTGTTTTATTTTGTACACCATGCGAAAACACATGGTAAAACTGCACAAAAATACAGTGTATAATTGTTGCAGGTTGTACATTGAACCCCTTGCATTTTGTGCGGGGATATTGTATTATACTAGCAAGAAGCAAAGGCGCTTTGGAATAGCAGATCCGCTGCTTCCAAGGCGCATTTTGTTTTTTAATTAAATATTTCCCTAAAAAGAAGAGGCTTGCCAGAGCGCCCCGGATTGAGCTTACGAGCTCATCAGTAGAGGGGTGGGTTATCGTTTTAAGGCAAAAATCGGGGACGCTCTGTTTTTCTCCTTCTTTTTAATAAAACCCGAACGGGGCAGTGGCCGTTCGGGTTTTATTTTTTGCCTTTTTTATTGTGCGGTATATTGGATCACCATGGCCGCGCGGGTTGGCGTGCTGCCGGGGTTATGGTAGGTGTGGCACTGGTCGGCATGGTAATACGCGCAGCTGGGGCTTGAAAAGCCCAGCGCATCCTTTGCCACCCCCACAGTGGAACAGCTTGACGCGTGGCGCAGAATGGCGAAAAATGAGTACCACATCAAAGTGGTATCTTACCAGTAAAAAAACAAAAGCACCGCCAACCCCAAGGGGGCGGGCGGTGCAAAGGGTTATGCGTTATTTGCCGGCCAGCAAAATGCCCAGCACGGCTTTTTCTACATGCAGGCGGTTTTCGGCTTCATCAAAAATCTCGTCTGCGTGGGTTTCAAAAACGTCGGGGGTGATCTCCTCGCCGCGGTGGGCGGGCAGGGGATGCTGCACGATACAGTCCGGCTTGGCCAGCGCCATGCGGGCTGCATCCAGGCAGAAGCCGTTGAAATCCCGGCGGCGGCGCTCGGTTTCGCGCTCCATGCCCATGCTGGTCCACACATCGGTGAACAGCACATCGGCACCGCGGGCGGCTTCGTCCGGGGCGGTGGTCAGCTTAAAGTGGTCGCCATATTCCCGCGCAAAGAAGAGCACATCGGCGGAGGGACGGTAGCCGTTCGGGCAGGCAATGGTAAAGTCCATGCCCATCATCAGGCAGCCCACGATCAGGCTGTTGGCCATGTTGTAGCCATCGCCCACAAAACCGGCTTTCAGCCCGGCCAGTTTGCCCTTGTACTCCCGCACCGTCATCAGGTCAGTCAACACCTGCAGGGGATGGGCGTAATCGGTCATGCCGGAAACTACCGGCACGCCGCTGTACCTGGCCAGGGCGTCCACATCACTCTGCTTAAAGGTGCGGTACACAATAGCATCGTAATAGCGGCCCAGCACGCGGGCGGTATCCTGGATCGGCTCGCCGCGGGCAATCTGCATGTCAGCGGCGCTCAGATAGGTGCCAAGGCCGCCCATCTGGTAGATGCCGACCTCCAGGCTGGTGCGGGTGCGGGTGGAATGCTTGCCAAACATCAGGGCAATGGCCTTGCCCTGCAGATCCTTGGGGTCAGTGCCTGCTTTGTGCAGGCGCTTGTATTCATCGGCGACATCCAGAATGTGGATGATCTCATCGGGGGTCAGGCTGCTTAACTTGAGTAAATGCTCCATGAAAACCCTCCTGATCAGTTACATGGATGAAAGCACGTCATCCAGAATAGCCAGTGCCTTGGCAACGTCTGCTTCGCTCAAAATCAGCGGGGGCAGCAGGCGCAGGCGGGTCTTGGCGGTCAGCACCAGAAGGCCCTTGCGCTCGCAGGCAGCACGCACATCGGCGGCCTTTACGTCATCGGCAAAGGCAATGCCGACCATCAGGCCCATGCCGCTGACAGATGCGACATGCGGCAGAGAGGCAAGACCCTCCCGCAGCTGGGCGGCGCGGGCGTTGACGTTGCGCATGAACGCATCATCCATGGCATCCAGCACAGCGCAGCCGCCTGCACAGACGACCGGGTTGCCGCCAAAGGTGGAACCGTGAGAGCTGGGGCCCATGGTATCGGCAACCTTTTTGCTTGCCAGCACGGCACCGATGGGCAGGCCGCCGCCCAGCCCCTTGGCCAGGGTGACGAGATCCGGCTTCAGTCCGAACTGCTCGCAGGCCAAGAAAGTGCCGGTGCGGCCCACGCCGGTCTGTACTTCGTCCACAATAATCAAAATATCGTGGGCGTGGCAGTAGTCGGCAACGCTCTGCACATAGTCGGCGTCCAGCGCAACCACGCCGCCTTCGCCCTGTACCATCTCCATCATAACAGCGCAGACAGAATCATCCACAGCGGCCTTGAATGTGTCAAAATCGTTGGCGGGGATGTAGCCGAAGTTAGCGGGGAAGGGGCCGAAATCCTTGTGGAAAACATCCTGGCCGGTGGCGGTCAGGGTGGCAAGGGTGCGGCCATGGAACGAGTTGACCAGCGTCAGAACTTTGTTGCGGTCGGGACCATAGGTGGTCACACTGTATTTGCGGGCGCACTTGATGGCACCTTCGTTGGCTTCGGCACCAGAGTTGCCGAAAAACACCTGGTCAAGCCCGGTGCGGGCGCACAGCCGCTTGGCCAGCTTGCCGCAGGGGGCGGTGTAATACAGGTTGGAAGAATGCTGCAAACGGGTGGCCTGCATGGTAACGGCCTGTACCCAGGCCGGGTGGCAGTAGCCCAGCGCGTTTACGCCAATGCCGGAGGTAAAGTCCAGATAGGCTTTGCCGTCTGCATCATAGGCATACATGCCCTCGCCGTGCTCCAGCACCAGCGGGCTGCGGGCATAGGTGTGCATGATGTATTTCTGGTCACGTTTGATGACTTTTTCGGTATTCATGGTATTCCCTCCTTGGGAGGTCTGGAATGGTTGGCAGCCGGATTATTCAGGAATAAACCTAAAAAATAGGCGAATGAATAACTGTGCCGTAAGTACATGCTATGTACCCACGGCCAGCTTGCACGATTCTTATATTATAATATATTGGAAGTTTTTTCGGTACCTTTTTTTCAAAAAAGGTACAAAATCCCCCGTAAATCCCCGTAAAATTAAATCATCGGTTGCCGCGGCGGTAGAACAGGGTGCCGGAACCACGGTCAGAGAACATTTCCAGCAGAACAGAATGAGGAACACGGCCATCAATGATAACAGCCTCATGCACACCCTCATAAATGGCATCGGCCATGCCATCAATTTTGGGGATCATGCCGCCGGAGATGACGCCATGTGCCTTGTAGCCCTCTATCTCGGAAATCTCCACTTCGGGGATCAGGGTGGATTCATCGTCCTTGTCATACAGCAGGCCGACAATATCCGTCATGGAAACGAACTTTTCGGCGTGCAGGGCAATAGCAATGGCGGCTGCAGCAGTATCGGCGTTGATGTTGTAGGCAATGCCGTTTTCATCCATGCCAACCGTGGCAATGACCGGGATAAAGCCATCGTTGAGCAGGTGCTCAATCAGGGTGGTGTCCACTTTTTCCACGTTGCCCACATAGCCCAGGTCTACATCACTCTTGCGGGAGCAGGTGATGGTGTGGCCGTCCAGACCACACAGGCCAACGCCGCGGCCCTTGAGCAACGCAACCAGATCCTTGTTGACCTGACCGGCCAGAACCTGCTGCACAATGCTCATGGTTTCTTTATCGGTATAACGCAGGCCGTTGACAAACTTGGATTCCTTGCCCACGCGGTTCAGCATCTGGTTGATGGCCGGGCCGCCGCCGTGTACCAGCACAACGCGCACACCCAGCAGGGTCAGGGTGACAAGGTCGTTCATAACGGCCAGTTTCAATTCCTCGTTTACCATGGCATTGCCGCCGTATTTGATCACCAGGGTTTTGCCGTGATATTTCTGGATGTAGGGCGTGGCTTCCGAAAAAAGCAGCGCCATTTCCTCGTTTTTCATAAATCGCTCCCCAAACGTAAAAGTAGCAAGATAAGTTAGGAGTTAGGAGTTGGCGGTGTGCGCTGCGCGCACAAATTAAAGGCAATACCGCATAATTCTAAGTGCCGATACGGCGAGCGAGGTACGGCAGATGCTAAGCCAAAAGCGCAGATAATACTGGATGTCTTATCGAGCATTTTGGCAACGCAGATGCCGTGCCGCAGCCGCCGGAGCGGTGCTTGAGCCGTCAGGCGGGAATTGTGCGGTGATGCCTAAAAGCTACAAGCCTAAACGAGCCGTTCATTGCTCATTCCTCATTCCTAATTTCTAATTGCAAAATCAGGTCCGGTAATCGCCGTTGATCTTTACATAGTCATAGGTCAGATCGCAGCCCCAGGCTTTGCCGCTGGCTTCGCCGGTGCCCATATCGACTTTGACCAGGATGTCATGCTCGCCCAGAACCGCATAGGCTTCGTCCTCGCTGAACGGATGGTAGGCGGCGTTTTCGCACACAAACACCTCGCCTGCCTTGCTGGCAATGCGCACGCTGACCTTGTCGATGGAAAAATCCCCCGGCGTATAGCCGATGGCGCACAGGATGCGGCCCCAGTTGGCGTCGCGGCCAAACACGGCGGCCTTGAACAGGTTGGAGCAGACAACGCTCTTTGCCACGGCGCGGGCAATCTCGTGGGTGGGGGCGTGGGTCACTTCGCAGGTGATCAGGTGGGTGGCACCCTCGCCGTCAGAAGCATGCAGGGCGCACATATGCTCTGCCACAGCGCCCAGGGCAGCCAGGAATTTGTCATACTCCGGGCCTTCGGTCACAACAGGCTCGTTGCCCGCCAGGCCGGAAGCCAGCAGCAGCAGGGTATCGTTGGTGGAGGTATCCAGGTCAACGCTCATCTGGTTGTAGGTAGTGGGCACAACGGCGCGCAGTGCCTTTTGCAGCAGCTCCGGGCTGATGGCAGCATCGGTGGTGTAGAATGCCAGCATGGTGGCCATGTTGGGGGCAATCATGCCGCTGCCCTTGCCGATCGCGCCAAGGCGGCAGGTTTTGCCGGCCAGCTCAAACTCAATGGCATATTCTTTCTCGTAAGTATCGGTGGTCATAATGGCCTTGGCAGCTTCGCTGCTGCCCTCGGCGCTGGCCTGCAGCCTGGCCGCTGCGGCGGGAATACCGCGGGCGAACGGGTCAATCGTCATGGGCTGGCCGATAACGCCGGTGGAAGCCGGCAGAACATCCTCGGCTGCAATGCCCAGCTGCTGGGCCACCAGGGCGCAGCACTCATTGGCCAGATCCACACCGTTGGCGGCGCAGGTGTTGGCGTTGCCACTGTTCACCAGAACAGCCTGTGCGTGGCCGTCCACCAGGTGGGCGCGGTCAACCTTGATGGGGGCGCCATACACCTTGTTGGTGGTGTAAACACCGGCAGCGGCACAGCGTACATCCGCCTTGATGATGGCCAGATCCAGCTTGTTGGGGTTGGCCCGGAACCCGGCATGTACGCCGGAAGCAGAAAAACCCTTGGCGGCACAAACGCCGCCGGGAATGACCTTATACTTTGCCATGTTACTTTTCCTCTTTCCCACAAATAACATCAAAAATCAGAAGAAACGGAACCCACCCGGTAAAGACAGCTGCGGAACGGTCAAGACCGTTCCCTACAAACCACACCAAAGCGGTGCCATGCGGCCAGCAGGCCAACATACCGGAAAACTCCTAACTCCTAACTTACAATTCCAGCCCTTTCGTTTCCTCCAGCCCCAGCATGATGTTCATGCACTGCACGGCGGCACCGGAGCTGCCTTTGCCAAGGTTGTCCAGCAGGCTGATGAGCAGCATCCGCTTGCCGTCGGGGGAAACAGTGGGGTAAATTTCCAAGGTGTCCTTGCCGGCCAGCGTATTGGCGGGCAGGAACTTGGGGGCAGTGCCCAAAGCGTGCACCTTGATCATGGTTTCGCCTGCGTAATACTCCTGCAAAGCGGTGGCCAGCTCCTCAGCGCTGTGGCCCACAAGGTCCAGACGCAGGGGAACGGTAACTTCCATGCCGCAGTAGTAGTCATCCACAATGGGACAGAACACCGGCGGCTCCGCAAGGCCGCAGATCTTCTGCATTTCCGGCAGGTGCTTGTGATCCAGCGTTAAGCCGTAGGGGCGCGGGCTTTCAAAGGCAATGTCGCGCTCCGGGTCGCGGTACTGGGCAATGCCGCTTTTGCCTGCGCCGGAATAACCGGAAAGCCCGTGGCAGGTCAGCGGATAATCTGCGGCCAGCAGGCCAAGCTCCACCAGCGGGGCCACCAGCGTGATAAAGCCGGTGGCATAGCAGCCCGGAACAGCCACGCGGTTGGCGGTGCGCAGAGCATCCCGTTTGCCATGCAGCTCCGGCAGGCCATACACCCAATCCGGCGCGGTGCGGTGTGCGGTAGAAGTGTCCAGAATACGCACATCGGGGCGCAGCAGGGGCACAACCTCCCTGGCTGCAGCATCCGGCAGGCACAAAAAGCTCAGATCGCTCTGGTTAATCACGGCGGCGCGGGCGTTTACATCCTTGCGGTCGGCTTCGGAAATGTGCAGGATCTCAAATTCATCCCGTGCAGCCAGGCGGTCCGCAATGCGCAGGCCGGTTGTGCCGGAAGAACCATCCACAAAAATTTTATACTTAGCCATCCCAAACAAACCCCTATCTATTACAGCGTTCAGCAGTTGATTTTGCTTTTTACATCCGCGATCTGTTTCAGCACGCTGGCCTGAGTGGGGCCGCCGTAACTGGTGCGGCCCTCGCAGCAGTGCGTCAGGTCAATGGCGTCATAGATGTCCGCCTCAAACAGATCGCTGTACTGCTTAAACTCGTCCAGCGTCAGCTCTTCCAGCGTTTTGTCTGCCCGGATGCAGGCACCCACCATGGTGCCGGTGCATTTGTAAGCATCGCGGAACGGCATGCCTTTCTTGGTCAGGTAGTCGGCGCAGTCCGTTGCATTGATAAAGCCCTTGGCGGCGGCGCGGCGCATGTTGGCGGGCAGCGGCGTCATGGTGGCCAGCATCGGGGTGATGGTTTTTAAGCACAGCTCCAAAGTGTCCACCGCGTCAAATACGGCTTCCTTGTCCTCCTGCATGTCCTTGTCGTAGGCGAGGGGGATGCCCTTCATCATAACCAGCAGGGTGTTCAGGTCGCCGTAAACGCGGCCGGTCTTGCCGCGGATCAGCTCGGTCACGTCCGGGTTTTTCTTCTGCGGCATAATGGAAGAACCGGTGGTGAAAGCGTCGTCCAGCTCAATGAACTTGAACTCCCAGCTGCACCACAGGATGATCTCTTCCGACAGGCGGGACAGATGCATCATGCAGGTGGCCATGGCGCTGGTCAGCTCAATGCAGAAATCGCGGTCAGATACGCCATCGATCGAGTTGCCGCAGGGAGCAGCAAAGCCCAGCTCCTGTGCCGTATAAAAACGGTCCAGCGGGTAGGTGGTGCCAGCCAGAGCGCCGGAACCCAACGGGCACTCAGCGTCCATGCGGGCGGTGGCGTCCTGCATGCGGCCCAGGTCGCGCAGCAGCATCCAGGCGTAAGCCATCAGCTGGTGGCCAAAGGTGACCGGCTGGGCACGCTGCAGATGGGTGTAACCGGGCATAACATAGGAAGAAGATTTTTCTGCCTGGTCGCAGATGGTCAGGATCAATTCCTTGATCTGTCCCTGCAAGTGGAGCGATGCTTCCCGCAGGTTCAGGCGGATATCCAGCGCAACCTGGTCGTTGCGGCTGCGGCCGGTGTGCAGCCGCTTGCCAGCATCGCCCACGCGGGCGGTCAGAGTCTGCTCCACAAAGGTGTGCACATCCTCGGCATTGGGGTCAATCTCCAACGCGCCGCTGTGCAGATCGTTCAAAATGGATTGCAGGCCCTTGTGGATATCGTCCACATCCTGCTGGGAGATGATGCCCTGCTTGCCCAGCATAGCAGAGTGTACCATGCTGCCGTGGATATCCTGTTCGATCATCCGGGCATCAAAGCGGATGGAAGAGTTAAAGTCGTTCACGCGGCTGTCCACCGCTTTGCTGGAACGTCCCTGCCAAAGTTGGGGCATAAGAAAACCTCCGGTGTTATTGTAATGAATAGAGAATAAAGAATAATGAAAAATGTTGGTGTGCGCGCCGCGCGCGCAAATAAAATAGATACAGCCTTTTAATGGGGGCTCAGTCTGATGTTTGCTGCGACCTTGGCTTTTTTTGAGCCGTGCCGCAGGCACGGCGGTCCACCATCATTATTACTTATTCATTATTCTTTTTTCTTTATTATAGTATATACTGGAACGCCAAAGCCGCCAAGGGGGTCAATGCCTCCCTGGCGGCAGTTTTGTTAATGGAAAAATGCGATTACTTTACTTCCGGCCAGTTCTTTGCCAGCTTGGCGCGCTCAGCAATGGGCAGGCCAAACAGGTTGATAAAGCCGTTTGCATCAAACTGATCGTAATCCTCATCCTCGCCGAAGGAAGCAGTCTGCTCATCGTACAGGGTGAACGGGCTGGTAACACCAGCGTTGATCAGGTTGCCCTTGTACAGCTTCAGTTTCACATCACCGGTAACGGTCTTCTGCAGGTCGTCGGTGAATGCGCTCAGGGCTTCACGCAGCGGGGTGAACCACTTGCCATCGTAAACCAGCTCGCCCATCTTCTGAGCAACGGACTCCTTGAAGTGGAAAGCATCCTTGTCGATGGTGATGGTTTCCAGAACGTTGTGAGCCTTGTACAGGATGGTGCCGGCGGGGGTTTCGTACACGCCGCGGCTCTTCATGCCGACAAGACGGTTCTCAACGATATCCAGCTGGCCAATGCCATTCTCGCCGCCGATCTTGTTCAGGTACTCAATCAGGGCAACACCGTCCATCTCCTTGCCGTCCACAGCGGTGGGAATGCCCTTCTCAAAGTGGATGGTAACATAGGACGGGGTATCCGGTGCCTGCTCCGGGGAAACACCCAGCTCCAGGAAGCCGGGCTTGTTGTACTGCGGCTCCAGAGAGGGCTTTTCGAGGTCCAGACCCTCGTGGCTCAGATGCCACAGGTTCTTGTCCTTGGAGTAGTTGGTCTCACGGTTGATACGCAGGGGAATGTTGTGTGCCTCGGCGTAATCGATCTCTTCGTCACGGCTCTTGATGTCCCACTCACGCCACGGGGCGATGATGGCCATTTCAGGGGCCAGTGCTTTCAGGGTCAGCTCAAAACGAACCTGGTCGTTGCCCTTGCCGGTGCAGCCATGGCAGATGGCATCAGCATTCTCTTTCTTGGCAATCTCAGCCAGTGCCTTTGCAATGCACGGACGAGCATGAGAGGTTCCCAGCAGGTACTCTTCATACTTGGCATCGGCTTTCAGGCAGGGCCAGATGTAGTTCTCAACATAATCTTTCTTCAGGTCCAGAACGTACAGCTTGGAAGCGCCGGTCTTGAGGGCCTTTTCTTCCAGGCCGTCCAGCTCGGTGCCCTGGCCAACGTCACCGGAAACAGCAACAACTTCGCAGTTGTTGTAGTTCTCTTTCAGCCAGGGAATGATGATGGAGGTATCCAGACCGCCGGAGTAAGCCAGAACAACCTTTTTAATATCTTCCTTTTTCTTTTTCATAAGAACTGCCCTCTTTCAAAATTCTATCCGCCGAAGCGGCTGAATATTTATTCATTTCATGCTTCTTATTATACACGCCCTGCAACAAATTGCAACACGGCATATTGCACAAGGAAATTTCAACTTATAGAGATAACTTTGTTCTAGAGCTTGCATTTTGCGGCGTAAAGGGGAAAAGCAAAACGGACTATTTGTATTTTTATTCATGGAATTGAATATTTGCCGCATAAAGCCCGCATATCGCAGTTGAAAAAGGATGCAGAAAAGTGCCAAAGGGTACAAAAAAGCTCTTCCCCACAAAAACGGGGAAGAGCGGAGAGGAAAAGATGATGACAAGTTGGGAGGATTGATCCTGCAAGGGTAGGACAGTGGCGCTTTGTGCCAGCAAAGTTATTCTTTGCTGGCACATTCGGCGCAAACGCCGGTCACGGTCAGGCAGTGGCCTTCAATACGCAGGCCGGGAACATTTTTGATCAGGGCGTTCAGCTCGCCTTCCGGCAGATCAAGGTTAATGATCTTGTGGCACTTGCGGCAGTAAAAATGCTCATGGGAGTTGGGGTCCCAGTCAAAGCATTCGGCACCGCTGATCATGCCAACGCGGCCGATCATATCGTTATCAGCCAGGGTGTTCAGGTTGCGGTACACCGTGCCCAGGCTGATATGAGGGCAGCGCTCACGGGCATAACCGTAAATCTGCTGCGCAGAAAGATGCTCTTTATGCTCTTGAATGGTTTCCAGAATAATCTGGCGCTGCCAAGAATATTTCATAGCGAGTATTCTCCTTAAAGTTACGGATGGTTCATCTTCGACACACTTTTAACGAACACCGATTTTTAACTTATTTTAACACTGGGGTACTACTATGTCAATATATTAAATGCGAAAAATCCGCAAAAAGTTTCGTAGCTTAAAATAAAATGAACAAACCGGGTAAAACCTGAAAAAATGAAGAATTTTGTACTGCACTTTATTGCGCTATTGTTGTATAATGCAGGAACAAAAATCGGAACAACGCCGGGAATGGCTGCCAGCTGATGCCCGCAAAGCCCATGGCTGCGCTATTTGTGCCGCAGCACTGCCGGCGCAGAAAAGGGAGAAAAAAACTTTTTGAAAAAATTCAAAAAAATGCTTGACAAATGGTGCCGAAACCCGTATACTAGTGGAGCACCGTTTGAGATGCACACCACATGGCGGTATAGCTCAGTTGGCTAGAGCATTCGGTTCATACCCGAAGTGTCACCGG
>SAUS01000001.1 GCA_004000625.1 Candidatus Cibiobacter qucibialis | reverse complement strand
GCAGCTGCCGCACCTCGCTCGCCGTATCGGCACTTAGAATTATGCGGTATTGCCTTTGTTTTTAAAACCACCCCAGTAAATGCAAAACATGTAGAAGGAGAAGGAAAGATGCGTATCACGGAACTATTCAACATCCAATCCATTGCGCTGGATTCTGCCGCAGCGGACCAGGCGCAGATCATTGACGAACTGGTGGAGCTGCAGGCCACCCACGGCAACCTGACCGACAAAGCCGCGTACAAAGCTGCCATTTATGCGCGTGAAGCGGAGGCTTCCACCTATGTGGATAACGGCATTACGGTGCCGCATGCACGTGCCGCCTGCGTGACCCGCCCCAGCCTGGCTGCCCTGCGCCTGAAGACCCCCGTGCAGTACAATGCTGACGATGACGGCAAGACGGATCTGCTGTTTATGATTGCCGCACCGGAAAACGGCAGTCTGCACATTGATATGCTGGCCCGCCTGATGCAGATGCTGATGAATGAAGACTTTGTGGCAAAGCTGCGCGCCGCCAAAACGCCCAAAGAATTTTTGGATACGATTGACGCCCAGGAGGAAGCCCAGTTCGGCAACGAGAGCTTCACTCAGGAAGAGCTGCCTGCCACCTACCGCGTGTTGGCCGTTACCGCCTGCCCCAACGGCATTGCCCACACCTACATGGCCGCCGAAGCACTGAACAAGGCCGCTCAGAAGCTTGGCATTCCCTGCAAGGTTGAAACCAATGGCTCTGATGGCCCCCAGAATGTGCTGACCGCCGATGAGATTGCCGCCTGCGATGGCATTATTGTGGCAGCCGACAAAAATGTGGAAACCGCCCGTTTTGACGGCAAGCCGGTGCTGTTCGCCCATGTGGATGATGGCATCCATAAGCCGGAGCAGCTGCTGCAGAGCGTTCTGGACGGCAAAGTTCCGGTGTTCCATTCCACCGTGCGCGAATCTGACAAGAACCTGCTGGAGCAGAACCGGGGCGGTGCCGCAAAGGACAGCCTTGGCCACACCCTGTACAAGCACCTGATGTACGGCATCTCCCACATGATCCCCTTTGTTGTGGGCGGCGGCATCATGATTGCCATTGCTTTCCTGCTGGATGATTACAGAATTGACCCCGCCAACTTTGGCATGAACACCCCGGCTGCCGCATTCTTTAAGACGGTCGGCTCTGCTGTGTTCAACTACATGTTGCCCATCCTGGCTTCTTACGTTGCCATTTCCATTGCCGGTGAACCCGCTTTGGCTGTCGGCTTTGCCGGCGGTGTGCTGGCTATGAACGGCACTAACTTTACCGGCCTGCTGAACGGCCAGGTGGATGGCGTTTCCGGTGGTTTCCTGGCTGCCTTGCTGGCTGGCTTTGTGGCCGGTTATGTAGTCCTTTTCCTGAAAAAGATCACCGAAAAGCTCCCAAAAAGCGTCAGCGGCCTGCGCCCCATGCTGATCTACCCGCTGGGCGGTGTGTTTGTGATGGGCGTGTTCATGTGCGGCATCAACCCGGTCATGGGCATCATCAACGACTTTATCACCAACTGGCTGAACTCCCTGGGCGGCACCTCTGCCATCCTGCTGGGCGCTGTCTCTGCTGTTATGATGAGCATTGATATGGGCGGCCCCTTCAACAAAGCTGGTTACCTGTTCGGCACTGCAGCCCTTGCTTCCGGCAACTATGAGGTCATGGCTTCCGTTATGGTCGGCGGCATGGTTCCTCCGATCGCCATTGCATTATCCACCACCTTCTTCCCCAAAAAGTGGACCCCGGACGAGCGCCGCAACGGTGTGCTCAACTATGTAATGGGCCTCTGCTTTGTTACTGAGGGCGCTATCCCCTATGCAGCCTCTGACCCGCTGCACGTTATCCCCAGCTGCGCCATTGGTGCAGCCACCGCCGGTGCCCTTTCCATGGCGTTCCACTGCGGCCTGCGCGCCCCCCACGGCGGCATCTTCGTGTTCCCCGTTGCCACCAACGCCCCGATGTACTGCGTTGCTTTGGCCGTTGGCAGCATTCTGGGCGGGTTGATCCTGAGCCTGCTGAAAAAGAACCTGCCCCAAGAGCAATCCTCTGAATCCTGATTTCCTGAATTTTAAGGCGATACCGCATAATTCTAAGTGCCGATACGGCGAGCGAGGTGCGGCAGCTGCTAAGCCAAAAGCGCAGATAATACTGGATGTCTTATCGAGCATTTTGGCAACGCAGATGCCGTGCCGCAGCCGCCGGAGCGGTGCTTGAGCCGTTAGGCGGGAATTGTGCGGTATTGCCTTAGCTTTCTGCCCCGGTGGGGTGCGGCGCTGCCGCCCCTGCCGGGGCTTTTTTGCTTCCTGTGCTTACAAAAGCAAACTACGGCCCAAGATTTTTCTTTTCCTGTGTTTCCCCCAACGCGGACGGATTTTCCGACGTTCTGTCCCGGCGTTTTCTCGAATTTGCGAATCATTTTTTGTTTTCTCAATTTCCGCGTCATGTTCCAGGAAAAGTCATACTTTGTCACGTCAGAGTGTTTTCGGTATAAATACACTTGACTTTATCTAACGGGCATGGTATTGTTATTAGGTCGCTTCGTGGCAGCTGCCCATACCGGGCGCTGCCGGATGTGTAAGATATGGGATATTGTATTAGGGGGAATTTTAATCATGGCAGCATTTACGCAGATCGTAGAGCAGGCCAGCGACATTTTGTGGAATTATCTGTTGCTGTTCCTGCTGGTTGGCACCGGCATCTTCTTTACTATCAAGCTGCACTTTGTTCAGTTAAGCAGTTTTGCAGATGGTGTGCGTCACTTGTTCAAAGGTTTCAGCCTGCACGGCAAGGCAGCTGATAAAGACGGCATGAGCTCTTTTCAGGCATTGGCCACCGCCATTGCCGCACAGGTTGGCACCGGCAACATTACCGGCTGCGCCACCGCCCTGGTCAGCGGCGGCCCCGGCGCATTGTTCTGGACCTGGGTTTCTGCCTTTTTCGGCATGGCTACCATTTACGCCGAAGCCGTTCTGGCCCAAACCTACCGCACCACGGTGGACGGCCAGGTAACCGGCGGCCCGGCGTATTACATCCGCGCGGCATTCAAGGGCAAGTTTGGCAAGTTCCTGGCCACTTTCTTCTCCGTTGCTTTGATCCTTGCCCTCGGCTTTATGGGCAACATGGTGCAGTCCAACTCCATTGGTGATGCGTTCCACAATGCGTTCGGCGTTAACCGCGTGGTGGTTGGCGTTGTGATCGCCGTTCTGGCAGCTTTCATCTTCCTGGGCGGTGTTAAGCGCATTGCCGCTGTTACCGAAAAGCTGGTTCCCATCATGGCACTGTTTTACATTATCGGCTGCGTCATCATCCTGGTCATGAACGCATCCGCCATTCCCAACGCATTTGTTCAGATCTTCACCCTGGCTTTCCAGCCGCAGGCCATTGCCGGTGGCGTGGCTGGCGTTACCGTGCAGCAGGCCATGCGTTACGGCGTTGCCCGCGGCCTGTTCTCCAACGAAGCCGGCCTTGGCTCCACCCCGCACGCCCACGCACTGGCCAAGGTCAAGCAGCCGCAGGACCAGGGTGCGCTGGCCATCATCGGCGTATTCGTTGATACCTTTGTCATCCTGACTCTGACCGCCCTGGTGCTGATCACCTCCGGCCTGATTCCGGAAGGCATGACCGGCACCGCCCTGACCCAGGCCGCATTCAGCCTGATGTTTGGTTCCTTCGGCAAGGTGTTCATTGCCATCTGCATGCTGTTCTTTGCGTTCTCCACCATTTTGGGCTGGTACTTCTTCGGCCAGGTCAACTTCAACGCTCTGTTCGGCTCCAAGTACACCAAGGTGTACAGCCTGATTGTTGTGCTGTTCATCCTGATCGGTTCTTCCCTGAAAGTGGATCTGGTTTGGGCGCTGGCGGACTTCTTTAACGGTCTGATGGCGGTTCCCAACCTGCTGGCGCTGCTGGCGCTTTCCGGCGTTGTTGCAGGCATCGCCCGCAACAAAAAGGACTGACCTTGCACTTTGGCAGCACAACCGATATAATAAAGATAATGTTGATCTTACGGGCTCCCCTGTTCGGCAGGGGGCCCGTTTTTGTTTTGGAGGTTGCCCATGGCACAAACAAAAAAGCCCCTCAGCAGCCGCATGTTCCGGCTTGTGGCCGGGCTGGTGTTCTGCTGGATGCTGCTGCTGAACTGCTTAACGCCCTACCTGGCCGATGATTACACTTTCGCTTATGCCTTTGATACCGGCGAACGGCTGCACAGCCTGCCGCAGTTGATTTCCAGCCTGGTGTTCCACTATCACGAATGGAGCGGCCGGGTCATCGTCAAATTTTTTGCCCAGGGGTTCACCATGTTTCCCAAGCTTCTGTTTAATGTGTGCAATGCTGGGATGTTTATGGCGCTGGGTCTGGTTTTGTACAAGCTGGCCGTTGGGCGGCGCAGCCAAAAAGCGGACTGGCTGGCTTTGGCCCTGATTTATGCCGCGCTGTGGGAGATCAGCCCTGTATTTGGCCAGACCAATTTGTGGATGTGTGGCGCCTGCAACTACCTGTGGGCCACGGTGGGATGCTGCGCCTTTTTGCTGCCCTGGCGGTATTATTTGCAGCAGCCGTTTGCCAGTACGGCGCGCATGGCGGCCGGCATGGCGTTGGCCGGGCTGCTGGCTGGTTGGTTAAGCGAGAATACCAGCGCCGGAATGCTGGTTTGTTTGGTGCTGGCCGGCGCTGTTGTGTTCAAGCGGGAGCGCAGGCTGCCCGCCTGGATGGCGACCGGCCTGGCGGGGGCGCTGGTTGGGTTTGCTTTGCTCATCACCGCGCGAGGCAACTTTAACCGTGCCAGCGGCTTCAGCGATTACGACAGTCTGCTGACCCGGTACGCCATGCGCTTTTTTGCCTGCCTGAATATGCTCAAAGACTATGCCCTGCCCCTGCTGTTTTCCTTTGCGATTTTGTTTTTGCTGCTCTGCTTTGCCCGGCAGGATGCTGTAAAAGCTGACCTGCTGTGGCCGCTGATTCTGCTGGCCGGGGCGCTGGGGGCAAACTTTGCCATGATCGGCAGCCATGACTACTATCCCCGCTCCACCCACGGTGTGTTTGCTCTGCTGGCTGCCGCCTGCGCCGCCTGCCTGGTACAGCTGAACATCAAAGCGTTCCGCCGGGGCCTTGCCTACCTGAGCGCCTGCGTGGGGATCGTCTGCGGCATCCACATGCTGGAAGCCGGGTATGACATTGCCAGCTACTGGATGATGGACCATGTGCGCACCCAGACGCTGCGGCAGGAGATTAGCGAGCTGGATGAGCCCGCCGCAGCTAACATTATTAGCTATGGTATCGAACCCTACACCAAATGGTGCGGCGCATACGGCCTGCCGGATATCCGCGAAAACGGTGAGGATTCCCTCGCTTTGGGCCGCGCCCGCTGGTTCGGCGTAACCAGCATTACCGCCACCGAAACCCGTACCTACCCCTTTGCAGGCCACACCAACGAAACCTATGCCGCCGGGGAAGCCGCCGCAGAAAACGCAGAAAGCATGGATTGATTGCCGCTGATTGGGCATACTGTTGATAACACATCGTGAAAGGATGACTGCCCATGAAGTTCCATGTAAATGCCGACTGCATCGGCTGCGGTTTGTGCGTGAGCACCTGCCCCGAAGTTTTTACCATGACGGACGGCGGCACCGCAGCCGCTGCCCCTGCCGATGTAACCGGCCCCGATGAAGCCGCCGCCACCGATGCCATGCAGACCTGCCCCGTTGGCGCGATTGAATCCGTTGACGGCTGATACCTTCGACCGGGGCTTGACAAACCGGAACTTGGGAAGTATAATAAAAGCTACCGATGCGGGATTAGCTCATCCGGTAGAGTGACTGCTTCCCAAGCAGTAGGTGGCGAGTTCGAGACTCGTATCCCGCTCCAAAAAAGCGCAGAACCAAAAGTGGTTCTGCGCTTTTTCTTTTTATTCAACAGCCTTTGGATTTTTTGTTGAAAAACCGCGCTGTATTGTCAGTCTATGATCAGCAGTGCATTTTCCAGATTCTGGATGGCGCTTTGCTGGCTTTGGGTATAGGTCCCCGCCCGCAAAATATCCAGCAGGGTGCGCACCGCTGCAACCGTAAGCACCGGGGCTTTGGCCGCAATGCGGGTGGTGTATTGGGCCACCGCGTAGGATTCCGGCTGGATTTCCAGGTTTGCTGCCACGCGGAAATAGGCAGTGTTTTCCGGCATTGTCACCGCAAAGTCGGTCAGTACCTCACCAGCGGCATTGTTGGGGGCCTGGCGGCAGGCCAGCACGCTGTTGTCTGCCGCATAGATCACATACAGCGCGTTGTTCCAGTTGGCCGAACAGCTCAGGCGGTAGGTATCCCCTGCCGCAGCGGCAACTTTTTCGCTGATGCGCCGATTTTCGCTTGCATAGTTGACGGTCGAGCCGGAAATTTTGAGCACATAGTTGGCGTGCCAGGCAACCGTCATGCTTTTTACCTGCTGCACCAGGTTTGCCGCACTGACCAGCCTGACGGCGGGCAGCGCCTGGTACAAATTGCCTGCCACGATCAAAGTGGCTGCCCCCTGCGGCACGGCCACTGCCTGCCGGGTCAGGGTATTGCCGCCCGCAGCATAATCGGCATCGGCCGCTTTTACGGCAAGGCAGGTACCCGCCGCATCAAAGAAAGAATAGAGCGCAAAACCCGCATACGCCCAGGCCGTTACCAACACCTGGGCCGCGCTTGTCACATCCACCGGCTGGGTGACCCGGAACCCGGTATCTGATGTTTTGATTGCCTTGCCGGTGGCGGTGGAGATCACATATCCACTTTGCAGGGCTGCCCCCACATTGGTGATGCCATCTGCCGGGCGTAAGTTCTCCAGCGCGTTGGTCCAGGCGCGGCCATCCGCATCCACCACAAAAAACGGTTCCGCTGCATCCGCGCCCGGCTTTTGGTAGTCGCCCGCTTCCACCACGTTGCCGGTGGCATCCAGTGCATCGTACAGGTCCATCAGCTCCGCACCGCTGGCCCGGATATAACCCACCAGCTCTTTGAGCTGTGCTGCATCAAAGGTCGTGTACCATGCGTGGGTCATCAAAATCAGCCAGCCGCCATCCTGCACGGCTTTGTCTACCCATGCTTTTACATCCTCCAGCGTGTAGCTTTTGTTCTTTGGGAACACTTCCACGCGCTTCATGCGGCAGCTTTCATACGGGATCTGGTTGATGCCTTTTTCCACCGTAAGGCCCAGGTCAAAATGCTTTTTTACGGTGTTCAGGCAATCCGCCTTATAGCGCCCGTTCACATAGGCATAGCTGCGCACCCCGCGGATGCCCCAGCGGCGCATCTCTGCTTCAAACTGCTGCAGGGTGGCTTCCAGCGTTTCGGGGGTATCCTGCTCCATATCGGTTTCGGTCATCGTATGGCATGCCACCGTCACGCCGCTGCGCGCCATTTTCTGCAGCTGTTCCACCGTCATGCGGCCGGTTTTGCCCATAAGCCCCGCCGGGCAAGCCACGGTATAAGGCATACCAAGTTCCTGCACCAGCGGGAACAGCACGGTGTACGCTTCGCTGCGGCAGTCGTCATCCACAAACGATACAATGGCTTTCTTTTTGCTGCGGCCCGCGTTGGTCAGCATGTGGGGTGTGGTTTCGGTTTGGGTGGTGGTGCCGTCGGCCCAGTACAGGTCCATATCCTGCGCGGACGCCTTGGCCAGCACCTGCCCGGTACTGCCGCCCGCGGGGATCAGCTTATCGGCATACTGTTTCCACACACTTTCCGCCGGGTCGGTCTGCTGGCCGGGCACCGGGGCGTGGTTCAGCACCAGGTATGGGATGTTGCAGCTGATGCACTGCACGCCATCCCGCACGCCGCGCACCGTAACGCTGCCGCTGTTGGTTGCCTGCGCTGTGGCGGCGGGCGGCACCGCTACGGTGTCCCCTGCATCCGCCAGCACCGTTGTCCCCTCCGCCTGGGGGTCCGGAGTAAACGTGACATCCAGCGCAAGGCCATCCCACCCGGTGCCGCGCTGGAAATGCAGAACCTCCATGCCATAGCTGGCTTTGGTGCCAAGGCACAGCATACGCATGGGGCTGCCAAGAATTTTAGGGTAATATCCTTCCAGTTCAATTTCGTGGGTCATTCCATTCCTCCTTATGATCCATTTGAAACCTGATAAGTTACTTGTATTTCATATGAAAGCGGCCCTGCTGCCGCCGCTTTGCTGTTGTTTTCTCTGTCTTTGCCTGTTTTGCAACCGAAAGAGAACATTCCTTCTTGAAACTTATCAGGTCACTCACAGGATAGCATCCTTGCTGTAACTTGTCAAGTCATTTTTATCATCTTGTAAACCCGCAGGTTTTTTGCTATACTTTTTGGGAGGTGATCCGCATGACCATTGGGGAACGCATCCGCGAAGCACGCACCGCCAAAGGGCTGACACAGGAGCAGCTGGCCGAACAGGTGCATGTGACCAAACAAGCGGTTTATAAATACGAGACCGGCATTGTAACCAATATTCCGCTGGATAAGCTGGAAAGCATTGCCGCCTGCCTTGGCGTGGCGCCCGGCTACCTGGCCGGGTGGCAGGGCTCCCCTGCCGGGGCGGAACTGGACGCTTTGATTCAGGACGAACCCATTGCCGCCTACCAGAATCTGAAAGACCAACTGACCCAGGCCGATAAGGAAGATATTGCCCGCCTGATCCAACTACGCGCGGAACTGAACCGCAGCAAAACCTGAAAGTGAGGAGATTTTATGCTGGACTGCCTGCCCATCTACCATTGGTTCCACTGCGGCAACCCGTACTCCGGCGCACAGGGCGGCATGCGCTATCTGGTAGCCCCCGCCAAAAAAGCTGACCCCGCCGATGAAAGCGGCAAGCGGAAGATCGAATATCTGACCGCCACCATCTGGCCCGGCCCATGGAGCTTGGAACACACTGCCGATGAAAAGCAGGAGATGGCAGAGTTCCCCGGCAATCAGGAGGGGCTCGATGCCGCCGTTGCTTGGCTGCACGAACGGTACGAAGCCGAACCGGATAAATGGGCCAATATTCCCTCCATTCTGGACTGTGAACCGGATAAATAAGCAAATAAACAAACAGCGCCCGACAGGTACGCTTAAACCGTCGGGCGCTATTTTTCTATCAGGAATGAAATAATAAATAATAATGAATAAAGAATAATGTCGGTGCACCGCCCGCGGCGGTGCGAATAAAACAGGTTGGCAGCTCTGGCCAGAATACTTCTTGCCGGAGCAGCTGACCTAGTTAAAATGCGCCGCCGTGGGCACCACACGACTATTACTCTTTTTTATGCGAAGCCAATTAAAGTTTTTCGCCAGGCCTTTTTTCAAAAAGGCTGCGCTGGTTACTGGACATCCTTATAAATATCGGCCAGGTTCAGCAGAATCTCGGTTGCCTTATCCATAGACTCTACCGTGATGCCTTCACACGGGCCATGGTAGTTAAAGCCGCCGGTGCCAAGGTTCGGGCAGGGCAGGCCCATGTAAGACAGGGTCGCACCGTCCGTACCGCCGCGAATGGGCGTTTCCAGCGGCTCCAGGCCAGCCTTGCGGATGGCGGCGCGGGCATTTTCCACCAGATGGAAATGCGGCTTGATCTTTTCCAGCATGCTGAAATAGCTGTCCTTCAGCTCCAGCTCCACGGTGCCTTCGCCATACTTTTCGTTCAGCAGCTTGGCAATGTGGCGCATGGTCTCCTTGCGGGCGGCAAAGCTTTCGGCACTGTGGTCACGCACAATGTAGCCCAGCTTGGCGCCGGTCACATCGCCTTCCATGCTGCACAGGTGGTAGAAACCCTCGCGGTTCTCAGTGTATTCGGGGCGGTCGTAATACGGCAGGGCGTTGTGGAACTCAATGGCAATGTTCTGCGCATTCTTCATGGCGTTCTTTGCGCTGCCCGGATGGACCGAGAAGCCGTGTACCGTGACAAAAGCAGCGGCAGCGTTAAAGTTTTCATAGCTGATTTCGCCCGCTTCGTCGCCGTCCACCGTGTAGGCATAGGCTGCGCCAAAATGCTCCACATCAAACAGGTCAGCACCCTGGCCAACCTCCTCATCGGGGGTAAAGCCCACGCAGATCTTGCCGTGGGGGCGGTTTTCTTTCTGCAGGATCTCCAGCATGGTCATAATCTCGGCCACACCGGCTTTGTCGTCCGCACCCAGCAGGGTGGTGCCATCGGTGGTGATCAGGGTTTGGCCCTTGAGCTTTGCCAGGAATGGGAACTGCCTGGTGCTGAGAACTGCGCCGGTACCGGGCAGAACAACATCGCCGCCGTCATAATTTTCATGGATCTGGGGCTTCACATTCTCACCCGGTGCATCGGGGGAAGTATCCATATGGGCAATAAATCCAAGGCCCTTGGCAGCTTCGTGGCCGGGGGTGGCGGGCAGCGTGGCGTAAACATAGCAGTGCTCATCCACATGGGCATCCGCAAGGCCAAGGTCCTGCAGCTCCTTGACCAGCATGCGGGCCAGGTCAAACTGGCGGGCGGTGGTGGGGTGGGTATCGCTTACGGGGTCCGAGGTGGTATACACCTTAACGTAATTCAGCAAACGTTCATAAGCGCGCATAAAATCTGATTCTCCTTTATTGTATAATGATAATGGTTGCACTGGGGGTATTGTACCACAAAAAACAGCATTTTCCAAGGTCAGGCCCTTTTCAAGCTGTAACTTTTATGTTAGAATTGGTTGTATATAGGGGAAGTGTTGGCTTTATGGGCATTAGAAGATGCCCGACGCTACTGCGCCTACCACCAAAAGTTCGTCCCCTGACAGGAGGAAACCATGGCAAATACCATTTTCAAAGATAAAACCTTGTTGATCACCGGCGGCACCGGCAGCTTTGGCCACACCGTGCTCAAGCATTTTTTGACGACTGATATCGGCGAGATCCGCATTTTCAGCCGTGACGAGAAAAAGCAGGACGACATGCGCCATGAGCTGCAGGCCAACTATCCTGACTATTACAATAAAGTCAAGTTCTACATCGGCGATGTGCGCAACATCCAGAGCCTGCGCGATGTGATGCCCGGCGTCAACTTTATCTTCCATGCCGCTGCGCTCAAGCAGGTTCCTTCCTGCGAGTTTTTCCCCATGGAGGCCGTGCGCACCAACATTGAAGGCACCGACAACATGCTGCATGCCGCCATTGAAGCAGGCGTGGAGCGCGTGGTCTGCCTTTCTACCGATAAAGCCGCTTACCCCATCAATGCCATGGGCATCTCCAAGGCCATGATGGAGCATGTTATCACTGCCAACGCGCGTGTCAGCGCACAGCGCGGCGGCCCGGTCATCTGCTGCACCCGTTACGGCAACGTGATGTGCAGCCGCGGCAGCGTGATTCCGCTGTTTGTGGAGCAGATCAAGGCCGGCAACCCCATTACCATCACCGATCCCAACATGACCCGCTTTTTGATGAACCTGGACGAGGCCGTTGACCTTGTCATGTTTGCCTTTGAGCACGCCAATCCGGGTGATCTGTTCATCCAGAAATCCGATGCTTCCACCATTGGCGATCTGGCCAAAGCCGTGCAGCAGCTGTTTGGCGACACCGGCACCCGCGTGATCGGCACCCGCCACGGCGAAAAGCTGTACGAGACCCTGATGACCAAGGAAGAGCGGATGCGCAGCGAGGATATGGGCAACTATTACCGCGTTGCCGCCGACAACCGCGACTTGAACTATGACAAGTACTTCATCAAGGGCCAGGTTCACACCCAGGCCGATGAAGATTATACCAGCCACAACACCCGCCGCCTGGATGTGGAGGGCACCATCAAAAAGATCATGACCACCGAGTACATCCAGGAAGCACTGAAAGAGGCAGGCAAGGCATGAACATTCTTGTCACCGGGGCAAAGGGGTTTGTCGGGCGCAATCTGTGTGAAAACCTGAAAAATATCCGCGATGGCAAAAACCGCACCCGCCCGGCCCTGAACATTACTGATATTTTTGAGTATGACCTGGACACGGCTCCGGCGCTGCTGGATGAATACTGCGCCAAGGCAGACTTTGTATTCAACCTGGCCGGGGTCAACCGCCCCAAAGTGGAAAGCGAGTTCATGGCAGGTAATTTCGGCTTTGCCTCCACCCTGCTGGATACGCTGAAAGCCCACGGCAACACCTGCCCGGTGATGCTGTCCAGCTCCATTCAGGCCACGCTGATCGGCCGCTATGGCAAAAGCGATTACGGCAAAAGCAAGCTGGCCGGAGAAGAACTGTTCTTTGAATACAGCAAAACCACCGGCGCCCCGGTGCTGGTTTACCGCTTTCCCAACCTGTTTGGCAAATGGTGCCGCCCCAACTACAACAGCGCCGTGGCTACTTTCTGCCACAACATTGCCAACGGCCTGCCCATCACCGTCAATGACCGCGCAACTGAGCTGGAACTGCTGTACATTGACGATCTGGTAGAAGAGATGCTGGATGCGCTGGAAGCTGCGCCCCACCGCTGCAATTATGACGGCCTTACCCCGGTGCCTGCCGTGGATGGCCGTTACTGCTTTGTTCCCGTCACCCACAAAGTGACCCTTGGGGAGATTGTGGATCTGTTGGAACAGTTCCACGCCCAGCCCGCCACGCTGGTGGTGCCGGAGATCCCGGCGGGCAGCTTTGCCAAAAAGCTGTATTCCACCTATCTTTCCTACCTGCCCAAGGAGCGGATTGCCTTCCCCTTAAAAGTCAACGCAGACGAGCGCGGCAGCTTTACCGAGCTGCTGAAAACCGAAAACTGCGGCCAGTTCAGCGTGAACATTTCCAAGCCCGGCATTACCAAGGGCCAGCACTGGCACAACACCAAGTGGGAATTTTTTATTGTGGTTTCCGGCCACGGGCTGATTCAGGAGCGCAAAGTTGGCTGTGACGAAGTGATGGAGTTTGAGGTGTGGGGCGATAAGCCCACCGCCGTGCAGATGCTGCCCGGCTGCACCCACAACATCATCAACTTAAGCGATACTGAAAACCTTGTGACCCTGATGTGGGCCAACGAACCGTTTGACCCCGCCAAGCCGGACACGTTCTTTTTGAAAGTGTAACATTTTAAACGTACATACTCAGGTAGGAGTTAGGAGTTTTGAAACCTGGGCAAGGTAAATGTCTCAGAACATTCAAAGCCGTTCCCTGCGAAACTCTTTATCGTTTGCGGAAGACAATAAAACCAGCAGTCGTTCTTCAACGCCTAACTCCTCACTCCTACCTTCTAACTGTATCGGGTGTTTTACAATGAACAAGCTCAAACTTATGACCATTATCGGCACGCGGCCGGAGATCATTCGGCTGTCGGCTGTGATTAAAAAGTGTGATGTGTATTTTGACCAGATTCTAGTCCACACCGGCCAGAACTATGATTATAACCTGAATCAGGTATTCTTTGAGGACCTGGGCCTGCGTGCGCCGGATTTCTATCTGGATGCCGTCGGCAAGGACCTGGGTGAAACCATCGGCAACATTATTGCCAAGTCCTACTCCCTGATGGTGGAACAGAAGCCCGATGCCCTGCTGATTCTGGGCGATACCAACAGCTGCCTTTCCGCCATTGCGGCCAAGCGGCTGCACATTCCCATCTTCCACATGGAAGCCGGCAACCGCTGCTTTGACGAGTGCCTGCCTGAGGAAACCAACCGCCGCATTGTGGACCACATTTCCGATGTGAACATGTGCTATTCCGAGCATGCCCGCCGTTACCTGAATGCCGAAGGCACCGCCAAGGAGCGCACCTTTGTGACCGGTTCCCCCATGGCGGAAGTGCTGCACGCCAACCTGGCCAAGATCGAAGCCAGCGATGTGCTGGAGCGCCTGGGGCTGGAGCCGCACAAATACATGCTGCTTTCCGCCCACCGCGAGGAGAACATTGATACCGAAAAGAACTTTATCGACCTGTTCACCTCCATCAATCACCTGGCCCAGACCTATGATATGCCCATACTGTATTCCTGCCATCCGCGCAGCAAAAAGCGGCTGGACGCCATGGGCTTCCAGCTGGACGAGCGCGTAAAGCTGCATGAGCCCCTGGGCTTCCATGATTACAACCATCTGCAGATGAACGCATTTGCCGTGGTCAGCGATTCCGGCACCCTGCCGGAGGAATCCAGCTTCTTTACCAGCGTGGGACATCCGTTCCCGGCTGTCTGCATCCGTACCTCCACCGAGCGACCTGAAGCACTGGACAAAGGCTGCTTTGTGCTGGCCGGCATCAGCGAGGGCGGCGTGGAACAGGCAGTTGCCACCGCCGTTGCCATGAACGCCAACGGCGACAACGGCATCCCCGTCCCCTACTACACTGAAGACGTTTCCACCAAGGTCGTCAAGATCATCCAGAGCTACACCGGGGTGGTTAATAAGATGGTGTGGAGAAAAAACTGAGTTTTTTTAGTTAGGAGGTTGGAGTGAGGAGTTAGGAGTTTTTTGAGGCTGCGACAAGCTGAATGCTTTGGAACGGTCAAGATCGTTCCCTACAGAGCATTTTATAGATTGCAAAAGACCTCAAGTCTAGCAGCCGTTCTTCAGCTCCTAACTCCTACTTCCTAACTCCTAACTTTCGAAAGGTGTGTGCCCTTTGCCCTCTCAAAAAAAGATTCTTGTTGTTACGCAGCATTTCTGGCCGGAAAATTTCCGCATCAATGATATTGTGGAAGGTTTTTTGCAGGATGGCATTGCGGTGGATGTGCTTTGCGGGCTGCCCAATTACCCAAAAGGCGAATGGTTCCCCGGTTACAGCGCTGCCGGCCCTTTTGAAGAAGAATGGCACGGTGCCCGCCTGTACCGCTGCAAAGAGGTTCCGCGCAGGGGCAACACCTCGGTCAACATTTTTTTGAACTATGTCAGCTGGCCGTGGTACGCCGCCCATGCGCTGCATCGCCTGCCGGGCGGGTACGATGCGGTGTTCTGCTTTAACACCAGCCCGGTACTGATGTGCTGGCCCGCCATCCGCTATGCCAAAAAGCACCACATTCCCTTTACCAACTATGTGCTGGATATCTGGCCCGAAAACCTGTACAGCGTGCTGAATGTGAAGAACAAAGCCCTGCGCGCGATTGCCCAGGGTGTAAGCGACGCTTTATATAAGAAGGCCGACCGACTGATTGCCATGAGTGAGCCGCTGCAGCAGCGGCTGTGCCAGCGCACCGGTATGCCGCCGCAAAAAATTGCTGTGATCCCGCAGTACTGCGAGGATTTTTACGCCGTTCCTCAGCCGGATGCCGCTTTGCAGGCGCAGTTCGGCGGGCGGTTCAACTTGGTGTTTACCGGCACTTTTACCCCCGCCCAAAGCCTGGAGACCGTCATCACGGCGGTGCAGGATGTGCGCAGCCGCGGGGCGGATATGTTGCACCTGTTGCTGGTGGGCGATGGCATGAGCCGCGCCGCGCTGGAAGCCAAAGTGAAAGAGCTGCACGCCGAGGACGCCGTTACGTTTTATGGCAGTGTTCCGGCAACGGATATCCCCAAGTTCACCGCGCTGGCCGATGCTTTGATCGTCTGCCTGTCGGATTCGCCGGACTTGGGGCTGACCGTACCGGCCAAGGTTGCCAGTTATATGGCCGCCGGCAAGCCGGTCCTGGCCAGTATGGACGGTGCCGGCAATGCGGCGGTTGCCGCGGCAGGCGGGTTAAGCTCCCCTGCCTGTGATGCCGCTGCCCTGGCAGACAACCTGCTGGCACTGACCCGCATGGACGCCGCCCAGCGCGCCGCCATGGGCCAGAGCGCCAAAGAATATTATCTTGCGCATTACCGCCGCAGCGAGCTGCTGCGCAAACTGGAACATTTTATTTTGGAAGGCCGCGTTTGATGCCAAACCGGCCGTTCCCCTGATGTGAGGTGCCCTTTTGAATCACCCAGCCAAAATTCTTGTTATCATTCCCTGTTATAATGAGGAAGCCAACATCGTCAGCACCGTGGAACGCCTGCGTGCCACCTGCCCGCAGGTTGACTTTTTGATCATCAACGATTGTTCCACCGACCGCTCGGCTGAATTGCTGGCGGAGCATGGCTACCCGTTTTTGGATCTGCCGGTCAACCTTGGCATTGGCGGCGGCGTGCAGTGCGGTTATCGCTATGCCCGCGCCAATGGTTATGATGTTGCTGTACAGATGGACGGTGACGGCCAGCACGACCCCGCTTATCTGATGCAGGTCGTTCAGCCGGTATTGGATGGCAAGCTGGATATGTGCATCGGCAGCCGCTTTATCAAGTGCGAAGGCTTCCAGACAAGCTTTATGCGCCGGGTCGGCATCCGCTTTTTAAGCTGGCTCATCCATATTCTCTGTAGTCAGCGCATTCTGGATGTCACCAGTGGTTTCCGTGCCACCGGTCCCCAGCTAACCGCCTATTTTGCGGAGCATTATGCTTCGGATTATCCGGAGCCGGAAGCCATTCTGGCTGCCACGCTGGCCGGGTTCCGCGTAGGCGAAGCCCCGGTCGTCATGAAAGAACGTCAGGGCGGCGTTTCCAGCATTCGCAGTTTTAAAAGCGCGTATTACATGATCAAGGTTTCCCTGTCTTTGATCATTGACCGCCTTTCTATCAAGAAAATCCACCAGCCGAAAAGCAAATAAGGAGGCACAACGCCCATGACGGCACATTTCCAGTTTTTTATGATTTTGGGTGCGGCCATCCTGCTGCTGATTATTTTTGCGCTGCTGAAAAAGGGCCAAATGAGCGTAAAATACAGCCTTCTCTGGCTGGCACTGGCCGTGGTTCTTGTCATCTTTGCGGTATTCCCCTATGTTGTTTACGTCCTGCGTGATCTGCTGGATGTACAAATGCCGGTCAACCTGGTATTTATGCTCATGTTCTGCTTTGTGCTGCTGGTGCTGCTCAGTTTAAGCATCGGCGTCAGCCAGCTTGCGGATAAGTGCAAGCGCCTTACCCAGGAAAATGCCATCCTGGAAAAGCGCGTGCGGGATTTGGAGAAAAAACTCAGCGGCAAATAACCCCGCCAAAGGAGTTTGAGGATGGAACTGACAACACTGCTATTTCTTGGCTTTTTTGCGGCAGTGGCGCTTTTGAACTATACCCTGCCCCGTGTTCTGCGCCCTTACTGTCTGCTGGCTGCCAGCTACCTGTTTTACTGCTGGGGGGCCAACGACCGCCTGCTGGTACCGGTTTTGATTGCGGCAACACTGGTCACATGGGGCTGCGGGCTGGTGATCGGCAAATGCCGGATAGGTCCCGTGCGGGTGATTTTCCTGCTTTTGGCGGTGTTCACCTGTGTGGGGCTTTTGTTCTATTACAAATACTGGAACCTGTTCGCCACGGATATCCTGGGCGGCACGGTATTGCAGCCCCGCACGGATATGGTTACCCCGCTGGGCCTGGGCTACTTTACCCTTGCTGCGCTCAGCTACACCATTGATGTATACAAGCGCCGCTGCAAGGTTGAGCTGAACCCGCTGCATTATGCGCTGTTCGTCAGCTTTTTTCCTGCCATGACCACCGGCCCCATTGAGCGGTACCCCCATTTTCGGCCACAGATCCACAAATCCCGCCGGTTCAGCTACACCCGCTGCGCAGGCGGTGCGTTCCGCATGCTGTGGGGCTACACCAAAAAGATGGTCCTGGCGGACAATATGAACCTGTACATCAAGATGGTGTACGATACCCCCGCTGAGATGAACGGCCCCAACCTGGTGGCCGCCACCCTGCTGTTCAGCCTGCGGCTCTACCTGGATTTTTCCGGCTGCTGCGATATCGCCATCGGTGCTGCCCGCATTTTGGGGTATGACCTGCTGGAAAACTTTCACAGCCCGTTCGAGGCTACCAGCTTTGCCGAGCTGTGGCAGCGCTGGCACATGAGCCTGACCGGCTGGCTGCGGGATTATATCTACATTCCTCTTGGCGGCAGCCGCTGCAACGTGGTGCGCCATATGCTGAACACGCTGATCGTGTTTGCCGTCAGCGGCCTATGGCACGGGGCTGACCTGCGCTATCTGGAATGGGGCATTGCCTGCGGCGTGATTTCAGTCATTGCCCAGCTGACCAAAGCTCCTCGCAAAGTGCTGTGGCGCTATAACCCGCTGTACCGCGAGCCTGCCGTACAGACCTTTCTCCAGCGCTGCATCACCTACCTGCTGTTCAGCTTTACAATGGTGTTTTTTGCTTCCGCCATTTACAACGCTGTCCCCGGCGAGGTATTCGCCGGAATACTGCAGGGCTGGCAGGGCGGCTTTGCGGCTGGATGGGAAAGCGTTACCAATCTGGTCACCAGCAGCGGCATTGACGGCCGCCTGCCGGTGGTGTTGACCTGCGGTACCGCCATTGTGCTGGCCATGGAGCACAACGGCAACAATGTTGCCCGCTGGATCCGCAAGCAGTGCTTTGTGCTGCGTTGGACGGTCTATTATGCCGCTGCGGTATCCATCTTGTTCTTTGCCGCGTTCGGGCAGTCGGCGTTCATTTACCAGCAATTTTAACGGGGGAGGGAGATCAATTATGCCAACACAGACCCCTGCTTCCGCCCCGCGCGGCACCCAAAAGGTCAGCCGCAGTGCTGTTGCCGCCCCGGCCCGCAAGCCCACCACAAAGCAAAAAAAATCCGCTCCCTCACCGCGCAGACGCCCCAAAAAGCCAAATATCTTCGTTCGCTTTTTGCATGGTTTGGTCCGCCGGTTATACTTTGGCAGCAAAACGTTGTTCAAGTTTGCCCTGTTCATTCCCATTCTGGTTTTCATGGTCTGGTTCAGCTATACGGTAGACCGCAGCGGCCTGTTCCAGGGTGAGCTTGCCCCCCGCCGCATTGTGGACTTGATGCTGCAGGGCTATGATGTGAGCAACTTTGAGCAGATGAACGAAATTGAGCGCGAGGTTGTCCAGCTGTTTGCACAGGATGTTCCGGACACCCCGGAAGTGATCGGCATCGGCTCCAGCCGCGTATTACAGTTCACACGGGAACTTGTCGGAACCGACAGTTTTTTCAACATGGGCGTTACCGGCGCGGATGTGCGCGATAACATGACCAGCTATTATAAGATGGTCTGCTACGGCAAAGCGCCCAAGGTGCTGATTTGGAGCGTGGATCCCTGGGTGCTGTATGGGGACGAAGCCGCCTTTGACAAGCGCGCCGATGTGGAGCTGTACAACGAATTTTTGACTAAGGTTCTCGGTGTTGAAACCGACTATGAGGAAGAGGACCGCGTGGCGCTGTGGAAAGCGCTGGTGGAACCGGCTTATTTTCAGGGCAACGTAGACTATTACTTAAAGAACCGCGGCCAGAGCGTTGTGACGGATGACGATGGCAACCCCATTGACTTTAACCCGGTGGACGGCGACCCTTACGAGCAGCCCACCACCATCAAGCGCTCTGACGGCAGTGTACTGTATGACCCCGCATTCCGGGATGCCAACACTGACCAGGTGCGCGCCCTTGCCGCCGAAGCCTGCCCCACGTTCAACAGCGTACATATGGAAGGGTTCGACTCGCTTTCCCCCAAGCAGGAAGAAGCGTTTGACAAGTTTATCCAGTATGCGCAAAACCAGGGCACCACGGTGATTTTGGCCCTCTCCCCCTGGCACCCGTACCTGTATGACTTTCTGCTGACGGAAACCGACCAGCACCAGGGCTTTTTTGAAACTGAAAACTGGATCCGCCAGTATGCGCATGACTACAATATTCCGCTGTACGGCAGTTATGACCCCACCTGCATTAAGGGGTTGGATGAAACCGACTTTTTCGATGGCCTGCACTGCAAAGGCTGCGGCATCGCCAAGTTCTTCCCCGGTGTGCCGCAGGTGTTGCAGGATGTTGAAAACAACACCCTGCCCGACCCCCTCAGCGTGACCCCGCGCACCACCCTGCCGGTGGATGGTGAGGAGAATGTTGAAAACGTCGGGTAAGCGCTTTGCTTCTTTTGGCAGGTTGTTCCCTGCTTGATTTTCACCTTTTGCTTACGACTTATAAAACCAGCCGCCTGCTTTGTGCATTTGCACGGCAGGCGGCTGGTTTTTACGTTCGTTTATTATTAAGGGCAACACCGCAATATACCCAAATTGCGGGGCCGCTTTTTTCAAAATTCTGCCTGCATTGTTTGGCTGTCGGTTCCGCGCAGCTGCATTATTTTTCCCATGGGCTGCGGATAATTTCGCCACTGTCCACTTTCATGCAGCGCTCCACGGTTGCCCCGGCTTTGATGGTTGCACGGGGGGCGGCATGCACACCGTCTTCCAGCACGGCGTTATGGTCCACAATGGCACCGGCATTGATGATGCACCCTGCCCCCACTTTGGTTCCTGCGCCCACAAAGGCAAATGGCAGCACCACGGTCCCTGCCCCCAGGGCTGCGCTGCTGCATACTTCTGCCGCCGGGTGTTCAAACACCGGTGTCTGGTAGCCCGCAGCCACCAGCTTTTGCAGCCATTGCAGCCGCAGCTCATTGTTGCCAAGGCCTACAAAAGCCGCGGTGCAGCGTTCCCTGATGGTGGGATCCAGGTAATCTGCCAGTTTGCCCGCAGCGTCCGGTGCCTGGTCATCCAGGTACAAAATACGGGAATAGCCGCCGGCTTCCGCCAGCATTTCTCCCAGCTGTGTGCCAAAGCCCCCCTTGCCAAGCACAAGGGCTGTGTGGAACAATTTCATTGCGATACCCCTTTCCCATCCTGCCTTATGGCAGTATTTTCTGGTATGGTTATTATAGCACAAAAATCCTTATCAAAAAAGTCATACTTCACCCCGTTTTTCTCCATCAACTTTGACAAAAAGCCCTATCTTATTTTAAACACAATAGGAAGTGCGCCAAAAAAAGTTTTGGCTCTTGCTTTTTTGCGCTGCACGCTTTACACTTTAATTACAGAGATTTTCCGTACGGGTGTTTTGTGTGTTATTCTGTACACAGCCCGCCGGGGGATCCAGCCATACATTAAAGGATGGAGGGCGACTTTGTGCATTACACGAATCTTTTCGGACCATTCCCGGTCGGTTTGCGCAGCTGTGTTCTTCATGCGGTGTATTATAAGCATAATAGCCTTGTATAAGCGCAGTGTACCCGTGTACACCGCGCTCTTATTTTTTGAAGGAGGATCTGTAACATGCCGAACCGTAAAAAGGTTGCCATCATCATGGGTTCTGACAGTGATTGGCCGGTTGTAAAAAGTGCCTGCGGGGTGCTGAAAGATTTCGATGTACCGTTTGAGGCGCACATTCTTTCCGCCCACCGTACGCCGGAAGCCGCCGCTGCCTTTGCCAAATCTGCCCGCGCCAATGGTTACGGTGTTATCCTGTGCGCTGCCGGTATGGCGGCCCACCTGGCAGGTGCCTTTGCCGCCAACACCACTTTGCCGGTGGTCGGCATCCCGATGAAGGGCGGTGCCATGGACGGTCTGGATGCTCTGCTTGCTACCGTGCAGATGCCTTCCGGCTTCCCGGTTGCCACGGTTGCCCTGAACGGTGCCAAGAACGCCGCTTACCTGGCCGTTGCCATCCTGGCTGTTGCCGATGATGAGCTTGCCGCTAAGCTGGATCAGTTCCGTACCGACACCGCCGCCGCCATTGCCAAAAAGGACGCCGCCATCGCTGCCGAAGCCGCAGCTATGTAACTTCAAATCCCGGTTTATTTGCTGTTGTTTTATCCCTTTTTATAAAAAGGATTCCATAAATCAATTCATGAAAGAATATAAAGGAGCGCATTACAATGAACGTTGAAATTAAAGAACAGATGTACGAAGGCAAAGCTAAGCAGGTATTCGCAACTTCTGACCCCGAAATCGTTATGGTTCATTACAAGGACGATGCCACCGCCGGCGACGGCGAAAAGAAGGGCACCATCCGCGATAAGGGCATTGTCAACAACAAGCTGTCCAACGCTCTGATGCAGAAGCTGGAAAAAGAAGGCATCCCCACCCATTATGTTGAGGAGCTGAACGACCGCGATACCCTGGTCAAGAAGGTTCAGATCGTTCCTCTGGAAGTCATCATCCGCAATGTTGCCGCCGGCCACTTCAGCCTGCGCATGGGCGTGCCCGAGGGCAAGGTGTTCAAGACCCCCATCCTGGAGTACAGCTACAAGAACGACGACCTGCATGACCCGTTCATCAACCATTATTACGCCTTGGCCCTTGACCTTGCCACCCAGGAAGAGCTGGACACCATTGCCAAGTACGCCTTCAAGGTCAACGAAGTGCTGAAGAAGATCATGCTGGATGCCAACATCCGCCTGATTGACTTCAAACTGGAGTTTGGCCGCCTGTCTGACGGCACCATCATTCTGGCTGACGAGATCAGCCCGGATACCTGCCGCTTCTGGGATGCCACCACCGGTGCCCACCTGGATAAAGACCTGTTCCGCCGCAGCCTTGGCGGTGAGGCCGATGCCTACCAGGAAGTTATGAAGCGCCTGCTGGGCTGATTGAACCAAGCTTAGTCCAGCCAATGTTCAGGGTGTACTGGAACCGCCGTTCGCTCTTCCGGTGCACCCTGCCATCGTTTGAAACAGGAAACGGAGAACTGAATGAAGGAGCTTTGTCCCGCCGAAGCACTGCATGAAGAATGCGGCGTGTTCGGTATCTATGATTCCACCGGCAAAACCAACATGGTCAGCGCCGTGTACAGCGCGTTGTATGCCCTGCAGCACCGCGGCCAGGAAAGCTGCGGTATTGCCCTGAACGTGGACGGTGTGCTGACCGGCTACCGCGATCTTGGCCTGGTCAGCGAGGTATTTACCCCGCGCGTGCTGGCTGACCTGCCGCAGGATGCCAAGATGGCCACCGGCCATGTGCGCTATGCCACCAGCGGCCAGCGCACCCGCGCCAACGCCCAGCCCATGGTTCTGCACCACTGCAAGGGCACTATGGCCATCTGCCACAACGGCAACCTGACCAATGCCCCCCAGCTGCGCCACAAGCTGGAAATGAACGGTTCGATCTTCCACGGCACTTCGGACACCGAGGTCATCGGCTATCTGCTGACCCAGAACCGCCTGATCAGCCCGGATATTGAAACAGCTGTCTGCCGCACGATGGAGCAGATCGTGGGTGCTTACAGCCTGGTCATTATGACCCACACCAAACTGATCGCCGCGCGCGATCCTAATGGCTTCCGCCCTCTCTGCATTGGCCAGCTGCCGGATGGCTCCGGCTGGGCTTTTGCTTCGGAATCCTGTGCGCTGGATGCCGTGGGCGCCCGCTTTGTGCGCGATGTACTGCCCGGCGAGATCGTGGTGGCAGACTACACCGGCCTGCGCACCATCCGCACCCACTGCGGCACCGCGCCGCACACGATGTGCGTGTTTGAGTACATTTATTTTGCCCGCCCCGATTCCATCATCGAGGGCACCTGCGTGCATGACGCCCGCCTGCAGGCCGGGCGCTTTCTGGCACAGGAGCATCCGGTGGAAGCCGATGTCGTCATCGGTGCGCCGGATTCCGGCCTGGATGCCGCCCTTGGCTATGCGCAGGAAAGCGGTATTCCCTATGGCGTGGGTTTTATTAAAAACAAATATGTGGGCCGCACCTTCATCCAGGGCTCCCAGGCCCAGCGTGAAAGCAGTGTGCGCATCAAATTGAACGCAATTTCCTCCACCGTTGCGGGCAAGCGCGTTGTGCTTGTGGATGACTCCATCGTGCGCGGCACCACCAGCGCCCGCACCATCAAGCTGCTGCGCGACGCCGGTGCCAAGGAAGTACACTACCGCATTTCGGCCCCGCCGTTTGCCCACCCCTGCTATTTCGGCACCGACATCCCGGACGAAAAAGACCTGATTGCCACCGGCCATACGGTGGAGGAGATCCGCCAGATCGTGGGGGCCGATTCCCTGGGCTACCTGAGCATTGAACATGTGACCCAGCTGGCCATCCACAGCAAGTGCGGGTTCTGCACCGGCTGCTTTACCGGCCATTACCCGGTGCCCGCCCCCAACGAGACGATGGACATTGTATACGATAAACCCCTGAGCCAGTCCCAGACCAAAAAACGCCTGTAAGCTGATAAGGAGAGAAACATAATGGAAAAAAGCTATTCTGCAAGCTACGCTGCCGCTGGTGTGGATATTACCGCCGGTTACAAGGCAGTTGACCTGATGAAGCAGCACGTTGCCCGCACCATGAACGAGCACTGCATTGGCGGCCTGGGTGGCTTTGGCGGCCTGTTTGAGCTGGACTGCACCGATATGCCCCACCCCGTGCTGATTTCCGGCACGGACGGCGTTGGTACCAAGCTGCGCATTGCCCAGTACATGAACAAACATGACACCGTTGGCATTGATTGCGTTGCCATGTGCGTGAACGATGTCATCTGCGCCGGTGCCAAGCCGCTGGTGTTCCTGGATTACATCGCCTGCGGCAAAAACGTGCCGGAGCGCATTGCCGAGCTGGTTGCCGGTGTAGCCGAAGGCTGCGTGCAGGCTGGCTGTGCCCTGGTTGGCGGTGAGACCGCCGAGATGCCCGGTTTTTACCCGGAGGACGAGTACGACCTGGCCGGCTTTACTGTTGGCGCTGTGGACAAGAGCAAGATCTTGGACAACTCCACCATGCAGCCCGGCGATGTGATCATCGCCCTGCCTTCCACCGGCGTACACTCCAACGGGTTCTCCCTGGTGCGCAAGATCTTTGACCTGGAGAACAACCCCGATGTGCTGAAAAAGACCTTTGACGGCATGGACAAGACCCTGGGCGAAGCCCTGCTGGCCCCCACCAAGATTTATGTCAAGCCTGTGCTGGCCGTGATGAAGGAAGTTACCGTCAAGGGCGTTTCCCACATTACCGGCGGCGGCTTTTACGAGAACATTCCCCGCAGCCTGAAAGCCGGCTGCTGCGCTGTGATCAAGAAGAGCGATGTGCGCACCCCCGTGCTGTTTGATGTGCTGGCTAAAGAGGGCAACATTCCGGAGCGCGATATGTTCAACACCTTCAACATGGGCGTTGGTATGATTTTGACCGTGGCTGCCGAGGATGCCGACAAGGCCATTGAGATCCTGAAAGCCAACGGCGAGGATGCTTACCGCCTTGGTGTGATTGGCGAAGGCAGCGGGGTGCAGCTGGTATGATGAAGATTGCTGTGCTGGTTTCCGGCGGCGGCACCAACCTGCAGGCCATCCTGGAAAGCGAACGCCGCGGGGAGAACCCCAACGGTAAGGTTACCCTGGTGGTTGCCAGCAAACCTGGTGTGTATGCGTTGGAACGCGCTGCAAACTTCGGCGTGGAAACCGCCGTGGTGCGCCGCAAGGATTACGCCACCAGCGAGGAGTTTGACACTGCCCTGCTGAGTGTGCTGAAAGACCATGGCATTGAGCTGGTGGTTCTGGCAGGATTTTTGAGCGTGCTGGGCCCCAGCGTGATTGCCGCTTACCCCAACCGCATCCTGAACATCCATCCCAGCCTGATTCCCAGCTTTTGCGGCCCCGGCTACTATGGCCTGAAAGTGCATGAGGAAGCGCTGAAGCGCGGCGTGAAAGTGACCGGCGCTACCGTCCACTTTGTCAACGAAGTGTGTGACGGCGGGCCCATCCTGCTGCAAAAAGCCGTGGAAGTGCAGCCCGGTGATACCCCCGAAGTGCTGCAGAAGCGCGTGATGGTGGAAGCCGAATGGAAGTTGCTGCCCCAGGCCATTGCCATGGTGTGCAATGGCGAAGCCTGACCGAACAAGGAGGATTCCCGCATGAAAAAGAATCTTTATACTTATCTGGCCGGTAACGAATATCCCGGCCGCGGCATCTGCATCGGCCGTTCGCCGGACGGCACCAAAGCCATGATTGCTTACTGGATCATGGGCCGCAGCGCCAACAGCCGCAACCGCGTGTTTGACGCCATCCCCGGCGGCATCCGCACGGTAGCCGCAGACCCCGCCAAGCTGGAAGATCCCCATCTGATCATCTATAACCCGGTTCTGACCCTGAACGATACCACCATTGTGACCAACGGTGACCAGACGGATACCATTTACCGCTACATGCGGGATAACCTGTTCCCTGGTTACGGCTTTGAAGCAGCCCTTGCCACCCGCACTTTTGAGGACGATGCCCCCAACTTTACCCCCCGCATTTCCGGCGTTGTGGATATGCGTCGCGGCGGCTACAAGCTGAGCATCCTGAAAAGCTGCGATGGCAACCCCGCCAGCGTGCAGCGCCAGACCTTTGACTATCCGCAGCCCGTTGCAGGCGAAGGCCAGCTGATTACCACCTACCAGAAAAACGGCTCCCCCATCCCCAGCTTTGCCGGTGAGCCGCTGCGCGTGACACTGGACCAGAACGATGCCGACGAATTTGCCGGAAAGTTGTGGGAAGCCCTGAACGAAGATAATAAGGTCAGCCTGTTTGTGCGTGCCATCACGCTGGAAACCGGCGATTATGAAGATGTGATCCTGAACAAATACAACACGGTGGAGGGCTGAACTTATGAACGAATTCCAGCTGAAATACGGCACCAACCCCAACCAGAAGCCTGCCCGCATTTTTATGGCAGACGGTTCTGATCTTCCCGTTACCATTTTGAATGGCAAGCCGGGCTACATCAACTTTCTGGATGCGTTCAACAGCTACCAGCTGGTGCGCGACCTGAAAAAAGCCCTGGGCCAGCCTGCTGCTGCCAGCTTTAAGCATGTTTCCCCCGCCGGTGCCGCCATTGGCCTGCCACTGGACGAAACGCTGAGAAAGATGTATCATATTAGTGCAGAGGCTGAGCTTTCTCCCCTGGCCTGCGCTTATGCCCGCGCCCGCGGTGCGGACCGCATGTCCAGCTTTGGTGACTGGATCGCCCTGTCTGATGTGTGCGACCTTGCCACCGCAAAGCTGATCCAGCACGAAGTTTCGGACGGCATCATTGCCCCCGGCTATGACGCCGACGCCCTGGAAGTGCTGAAATCCAAAAAGAAAGGCAACTACAACATCGTTGCCATTGATCCGGATTATATCCCCGCTCCGCTGGAGCGCCGCACCGTATTCGGTGTCACCTTTGAGCAGGGCCGCCAGGATCTGGAGATCAGCGTGGATACCATGCTGCAAAACTTTGTAACCGAGAACAAGACGGTGACCGATGCCCAGAAGCGCGATCTGATCATGAGCCTGATCGTGCTGAAATACACCCAGTCCAACTCCGTCTGCTATGTGCAGGACGGCCAGACCATCGGTGTGGGCGCAGGCCAGCAAAGCCGCATCCACTGCACCCGCCTGGCAGGCCAGAAAGCCGACAACTGGCAGCTGCGCCATATGCCCAAGGTTCTGGACCTGCCGTTCCGCGAGGATATCGCCAAGCCCAACCGCGATAACGCGATTGATGTTTACATCGGCGATACCCCGGAGGATGTGATTGGGGATGACGTTTGGGCCGAAACCTTTACTGTGCAGCCTGCCCCGTTGACTGCCGAGGAAAAGAAAGCCTGGCTGAGCAAGGTAACGAATGTTGCCCTGGGCAGTGATGCATTCTTCCCCTTTGGGGACAACATTGAGCGCGCCCGCCGCAGCGGTGTGACCGCCATTGTGCAGCCGGGCGGCTCCATCCGCGATGATCAGGTTATTGCCACCTGCAACAAGTACGGCATTGCCATGGCGTTCTGTGGTATCCGGCTGTTCCATCACTAAGTTCCCAATTTTTTCGTAAAAAAATTGGGAAAAGAATAGTTAATAAAAAATAATTAAAATGAAGGTGGACCGCGGCGCTGCGCACCGCTTATAAAATATTAGAGTTCTAATATCCAAAACCGTGCCGCATGCGGCACACCTTCATTATTCTTTATTATTTATTCTTTCTTATTTATTACAACAAGGAGTTTGCCATGAAAATTCTGGTTGTTGGCGGCGGCGGGCGTGAACACGCCATTATCCGCGCGCTGAAAAAAAGCCCCGACTGCGGCGATATCTGGTGTGCCCCTGGCAACGGCGGCATTGGTTACGATGCCACCTGCAAAAACATCCCTGCAACGGATGTAGACGCCATGGTCGCCTTTGCCAAGGCAGAAGCCTTTGATTATGTTGTTGTTGCACAGGACGATCCCCTTGCCCTTGGCATGGTGGATGCTTTGGCCAAGGTGGGCATCCCTGCTTTTGGCCCGGATGCCGCTGCCGCCCGCATTGAAGCCAGCAAGGTGTTCAGCAAGGACCTGATGAAAAAATACGGCATTCCCACCGCCGGCTATGAAACCTTTGACGACCCCGCCAAGGTGATGGATTACATCCGCAGCAAGGGCAAGTACCCGGTTGTTATCAAGGCGGATGGCCTGGCGCTGGGCAAAGGCGTGCTGATCTGCCAGAATGAGCAGGAAGCCGCCGATGGCGTAAAGGAAATCATGCTGGACAAAAAGTTCGGCGCTTCCGGCAACCATGTTGTGGTGGAAGAATTTTTGACCGGGCCGGAAGTCAGCGTGCTGTCCTTCTGTGATGGCAAAACCGTCAAGCCGATGGTTTCCAGCATGGACCACAAGCGCGCTTTGGATCATGACGAGGGCCTGAACACCGGCGGCATGGGCACCGTTGCCCCCAACCCCTGCTACACCCCCGCCATTGCCGCCGAGTGCATGGAGAAGATTTTCCTGCCTACGGTTGCCGCCATGCAGGCAGAGGGTTGCCCCTTTAAGGGCTGCCTGTACTTTGGCCTGATGCTGACCCCGGACGGCCCCAAGGTGATTGAATACAACTGCCGCTTTGGCGACCCCGAAACCCAGGTAGTGCTGCCCCTGCTGGAAAGCGACCTGCTGACCGTGATGCAGGCCTGCACCAACGGCACGCTGGACAAGACCGAGGTCAAGTTCAGCGATGGCGCTGCCGCCTGTGTGGTGCTGGCTTCCGGCGGATACCCCGTTGCCTATGAAAAGGGCAAGGAGATCACCGGCCTGGAGAATGGCCAGGTGCCCGGTGCTGCCGATGTGACCGTGTACCATGCCGGTACCGCCATCAAGGATGGCAAGCTGGTTACCAACGGCGGCCGCGTGCTGGGTGTAACGGCAACCGCCACCACCCTGCCCGAAGCCCTGAAAAAGGCTTACGCCGCTGCTGACTGCATCCATTTTGACAAACTGCACCGCCGCAGTGATATTGGTGCCCGTGCCCTTGCGGCAATGAAAGCACAGGAGGGTTAAACAAGAATGGTTTACCGCATTTATGTAGAAAAAAAGCCCGGCTTTGACGGCGAAGCCCAGGGCCTGAAGCATGAACTGGTTGAGCTGGTTGGCATTAAGGGCCTGAAAGCTCTGCGCCTGTTGAACCGCTATGATGTGGAAGGCATTGACCGCGACCTGTTTGAGAAAGCCATCCCCACCGTGTTCAGCGAACCGCCAGTCGATGTGACCTATACCGAGCTGCCCACCGCCAAGACGGTGTTTGCTGTGGAGTATCTGCCCGGCCAGTTTGACCAGCGTGCAGATTCTGCTTCCGAGTGTATCCAGCTGCTGAGCCAGGGCGAGCGTCCGTCTGTGCGCAGTGCCCGCATCTACCTGCTGGACGGCGAGCTGAGCGCAGAGGATCTGGAAGCCATCAAGAAGTACGTCATCAACCCGGTGGAAGCCCGCGAGGCCAGCCTGGACACCCGCGATACCCTGAAAATGGAATTTGCCGTGCCCACCGCTGTGGAAACCCTGAACGGCTTCTGCGCTTTGGATGACGCTGCGTTGGAGAATTTCCGCAATGAAAAGGGCCTGGCCATGGACCACGCCGACATTGTGTTCTGCCAGAACTACTTCAAATCTGAACAGCGCGACCCGACCATTACCGAAATCCGCCTGATCGATACCTACTGGTCTGACCACTGCCGTCACACCACCTTCGGCACCATCCTGAACGATGTCAAGATTGACGACGAAGTTGTGCAGGCTGCATTTGACCGTTACATGGCCCTGCGTGCCGAGACCGGCCGCGATAAAAAGAACCGCACCCTGATGGACCTGGCCACCATCGGCGCCAAGGCCCTGAAACAGCGCGGCATCCTGCAGAACCTGGACGAGAGCGAAGAGATCAATGCCTGCACCGTCAAAATCAAGTGCGATGTGGACGGCGAATTGCAGGATTGGCTGTTCCTCTTCAAGAACGAGACCCACAACCATCCCACTGAGATTGAGCCGTTCGGCGGCGCTGCTACCTGCATCGGCGGTGCCATCCGTGACCCGCTGTCCGGCCGCAGCTATGTTTACCAGGCCATGCGCGTGACTGGCGCAGGCGACCCGCTCAAGCCGGTTGCCGAAACCATGCCCGGCAAGCTGCCCCAGCGCAAGCTGGTTACCACTGCTGCTGCCGGTTATTCCAGCTATGGCAACCAGATCGGCCTTGCCACCGGCCAGGTTGCTGAACTGTACCACCCCGGCTATGTGGCAAAGCGTATGGAGATCGGCGCTGTTGTGGGTGCTACCCCGGCCAGCCATGTCCGCCGCGAAGAGCCCCAGCCCGGCGATGTGATCATCCTGCTGGGCGGCCGCACCGGCCGTGACGGCATTGGCGGCGCTACCGGCTCCAGCAAGGCCCACAAGCTGACCAGCCTGGAAACCTGCGGTGCTGAGGTGCAGAAGGGCAACGCCCCCATTGAGCGTAAGCTGCAGCGCCTGTTCCGCCGCGAGGACGCCTGCTGCATGATCAAGCGCTGCAACGACTTTGGCGCAGGCGGCGTTTCCGTTGCCATCGGCGAGCTGGCCGACGGCCTGAACATTGACCTGAACAAAGTTACCAAGAAGTACGAGGGCCTGGATGGCACCGAGCTGGCTATCAGCGAAAGCCAGGAGCGCATGGCTGTTGCCGTTGCCGCTGAGGATGCCGAAAAGTTCATTGCCCTTGCCAATGAGGAAAACCTGGAAGCCACCGTGGTTGCTACCGTTACCGAGGAAAAGCGGATGCGCGAGAACTGGAACGGCGTTGCCATCGTGGACCTTTCCCGCGAGTTCCTGAACTCCAACGGTGCCGAGCGCCATGCCGATGTGCATGTTCTGCCCGGCACGGTATGGCAGCCCCAGTGGGCCGGTTCCACCTTTGCCGAAAAGCTGGAAAACCTGGTTGGCGACCTGAACGTTTGCAGCCAGAAAGGCCTGGGCGAGCGGTTTGACTCCACCATCGGCGCTTCCACCGTGCTGATGCCTTACGGCGGTAAATACCAGTTGACCCCCACCATGGCCATGGCTGCCAAACTGCCGGTGGATGGCGAAACCACCACCTGCTCCGGCATGGCCTGGGGCTTTAACCCCTATCTGACTGAAGCGGACCCCTACCGCGGCGCTTACATGGCCGTTGTGGAAAGCGTAACCAAACTGGTTTGCGCCGGTTTCCGCCACAAGGATATGTACCTGACTTTCCAGGAATATTTTGAGCACCTGAACACTGCCCCCGAACGCTGGGGCAAGCCGCTGGCCGCCCTGCTTGGCGCGCTGGATGCCCAGATGGGCCTTGGCATTGCTTCCATCGGCGGCAAGGACAGTATGTCCGGCAGCTTTGAAGGCCTGGATGTTCCCCCCACGCTGGTCAGCTTTGCCACCGCCATTGGCAACACCGCCAACGTCATGAGCCCTGAGTTCAAGAAAGCCAACAGCTCTGTTGTCATCCTGAAGCCGCAGTACAAGGACGGCATGCCGGAGATCGGCAGCCTGCTTTCCATCTACAAGATCGTGGAGCAGATGATCGACGAAGGCAAGGTGCTGGCCGCAGCAACGCCGGGTTACGGCGGCATTGCCGAAGCACTGTTCAAGATGTGCGTCGGCAACCACGTAGGCCTGTCCCTGAGCCGCGATATCAACCTGGACGACCTGTTCAAGCCCTGCTATGGCGCAGTTATTCTGGAGCTTCTGGATGCTTCTGCCGGTGAATTCCTCGGTTCCACCACCGTGGATTACGTCATCAACGTCAACGGCGAAAACATCGACCTGCAGCACCTGCAGGATGTATGGGAAGCAAAGCTGCAGCCTGTCTTCCCCTACCTCAAGGCTGGCAAGGAAGTCAAATCCCTGGAATACAAGGTCAACTGCTTCCAGCGCGTTGCCCCGGCTGTGCGCCTGGCCACCCCGCGCGTTATCATCCCTGTGTTCCCCGGTACCAACTGCGAATACGACACTGCACGCGCATTCCGCCGCGCCGGTGGCGACCCGCACATTCTGGTGTTGAAGAACCTGACCCCCGCCGACGTTGCCGCCAGCTGCGAAGCCCTGGTGAAAGAGATTGACCAGAGCCAGATTCTGATGCTGCCGGGCGGTTTTTCCGGCGGCGATGAGCCGGACGGCTCCGCCAAGTTCATTGCGGCGTTCTTCCGCAACCCCGCTGTGGCCGATGCCGTCAACCGTCTGCTGAACCAGCGTGACGGCCTGGCACTCGGCATCTGCAACGGCTTCCAGGCATTGATTAAGCTGGGCCTTGTGCCTTATGGCGAGATCCGCCCAATTACCGAGAACGACCCGACCCTAACCTTTAACACCATCCACCGCCACCAGAGCATGCTGGTGCGCACCCGCGTAGCTTCCAACAAGAGCCCCTGGCTGAGCGAATGCAATGTGGATGATGAACACCTGATCGCCATCAGCCACGGCGAAGGCCGCTTTGTCTGCAATGACGGCCTGCTGCAGCAGCTGATCAACAACGGCCAGGTTGCCACCCAGTATGTTGACCTGAACTGCGTGCCCACCATGGATATGCGCTACAACCCCAACGGGTCTGTGCTGGCCATTGAGGGCATTACCAGCCCGGACGGCCGCGTGTTCGGCAAGATGGGCCATTCTGAGCGCAGCGGCGACAGCCTGTACAAAAACGTTACCGGCGACAAGTACCAGCCGATTTTTGAAGGCGGCGTGAACTACTTCAAACTGTAAGACATGCTGTAAGAAAGGAAACCCGACCAATGGCACATGATCGTTATATTTCTCCGTTTTCCACCCGTTATGCTTCCGATGAGATGCAGTATACTTTCTCGGACGATAACAAGTTCCGCACCTGGCGCAGGCTGTGGATTGCGCTGGCCAAGGCTGAGCAGAAGCAGGGCCTGGACATTACCGATGAACAGATTGCCGAGCTGGAAGCCCACAAGGACGACATCAATTACGAGGAAGCCACTGCCCGCGAAAAGCTGGTGCGCCACGATGTCATGAGCCATGTTTACGCTTACGGCCTGCAGTGCCCCAAGGCAAAGGGTATCATCCACCTGGGTGCTACCAGCTGCTATGTTGGCGATAACACCGATGTTATCATCATGCGCGAAGGCCTGCAGCTGGTGCGCAAAAAGCTGATCGGCGTGCTGTCCAACCTGGCCGATTTTGCCGAGCAGTACAAGGATATGCCCTGCCTGGCTTACACCCACTGCCAGCCCGCCCAGCTGACCACCGTTGGCAAGCGCGCTACCCTGTGGATGAACGAGTTCTACATGGACCTGCAGGAGATTGACCACCAGATCAGCCAGCTGGCCCTGCGCGGCGTTAAGGGTACCACCGGCACCCAGGCCAGCTTTATTGAGCTGTTCAACGGCGATTCTGCCAAGGTCAAGGCAGTGGAAGCCGATGTGTGCGCCCAGATGGGCTTTGACAAGGTTGTGCCCGTCTGCGGCCAGACCTACAGCCGCAAGGTGGACTACAATGTGCTTTCCGCCATTGCCGGTCTTGCCCAGAGTGCCATGAAGATGGCCACCGACATCCGCCTGCTGGCCAACTTTAAGGAGATGGAGGAGCCGTTTGAAAAGAACCAGATCGGTTCTTCCGCCATGCCGTACAAGCGCAACCCCATGCGCTGCGAACGCATCTGCGCGCTTTCCCGCTACCTGATGGTGGATGTGCTGAACCCCGCCATCACCGCCGGCACCCAGTGGTTTGAGCGCACGCTGGACGATTCCGCCAACAAGCGCATCGCCATGGCTGAGGGCTTTTTGGCCGCTGATGCCATCCTGAACATTCTGCTGAATGTTTCGGACGGGCTGGTGGTTTACCCCAAGGTTGTCCGCAGCCGCGTGATGGCTGAGCTGCCGTTCATGGCCAGCGAGAACATCATGATGAAAGCCGTCAAGAAAGGCGGCGACCGCCAGGAGCTGCACGAGCGCCTGCGCGAGCACGCCGTGGCCGCTGCCGCTGTGGTCAAGCAGGAGGGCAAGCCCAATGATATGATTGCCCGCGTGGAAGCTGACCCTGCATTCGGTCTGACCCGCGAGGAGATCGAGGCCGAGCTGAGCCCCGAAGATTTCACCGGCCGCGCCCCGCAGCAGGTGGAAGAGTTCCTGGCCGAAGTTATCCGTCCCGTGCTGGACGCCAACAAAGAGGATCTTGGCCAGCATGTGGAGCTGAATGTTTGATTTATTTGGGCTTGAGGAATTATAAGATTACGATAGCATCATGATTGGATGAATAAGCGAAAGGCTGCTTCTTCGGTTGAAGGAGCAGCCTTTTTGAGTTTTAGGGGGATTATATTCCATCATACATCTAATTTATGGTTTTCGGAACGATCAAGACCGTTCCCTACAGAGCGCGTTTTATAACGCGCAATCATCATTTACCATACATCCCACCCGTAGGGGCGCACATTGTGCGCCAGCGGTCGTTTGCCATATGTGGGGGTAAATGATTGGCCACGGCTCGTTCACGGGACGATGACGAGCATCGTCCCCTACAAATTATTTGCGGCGTTTGCCGCAACCGGCAAAGTTTCTCCACGGCGGGATAAGGGCATCCCGCCCTACCGCACCGTAAATGATGGCTTTATTATCATGCTTCAAATCTCCCCCGCCGCCACATCGCCGGATTCTATGCATTGGGCAAGAGCGGTCTCATAGGGGATATCCCGCTGGATCATGGTCACATTATAGGTGGCAAAATGGTAGCCGTTTGCTTCGCAGGCGGCTTTTATTTTTTGCAGGGCAGGCTGGAAATCCGCCTGCTGGGGCTGCGATGTGGTTTCAATCGTGACCCACAGTTTGGCCGGTATATGCTGCAAAATGTCTTTTTCAAACGGGGCGTCCAATGGCAGCCACTGCTGGTATTCCATGCCCAGATCAAAGGCATTTTTCCCTGATTCATACGGCAGAATCACCATCACGCACTGCTCCGCTTCATCGTAGGGAATGTCGTATTCCGACAAAGCATCAACCAGGACCGGTGCCACCTCATCCTGCGCCTCCAGCTCCATGCGATTAGATGTATTAAGCCGCGCATCTATGTACTGGGTGTGGTCGATCGTATAGATATCACTGGTAAAAAGCCAAAAGTGCGTTTCCACATAAAACCAGGTATCCTTGCTTTGCTGGGACTGCACTCTGGTTGTATAGCAGAATCCCCGCATCGAACCTGCGTTTTCTGCCGTAAAAGTCTGGTCCGGGTAAAGTTTTTCCGCAAACTGTATGGCCCGGTGCATGGCCCAGCGCTCGCTGATGGGGTCGCCGTTGATGCAGTCAAAGGCCAGCAGCACCAAAGCAATCAGCACCGCCGCCAGAATGCCTGCCATCTTCCGCTTACTTTTCACTTTCATGTTTTTTCTCTCCTTTCCCGCTGGCATAGTTCAGCAGCCAGCCAATCAGGCAGCCAACGCCGCACAGCCCCAGCATAAAAACGCTGTACACAATTAGGGTAACCGGGTACTCCATCAGGGTGGCCCCATACTGCCAATAACGCACGAAGGTCCGCAGCAGCGCGCAAAGGGCAATGCCCTCCCCCACTGCCAGCAGCAATTTCCACATCTGGGGGTCCTGGTACACTGCCGCGGCGCACACGAACGGGAAAATCAGGATGATCCAGTTGGAATGTTCGCCGTAACTTGTCAGCACCCCAAAGCCCATGCCCAGCGCTGCAAACATCAGCAGGCCGGTATTGTATTTGTGGCGGATCTTTTGCAGCAGGCGGGCATCATCGGGTGCGGGCAGGCTTTGTGGCAGGGCCTGCCCGCCGCCCGCCTGCCACAGGGTGCGGCATTCCGGGCAGGTTTGCAGGTGGGCTTTTACCAGCGCTTCACTTTCCGGGCTGGCAACGCCATCCTGCACCAGCGGGATCAAATCCCGGCAGACCGCGCAGGGAATTTCGGTTTCTGCTTTTCCCTGTTCTGCTTGCCGGTTTGTTTCTTTTTCTTGCGTCATTCGTCGTATCCCTCCTTTTGCAGAGTTGCTTTCAGCCAGGCGCGGGTACGGTGCTCCACCACCCGCGCGGATGCTTCGGTTATTTGCAGTTTTTGGGCAATTTCCTGGTACGAATACCCCTGCGCCCGCAGGTATACCACGCTGCGGGTGCGCTCGTCCTTTTGCTGCAGCAAAGCCTGCACGCGGCGCAGCTTTTGGCGGGCGGCGGTGGTTTCGGTCAGGGCATCATCGGTTATGTAGCGTTCCATCAAATCGTCCAGGCTGACGGACTGGTGCCGCCTGCGCAGGCTTTCCAGCCAGATATTGCGTGCAATGCCAAACAGCCAGGTTTTTACCTCGCACTCTCCACGGAAAGTGGGCAGCCGCTTGATGACCCGCACAAATGTTTCGCTCAACAGGTCTTCCGCCTGCACAGGGTCGTGGGTCAAAAAGCAGAGGTAGCGGTACAGATCCATCCGGTAGCGCCGGTACAGTTCCTCCAGCTCCAGCAGTTTCATGCTTTGGCCCACCTCCTTTCGCTTTGTTCAGGCGCCTTACATGATATTGGTGGCCGCGGCCGCCGTTTTGTTACAGGCAGCGATAAAAAAAGTCCTGCCGCACCGCTTGGAAACGGCATCGGCAGGATCGGTTGTTCTTTTATTCCTGGCTTTGGGTGTCATCCTGGGGCGCATCGGCAGTCAGGTCTGCACCATCTGCCGCTGCATCGGCGGCAGCATCCGTGGTATCCTCTGCCGGGGGTTCCGGGGTCGGCTCCGGGGTGGCCACAGGGTTTTCCGCCGGCAAAAAGCGCGGCTGAATGGTGCCGTCCGTCTGCTGGTCCGAAACATCCAGCGTACCGCGGTCACTGCTTGCCAGGCCATCGCCACCGGTATCCAGAATGATATAGGCGGCAAACCGGATCTTGTAATCCAGATTGTTTGCCGTGCCCAGCTGGACCGACACACGGCCCTGATACAAAAAGCTCAGCTCGGTCATGTTCTGCATGGTCAGCACCGTGGTGCCATCCAGCAGGCCATACTGGTCCAGTTCGCCCAGCAGTTCGTTCAGCACCTCGTTGGGGGTCTCCTGTGCCGTATCGGCTTCGTCTGCATTTTCCGGCGTTGCGGTGCCGCTTGGCATGGCCGTTGCCAGGGCGGTCGGCTCGCTGGGGGCATCCAGTGTCAGGAAGCTGCCCGGCGTGGTGGCCGCGCCCTCTGGCAGCAGGGCATCCAGCTGCACCAGATTATCCGGCTCTGCCGGCTCCACACGCAGCACTTTCAGCTGTTCGCTCAGCACCAGCCAGCTGCCGGAATACTCCATCTTAAAGCGTTCCACCGCAGGCTGCACCCGGATGATCACGGTGCCGGGGGCCTGGCGGGTGACGACTGCCACATCCAGGTACGGCATCTGCGCCAACAGCTGGTCAGATTTTTCTTTGGTGGAAAAACCGTACAGGTTATCCCCCACCTGAATGCCGGTTGCATCGATCAGCTGTTGTTCGGTATAAATGCCGGTATTGGCGGGGGTGGTGCGGTCCGCATTTTCCACCCGGAAATCCGTCACCTTGAACAACAGGTTGATGGAAAGCACAATGCCGACCACCAGCACTGCCAAAACGCACAGCACCCCGATGATGGCCTTGCGGCGGCGGATTCGCAGCTGTTCCGCGCGGGTAACGCGGCGCTGCACCTGTGGCGCGCTGGAACGGTACCCCGGCTTTTGGGGGTTCTGTTGGGGGCGGGGGCGCTTTTGCTGCTGTTTGGGCGGCTGGCGTTCGGGCTGTTTTGCGGGACGCTGGCCGCTGCCCTTTGGCCGCTGCTGGCTGCCCGCCGGGCGGCTGCTGCGCTGCGGCGGGGCGCTTTTGGTGTTGCGATGGCTGGGCTGACCCTTGCGGGGAGGTACACTTTTTTTCTGGTTTCGGCTGCGCTGATTGCGGTCCATGGGGTGTACCTCCTTTCTGTGTTTCAGCTTTTATTTGCTGCCGGTTTGTTCCGGCAGGTTACTTTCCGTTCACCAGTTCCAGCAGCTTTGCGGTGATCAGTTCCAGGCTCTTGGGGTTGCCCAGGGTCTTGGCGGCGGTGCCCATGGCCGTCAGTTTGCCGGGCTCTGCCAACAGGGCATGCACGGTTTCGATCAGCTTGATACCGGTCAGGTCTTTTTCTTCAATCACAATGGCGGCACCGGCGTTTTGCAGCTCCAGTGCATTGTAATACTGGTGGTTTTCGGCCACATTGGGGCTAGGGATCAGGATGGACGCGCGGCCCATGGCTTCCAGCTCCGCCAGCGTCAGCGCACCGGAGCGGGAAATAACAAGGTCCGCCGCGGCCAGCAGATCCGGCATATTATCAATGTATTCTTTTACCACAAGGTTGGCACCGGGGGCAAAGTGGTTCTTGGCTTCCAGGTCCTCAAACAGCTTTACGCCGCGGCTGCCGGTGGCGTGCAGGTGCAACACGGGCAGATCGTTTGCCTGCTCCCACGCGCACAGCTCTGCCACAACCTCGTTGATACGGCGGGCCCCCAAAGAGCCGCCGAAGCTCAAAATCACGGTGCGGTCCCCCGCGTGCACAGCAGCACGGGCGGCGGCGCGGTCACGGTTCAAAATTTCCGGGCGGACAGGGTTGCCAACCACAAGGGTCTTCTCCGGCGCGCCAAGCTTTTCCACCGCAGCGGCAGAAGCGGCAAACACCACGTCCACATCCTTGGCCAGCAGCTTGTTGGTCACACCGGGGAATGCGTTCTGCTCATGGATGGCGGTCTTGATGCCCTTTTTGGCGGCGGCGCGCACCACCGGGCCGCTGACATAACCGCCGCAGCCGATGACCAGATCGGGCCGGACCTCTTTCAGGATAGCCGCCGTGCGCGGGCCGGACAGAGCCAGATGGTAGAGCGCTACCACGTTGCGGCCCACGTTCTTCAGGGTTGGCTTGCGCTGGAAACCGTTGATCTCAATATGGTGGAACGGGTACCCTGCCTTGGTTACAAGGCCGTACTCCATGCCCTCTTTCCGCCCGGCAAAGTGGATCTCGGCCGCGGGGTCCGCCGCCTTTAAGGCTCCGGCAATGGCAAGTGCCGGGTTGATATGGCCGGCTGTGCCGCCGGCAGCAATCAAAACACGCATAGTGATTCCTCTTTTCTCCGTAAAATCGAACGTTTATGTTATGGCAATACCGCATAATTCTAAGTGCCGATACGGCGAGCGAGGTGCGGCAGCTGCTAAGCCAAAAGCGCAGATAATACTTTGTGTATTATCGAGTATTTTGGCAACGCAGATGCCGTGCCGCAGCCGCCGGAGCGGTGCTTAAGCCGTAAGGCGGGAATTGTGCGGTATTGCCTTATATCTGAAACCAAAGAGAACAATGCTTTCCGCAGGCATGCGGGAATTCTCAGTTGCTGTGCAGGGCTTTGTGAGTGCGGCGCTGCGGGTTCATCCGGCGGGCAAGTTCTTCATGCGAGCGCTTGCTGCGCGCAGCGTTTTGCGCGTTGCCCGCCCGCGATATGCTTAGTATAATGCCCATCTCACACAATAGAATCAGCAGGCTGGTACCACCGGAGGAAAAAAACGGCAGGCTGATGCCGGTATTTGGGGCCACATTGGTGACCACCGCAATGTGGATCATGGCCTGCCAGGCAATTTGCGACATAATGCCAATACCCAGCATCGTACCAAAATAATCCGGCGAGTTCAGGGCGATGATAACGCCCTGAATGATCAGTGCGGCAAAAAGGCCCATACAGATCACCGCGCCGATAAAGCCCAGCTCTTCGCACAGAACGGAAAAGATAAAGTCGTTGCTGGCTTCCGGCAGCCAGAGGTGCTTTTGGCGGCTGTTGCCAATGCCCAGGCCGGTCAGCCCGCCGGACGCAATGGAATACAGGCTCTGCTGGGTCTGGTACAAAATATCGCCCTCGTCACCGTTCCATGCGCCGAGGCGCTGCTGAACATAGTTATCCTGTCCGGTCAGCATTTTGTAAATCACAAACACAGCCGCGCCTGCCGCCGGGATGCACCAGAACCGGCCCACACCGCCACACAAAATCATACTGCCCGCAATCAGCAGGATCAGCATGATAGCAGAGTTATGGGGTTCTTTGTACAGCAGAACCAGCACCGGCAGCAGCGGCAGCACGGGCAGCACAATGCCGTAAAGCAGTGTTCCCCGTTTTTCATAATACCGGTCCGCAAAGCAGGCAAGACCCAAAATAGCCGAAAACTTTGCCAGCTCCGAAGGCTGCAGGGTTGTGCCAAACATATACACCCAGCGGTAACAACCGTTGTACGGCTCACTGAACAGGGCCCACACCAAAAGCAGCAGCGTTAAAATGTATAAGTACCAGTTCATGTGGCGCAGGCTGCGGTAGTTGATGTTGGAAATCAGATACATCAGCACCAGCCCCACCACCGCCAGAATTGCCTGCGGGCGGATAAAGTGGTAAATATCCCCCTTGAAGCGGTAATACCCGGTGGAGTAACTGGCGGAGAACAGCATGATCAGCCCGTAAGTCAACACAAGGATCAGCGTGCCGACAAAGCCATAGGAAAGTTTGCCGCGTTCCTCTTTTTTGAACGCGATTTCCTTAAAAAACCTGCCAATGTTGCCAAAGGCCAAATCGAAAAGCTGGGCAAGCGTCATTTGCGGTACAGCCCCCTTTCTGAACGCTAAGAATATTTTATGCCATGTAAACGTACATCAGGCCCAGCACCACGCCGATAATGGCGATCAGGCTGAAGAAAAAGTCGATCTTGACTTCTTTCCAGCCGCGCATCTCGAATGCGTGGTGGATCGGTGTCATGCGGAAAATGCGCTTGCCGTGGGTCAGCTTGAAGTAAACGCGCTGGATCACAACGGTCATGGCGTCCCAGATATACACAATGCCAAAGAAGAACACCAACTCCGGCCGGCCCATGATAAAGGCAAGGGCCGTTACCATACCGCCCAGGAACATGCTGCCGGTATCGCCCATGAACACTTTGGCCGGGTAGAAGTTCCACACCAGGAAACCCGCTGCCGCAGCAGCCGTTGCCGCCGCCAGAACGGCCACATGATAAAAGCTGAGCATGCTGGCAGCCAGCAGGTAGCCCAGCATGGAAACAAAGGTCACACAGGAGCACAGGCCGTCCAGACCATCCGTCAGGTTGACGGCATTGACCAAAAAGATGATGCCGAAGAACGCAATGGGGTAATACACCCAGCCCAGATCTACCGCACCGATAAAGGGCAGCATAATGATGGTGGTCAGCAGGCCCTGCATGTGCAGCCCCACCAGGAAGCCGCCGGTAACAATGAACTGCATGATAAGCTTTTGCCAGGCAAGCAGGCCCAGGTTGCGGTGCTTGACGACCTTGATATAGTCATCCAGAAAACCGATAAAGCCGGAACCAAACGCCAGGAACAGCGCCAGCAAGGCGGCGCGCACCTGCACAATGCCCAAAAGGTCCTGTGCATAGCGGTAGAACCCGGCATACACCAGGCCGCAGGCCACCAGAATGCCAAAGATGAAGCACAGGCCGCCCATGGTGGGTGTGCCCTGTTTTTTGTTATGCCAGGTCGGGCCGGATTCCCGGATGGTCTGGCCGAAGTGCAGCTTGTGCAGTGCCGGAATTACAAAACAGCCTGAAAGTGCCGTAACGGCAAACGCACCGATTGCCGCGGCAACCAGCATCCAAGAAACGATCATTCCCATGTGATATTCCCCCAAAATATGCAATTATGCGTTTGGCAGCGCCGCGTAAAGCCGCTTTAATACATCATCCAGCTTCATGGCGTGGCTGGCTTTTGCCAGCACAACATCGCCGGGGCGGACGTTCTGCCGTAAATATTCTACTACTTCCTCCGCCGCTTGGCAATGGATGGTTTGCAGCCCTTTCTGCCGGGCTGCTTCGGCCATGGCTGCGCTCAACGGGCCGTAAGCCACCAGCAGGTCGGCGGCATCGGCAGCCCATTTGCCGGTCTGGCGGTGGCCGGGTTCACTGGCAGCGCCAAGTTCCAGCATATCGCCCAGCACGGCAATGCGGCGGCCGCCGGGGCCGGGCTGGCGGTCATGCAGAATCTGCAAGGCTGCTTTCATGCTGTCCGGGCTGGCGTTATAGCAATCCTCAATAAAGGTCACACCGCCGTGCTGCACAATGTTCTGGCGCATACCGGTGGTCTGATAGCTGGCCAGCGCACGGGCGGCGCGGGCACGCTCCAGCCCCAAGCGGGTGGCTGCAGTGTAAGCAGCAAGGGCATCATACACGGTATGAACGCCTGCCGTGGGGATGGTTACACTGAACTCATAGGTTTCGCCGTCCACGTTATCCACCAGGGTAAAGCCGGTACCCTCCCCTACGGTATGAATATTGATGGCGCGCACATCGGCGGAGCTGGAGCGGATGCCGAACCACACCGGGCGCAGGCGGCCGGGGATCTGCGCGGTGGGCAGCAGGTCATCGTCCGCATTCAGAACCAGCGGGGCGCCGTCCGGCAGGCCCTGGCAGATTTCCATCTTTGCCTTCAATATATTCTCCCGTGTGCCCAGATTTTCCAGGTGAGAAACGCCGATCATCGTAATGATACCGGCAGACGGCCGCGCTGCGCGCACCAGGCGGGCAATCTCGCCCAGGTGGCTCATGCCCATTTCCACCACAGCATACTGGGTGGTATCCTCCAGGCGGAACAGCGTGTTGGGCAGGCCGATCTCATTGTTCTGGTTGCCCTCTGTTTTTAAGGTATTGCCAAAAGCCGAAAGAACCGCATAGCAGAACTCTTTGGTGGTGGTTTTGCCCACGCTGCCGGTCACACCGATCATCAGCGGGCTGAACAGCGTGCGGTAGTTGGATGCCATACGGATCATGGCAAGGTAGCTGGATTCACAGATGACAAGGTGATTCTCCGGCACGCCCTCCACGGGATGGTTGGCGATCACATACTCGGCCCCGGCCTGGTACGCCTTGGCGGCATAGTCGTGGCCGTCCACACGCTCGCCGGGGAAGCAGACAAAAATGCAGCCCGGCTGCACCTTGCGGGAGTCCGTTACAACGGCGGTGATGGGCACCGGGCGGGCCAGTGCCAGCCCGGCCAGAAGTTCATTCGCGTTCATGGTTTTCATGGGAACACGCTCCTTTTGGTTGGTTTAGTTGCGGCATGTTTCAGTTTGCTGTGGGGTTCCCCTGCCGTGGCCGGGGTTATTGCTGCTCGGCATCGCTTCCGGTATCATCCTGGGTCGTGCTATCCTGATCATTTTCACCGGCGGCGTCCTGGGCGGCATCGTCCTGCGGGGTATCTGCATCCTGCTGGGCATCGCTGCTGCCGTCGGGTTCCGTGGTCAGGGTAACGACTGTGCCGTAGGGCACCACACTCCCAACCTCAATATCCTGGCTGACAACACGGTCCGATGCACTGCCCGAAATTGCCACATTGACGCCGGAAGCCTTGAGCATCTGTGCGGCAAAGGTTCCGGTTTTGCCGGTGGCATCCGGCACGGTGGTGGTGGCGTCGGTGGTGGACTGGGTATACAGGTAAACTGTGGAGCCTGCGGGCACCACGGTGCCGCCTGCGGGGTACTGATACACAACATCGCCGTCGCTGGTATCCACAAACCGGTGGGAAAGCCCGGCGGCGTTCATCTTGACCTGGGCGGAAGTCCAGCGGGTGCCAATGGCATTTGGCACTTCCACACTGCCGTTGCTATCATAAGAAGCATCCCGTTCAATGCCAAGATACGGCGCGATCTGGCTGATGATGTTGCCGGTAACAGGGGCCACAATCTGGGAAGCGTAGTCAAAGATCCAGCGCGGGTCATCCATCATGACCAGCACCAGAATTTCCGGGTCGTCCGCCGGAAGGATGGCGGCAAAGCTGATGGCCTTGCGGTAGTCGCCGTCCGGGCGGTACTTGTAAGCGTCTTTCCAGTCCAGCTGTTCTCCCGTACCGGATTTGCCGCCGATGCGGTAGCCCGCCACATAAGCGCTGGCACAACCGTGATAGTCCAGGTCATTGCTGGTACCGGTGTGACCCACGTTGTTTTCCATCATGGCGCGGATCTGCTCACTGACTTCCTCGCTGACGACCTGGCGCTTTATGTCGGTTTCAGCCTGCCATACCACGTTGCCGGTGTCGTCCGTCATATTATCCACCACATAGGGGGTCATCAGGTAGCCGCCGTTCACGGTGGAAGCCACGGCGGCTGCCATCTGGATCAGGGTCAGCTTTTGGGACTGGCCGAACGCGGTGGAGTACAGGTCCGTTTCCACCTGCTCCATCTCCTGCTGGGTTTTGGAGATGCCCTTTGCCTCATACGGCAGATCAATGCCAGTGGTCTGGGTCAGGCCAAACGCCTGGTAGTAGTTATAAAAGAATTCGGCGCTCATTTTTTCCGCCACCTGGATAAAGTACAGGTTGCAGCTGTGGTTCAGCGCCCCGGCCATATCCAGCCAGCCGTGAGTGTTGCCCTCGGCGCAGCGGTAGCTGTGTTCCCACTCGGTATTGGGGAATACTGTCAGGTTGCCGCCGCAGTAAAACTGCTGGTCCGCCCCCATCAGGCCGGAATCCAGCGCCGCAGCGGCCGTCATGAGCTTAAAGACTGAGCCGGGGTAATACAATTCCGTCACGGCTTTGTTCTTCCACTCGGCCTCACGGATCATGCCCTGCAGCTGGCTTTTTTCGCTGGGAACGTCGATTTCGTTGCCTTCTTCGTCGATGCTTTTTGTTCCGTTGGGGTTCACAACGCCGTCCGCAATGATATCCGCTACGGCGTCCTGCCCCAAACGGCTTTGCAGGACGGAAATATCGTCCTCCGTCAGCGCCGTTCCGGCATTATCCAGGATAGCCTGCAATTTGGGTTCGGTGATATTATACGGATCGTTGGGGTCAAACTGCGGCGCCGTTGCCATACCCAGCACCGCGCCGGTGTTCACATTCATCACAATGGCGCTGGCACGGTTCTGCACATCATAGTCATCAATTGCGTTGGAAAGCTCGGTTTCCAGCACGGTCTGGATGGTATCGTCAATGGTCAGGTTCAGGTTATAGCCGTTGATAGCCGCGTGGGTATCGCTTTCCTCGTTAGCCAGTTCATAGCCCCATGCGTTCTCGCTGCTGATGCTGCGCCCTGGTGTACCGACCAGTTTCTCATCATACGATTTTTCCAGGCCGTACATGCCGTTGCCGCTGTCATCACAAAAGCCCAAGACCGAGGAAAGGTACATTCCGTTAGGGTATTCCCGCGTGGAGGAGGATTCCTTGTACATGGAAAGCACCGTTTCGTACTTGGCATCCGGATCCCCCTCCGCCTTGCCGTTGGTAATGCGTTTGGTGTTGGCATAGTCAATAATGGATTGCGCCGTTACCATATCAATGCCCTTGGCAATCACGCGGTACTGGCTGTTCGTTTTGCTCAGCTGCTCCTGAATTTTTTCCGCGCTGACGCTCCCGTTCAGCAATTCGCTGATTTTCTGGCTGGTTTCCGCCACATAATCCTGGTTGCACTTGGACGGGTTGGCAATAATGTTCCACACCACACTGCTTTTGGCCAGCAGTTTGCCGTTAGCGGAATAAATAGAGCCACGCGTGGCGGGGATCTGGGTATCGGAAAGCTGCTGTTCCGCCGCCTGAACACGGTACTGCTCAGCATCCCGGATCTGCAGGGTATACAGCTTATAAATCAGAACGCCGCACCCCGCAGCGATAAAGCCGATCACCAGCAGCAAAACCATGATGCGTCCGTTCAGTGTAAGCGCATGATTCTGCCCCGGCTCCGGGCTGCGGCGGTTGTGATGACGCGTGGATTGATTCTTGTTGTCGGGTTGCTTTGGCATAGGTTCATTCCTTTACAGAAAAGACTGTTTGCACGAATACGCGCCCGCCCATGATGGCAAAAAAAGCGTGCTCCTGTTGGGATGCACGCTTTGGCGCAATGTAAGGGCAGCACCGCATGATTCCCACCTGACGGCTTGGGCACCCAAAGTTATGCGGTATTGCCTTGACCGGATCGGTTACGGGTCAAAACTGCCAAGCAGACTGAGCGCTGCGGTTTTGATACCGGCAAAAAACTTGTCTGCTGTGCCGGCTGCGCGTTCGATCACGCTTTCATCCTCCAGCCGGACATACGTCACCTGGCTGGGGTCCATTTTAACCAGCCCCAGCCGATCCTCCGCTTCCTGCTGGACGCTGGTGCTGTTGGTGATCTGATCCATGGTGGTGGACAGATAGTCGTTATAGCTCTGGGCATTGGTCAGTTCCGACTTGGCGTCATCAATTTCGCCGGAAAGCTGTGTGATGCGTGCCTGGCTGGCGACAATGCTGGCAAACAAACCAAAAAAGATGGCAATGACCAGCACCGTGCCCGCCGTGCGGGCAAACTGGCGTGCCTTGCTCAGGCCGTAGCGTCCGCCCTTGACAACGCGCACCCGCGGTGTGCGGGAGGAACCGGAATGATTGTTGGTTGAAATTTCTGCTGCTGTGGAAGCCATGGGCGCCGCCCCCTTTCTCGTATCGTAAAATTTCGGCTTTCCTTAAGCTGTGCGGCATGGTCACAAGCGCCATGCCGCGCTGCCAATGTTCCCTCCTGGCACGCTTATAATTTTTCCAGTACGCGCAGCTTGGCGGAACGGCTGCGGCGGTTTTCTTCCAACTCACCAGCGTCCGCTTCAATCGGCTTGCGGGTAATCAGTTTAGCTTTGGGCATCCCGCCGCAGGTGCAAATAGGCTGCTCCGGCGGGCAGGTGCAGCGCTGGGCCCAGCGGCGGAACTTCTGTTTTACCAGCCGGTCCTCCAGGCTGTGGAACGTGATGATGCAGAACCGCCCGCCGGGGGCCAGGCGGCTGAAAATCGCCTCCATCCCCTCGTTCAGGGCATCCAGTTCCCCATTGACGGCAATCCGCACTGCCTGGAAGCTGCGGCGGGCGGGGTTCTTGTTCTTGCGGCGCTCGGCAGGCGGCATAGCGGATGCAATCAGGTCCGCAAACTGCAGGGTCGTCAAAATCGGGGCTTCCTCCCGTGCTTTCACGATTTTACCCGCAATCTGCCAGGCATACGGTTCCTCACCATAATCGCGCAGGATGCGGGTCAGTTCCTCACGGTCCAGGGTGTTCACCAAGTCTGCCGCGGTGGGTCCCTGCTGGCTCATGCGCATATCCAGCGGGGCATCCGCGTGATAGGAGAAGCCACGCTCGGCATCGTCCAGCTGGTGGCTGGAAACGCCAAGGTCCAGCAGCGCGCCGTTGATGAAGGGGATCTCCAGTTCATCCAGCACGCGGGCGGTTTCGCGGAAGTTGGCCTGAACCACCTGGGCGGGTAAGCCCTTTAGCCTTGCGGCAGCGGTTGCCACCGCATCCGGGTCCTGATCCAGCGAGATCAGCCGCCCGGTGGTCAGGCGTTTTGCTATTTCCTTTGAGTGGCCTGCCCCGCCGGCCGTTCCGTCCAGATAAATCCCGGCAGGGTCAATGGCCAACCCTTCAAGGCATTGGCTGAGCAAAACGGGGATATGACTAAATTCCACGGTGTTCTCCTCTTTCCCCGTTTCACACGGTTTAACATGCAGGGGTACACCCCCGCTCAAAGTGTATCTTAAAAATCAAGGTCTTCCATTGCGGCGGTAAAATCTTCATCGCTTTCCGCCTGGCGGGCTTCCCAATCCTGGGTGTTCCAGATCTCCGCAAAGTTGCGGTTGCCGATCACGCTCACATCGTGGTCCAGGTTGGCGTATTCCCGCAGTTTTGCGGGCAGCTGAATGCGGCCCTGCTTATCCGGTGTTACTTCCACCGCAGAGGAATACAGCATACGGCTGACATTGCGGCCCTTTACCATACCTTTTTCGGCAATGCGCTGGGCCACTTTTTCAAACTCCTCCGGCGGGAACGCGGCAAGGCAATGGTCCAGCCAGCGGGTCACGATAAAGGTTTCGCCCATTCCATCCCGGAACTTTGCGGGGAAATTCAGACGGCCCTTTGCGTCCACTGCGTAGTCATACTGACCCATGAACATTGTCGAACCCGCCCCCTTCCCGGTTGGAACTGTCGCTTTTTTAGCGTTTCAGCGGAATTTCGCGGTTAACAACCCTGTGGAATGTGTGGATAACTCACCACTTTAACCCCAAACTGCCCACTTTTACCCACTGGAACACTTATATAGTACCAAATCGCGGGGCAAAAAGCAAGCCCACAGCGCCAAAAAGCGCTGCGGGCCATAAAGTTTTCACAAATGCTGTCTTATTTGTTGTTTGCGGGGCAGGAACCGTGCAGATCTCTTTCACAAAGCCCGCACAGGGGGCCGATTTTACAGATTCGGTTTCTGTGGGCCATGGGGGCCGCGGCTGGCCAGGTTGCGCAGGTTCATGCGGGTATTTTTGATATCCGCCACACTGCGGGCCAGAACTTCCTCCGAGTTTTTGAGGATATTCTCACAATAAGCCGCGGAGGCATTGTTGATCTTTTTCGCCTGTGCCTGTGCGGCGTTCACCAGCTCCACGGCCATCTTCTGTGCGCGCTTGGTGATCTCTTTGTCCGATACCAGTACCCGTGCGCGTTCCTCTGCCTGCTTGATGATGTTATCCGCATCGGTCTGGGCGTTCTTTAAAATCTGCTCGCGGTCTGCCACAATCTTTTTGCTGTCGTGCAGTTCATCGGGCAGGTTATTGCGCACCTCATCCACGATATCGCGGCAGCGATCCACATCTACCACACGCTTGGCGGCGGCAAACGGCACAGCGGTACCCTCCTCCAGCGTTTCCTCCAGCATATCCAGCAGTTCCTCAACATTCATAGCTGTTCCTCTTTCTCATAGCGGCTTACCAAAATCTTGCCGTACTTATATTGTTTTGCCAAAACAAGCCCCTCAACCTGTTCCGGCAGCTCGGCGTCCAGTTCTGTTTCACACAGCACCACACCGCCAGGGGCCATGTGCGCTGCCAGCTGCGGCAGTGCTTTGGCTACCGTGCCGTGGTGGTACGGCGGGTCCAGCAGGGCAAGATCAAACTCTTCCTGCGTGGTGGCCAAAAAGTGGAACGCATCATCCGGGATGACCCGGCTCTGCGCAAACACGCCCGCCGTTTTGCAGTTGGCCAGCACGATCTGGATCGCCTCGCGGGAAGCATCCAGGAAAACACAGCGCTTGGCCCCGCGGGATAATGCCTCAATGCCAAGCTGGCCGCTGCCTGCAAACAAGTCCAGCACGCGCGCGCCGGGCACAGAGAACTGTACGCTGGAGAACATTGCCTCCTTTACGCGGTTAATGGTGGGGCGGGTAACATCCTCCCCCGGTAGCGCAGCAAGGTTTTTGCCGCGGGCTGTACCTGCAATCACACGCATCATGTTAGGCCGCCTGCCTTTCATTTGTTATATGGCAGCCACCCATCCCGCCGGGAAGCTCAAGCCAGAGCACTCTTATTCGGGATAAACAGTTGCACTTATGGCAATACCGCATAATTCTAAGTGCCGATACGGCGAGCGAGGTGCGGCAGATGCTAAGCCAAAAGCGCAGATAATACTGGATGTCTTATCGAGCATTTTGGCAACGCAGATGCCGTGCCGCAGCCGCCGAAGCGGTGCTTAAGCCGTAAGGCGGGAATTGTGCGGTGTTGCCTTATACATTATGGATGGTTCAAATCCGCTTGTCAAGGGAGTTTACCGTCATTCATTCTTATTTTACAACCCAGCCTGCAATCCAGCCGGGTTTTCCCCTCTCCTGCCGTTGCCGGCGTTGAGTTTACTGGCGCAGAGCATTATAAATGTTCTCCGCCTTGGCGTGGCTGATGCCCTTGACCTCTTCCAGGTCCGAAATAGACGCCTGCTTGACTGCCGTTACGGTTTTGAAATGTGCCAGCAGTGCCGCGCTGGTCTTGGGGCCAACGCCGGGCAGCTCTGTCAGGGTTGCCGCATAGGACTTTTTGTGCATCATCCGCTTGCGGTAATCGTTGGCATAGCGGTGGGTTTCATCCTGGATATTGGTCACAAAGGTAAAGATATTGCGGTGCCGGTTGATGGCGATTTCCCCGCCCGCATCATCCACAATGGCGCGGGTGCGGTGGTGGTCATCCTTGACCATGCCAAAGGTGGGCACATGTTCCAGTGCCGTGCCGCGCAGTGCCTGTTTAACGGCGCTCACCTGCCCGCGGCCGCCATCGATCAGCAGCAGATCCGGCATGGTGGCAAACTGGTTGGTTTCATTATCCGGCTTTTCGCCGCGCCGGGCCGCCTCGTACTCCGCAGCCCGGCGGGAAAGCGTTTCCGCCATAGAGGCATAGTCGTCCGTGCCGGCAACGGTGCGCATCTTAAAGCGGCGGTAGCCGGCGCGGTAAGGCTTGCCATCCTTGAACACCACCATACCGCACACGCTGGAGCCATCGCCCCAGTTGGAAATATCATAGCTTTCAATCACCCTCGGCGGGGTTTTCAGGCCCAACACCTGGGCGGCTTCTTCCAGCAGCTTTTCCTCGCGGGTATAGCGGCCGCTCTCGCGCCCCAGGCGCTCCACAGCGTTGGTGTAGGCCATTGTTACCAGCTTGGCCACATCGCCGCGCTGGGGCACATACAGCTCCACCTTGCTGCCGCGTGCTTCGTTCAGCGCCTGGTTCAGCGCTTCGGCGTCCGGCGGCAGGGTATCCACCGCAATGGTTTTGGGGATCGTCTCGCCATCCAGATAATACTGGGGCAGGAATTCCTCCCGCACGGCTTCGATATCGGTCGTATCATGAAAGACGAACTCCCGCTTATCGGTCAGGCGGCCATCCCGGTAGCGCAGCACCGCTGCGCATACCGCGCGGGTAGTGCCCGCCAGCGCGATGACGTCCATCTCTGTCCCGGCATCCATAACCACCTTCTGGCCCGCCGCTACGCGGTCAATGGCGGCGATCTGATCCCGCAGCAGGGCGGCTGTTTCAAAATCCAGCCGGTCAGACGCCGCCTGCATCTTCTCTTTCAGCTGCTTGACGATATCTTTTTTGCCGTACCGGATCATGCGCAGAGCCCCCTGCACGGCCTCATTGTAAGCTTCGCAGGTAATTTTGCCGCCGCACACAGCCATGCACTTGCCGATATGGGCATTCAGGCAGGGGCGGCCCTTGCCGATATCACGCGGGAACTCTTTATTGCAGCGGGGCAGCAAAAAACAGTTCTGGGCAGTTTCCACCATCTCCCGCACCGCAAAAGCCGAGGTGAACGGGCCGATATAATCGGCGTTCTCATCGTCCTTTTGCAGGGCAGCAGAAATACGCGGCCAGGGGCCGTGGGTGATCTTTACATAGCTGTAGCCCTTATCATCTTTGAGCAAGATATTATACTTTGGCGTATGGGCCTTAATCTGGCTGGCTTCCAGCACCAGGGCCTCAAATTCGCTTTGGCAGACGATGACATCGAACGCAAATGCGTGGTTGATCATTTGGGTGACCTTCGCGTCATGGGGCACGCCCTCGCGGAAATACTGTGAAACACGGATGCGCAGGCGCTTGGCTTTGCCAATATAGATGATGGTATCCGTTTTATCGCGGATGATATACACCCCCGGCAGCAGCGGGAGCATACAGGCTTTTTTGTAGAGTTCTTGTTTTGTCATGTTTTTTGAATAAGGGTGGTGAGTGATTTTTTGTCTGCGCGGCATGGCCGCGCAGACAAAAAAAGGCGGGTGACCAGTCACCCGCCGCAAAAACAAAAGATCTGATTATTCAGAGAAGCCGGAGTTGACCAGCTTGACCAGACCATCCACAGCAGCCTGTTCATCGGTGCCGTCAGCAATGATACGGATGGTGGTGCCGCCAACGATGCCGAGGCTCAGAACACCCAGCAGGGACTTAGCGTTGACGCGGCGCTCTTCCTTTTCGACCCAAATAGAAGACTTATACTCGTTTGCCTTCTGGATGAAGAAGGTGGCCGGACGAGCGTGCAGACCTACCTGATTCTCAACGGTAACTTCTTTAACGTACATAATTATTCTCTCCTACTTATATGAAAAGATACGCCCAAGTTCTCTACCGCGGGCTCCTTTCAGGCGGTATTGCACAATCAGTGCCGCCTTGATTGTTTATATTTTATCCCATTTGTTCGACTTTGTACAGTGTAAATTTGCAATTTTGGCAGGATTCCGCATTTGGCACAAATCGCGCCGGGCCTGCTTGTGCAAATTTACTAGTTTATTTTCAACCGGATTGTAGATAGACTACAAAACCTGTACGAAAAACCGACAGAATACCGCAGGTTCAGCCTTGATCCTGGGGCTGATAGCGCATAACAAGCTCTTTGCAGGGCTTGCAGAATGCTACATTCCCCCCCGGCTGGTACATGTTCCGCACGCCATCCGGCAGGTAGCCCATGCGCCGGTAAAGGCCGATGGCCGCCGTGTTTACATCCAGCACGGCCAGCCAGGGCCGGGCGTGCTCCGCAAGTTTTTTGCGCGCAAAATCCAGCAGCTTTGTGCCAATGCCGCTGCCGCGGGCGGACTGTGTGACAAACAGGTGGCTGATCTCCCCCGTTTTATGGCAGACACCCACCATGCCGTCCGGCGTATCCGAAGTGGTGTGCAGGTAGAATGCCCAACCCGCCTTGCGCTCTTCTTCCAGGCGCTGGCGCATGACTTCCGGCGTATATTCTGCAAGGCCTGCTTCGGTGCACACATCCCGGCAGACGGTGCGGCAGCCTTCGGCAAACAGTTTTGCGGCTGCATCCAGCTGGGCATCCGTCTTGATCAGCTGGGCACGCTCGGTGCGCTTCCAGCGCGGGATCTGGGTGATCGGGTGGGTGGCGCACCACTGGTCATACAGGTCCGGGCGGCGCTGGCGGGTGCGTTCCCGGCTCTGGCGGCCGCGCCAGGCGTCAATTTTATTGTGGTCGCCGGTCAGCAGCACCGGCGGGATGGCCTGGCCCTCCCACACTTCCGGGCGGGTGAACTGGGGGTATTCCAGCAGGCCGTCCCAGTAGCTTTCGTCCTGATAGCCCTTTTCCTCGGCCAGAACGCCGGGCTGCAGGCGCAGCACACTATCTGCCACCACCAGGCTGGCCAGCTCGCCGCCGGTCAGCACATAGTCGCCGATGGAAATTTCCTCATCGCCAAAGGTATCGATCACGCGCTGGTCAATGCCCTCATAGTGGCCGCACACCAGCGCAAGGCTTTCATAGCTGGAAAGCCGGCGGGCGGTCTCCTCGTTATAGGGCTGCCCGGCGGCGGTCAAAAACACCACATGGGGTTTGGCGCGGCCCTGCTGGGCGCACTGGTCCGCCACAGCGCGCAGGCAATCTGCAATGGGCTGAGCATACAGCACCATGCCGCAGCCGCCGCCATAGGGGTAATCGTCCGTCTGGCGCTGTTTGTTTTTGGTATAATCCCGGATCTGGTGGCAGTGCGCTTCAAACAGGTTTTTGGCACGGGCACGGCCCAGGATGCTGGTGCTCAAAAAGCTATCGCACAGTTCCGGGAACAGGGTGACAATATCAATGCGCATCAATTACTCCTCATCGCCGTTGACCGGCTCATCAAACATGCCCGCAATGGGGCGCATTTTTACTGTGCGGGCCGCAATATCCACATCCACCACAAACTCCGGCACGGCAGGGATCCAGTGCTCCTCCCCCGCTGCATCGCGCACAATATAGATATCCTGTACGCCGGGGTGGTCCACCTTTGCAACGATGCCAAGGGTGCGGCCATCGTCCGCATGCAGCACAGTGCAGCCGATCAGATCATCAATAAAATAGCGGTCCTCCGGCAGTTTGGCATCCGCCTTGGCAAAATAGTAGGTTTTGCCCACCTGGGCGCGGGCGGCATCCATATCCTCCACCCCGGCCAGCTTGACCAGCAGCATATTGCCCTGGGCGCGCACCCCGCGCAGCGCAACTTCGCCGCTGCCGTTTGCGGCAGCGTACAGGCGCTTGAACTTGGCCAGGAACTGTGCGCCGTCGCACAGCGGCAGGGCTTTCATTTCGCCGCGGACACCGTGGGTGGAAACAATTTTGCAGGCGGGCAGATAGTTTTGCATAGGGGGAACCTCCTAGAATAAATCACACAAAAGCGGCGGCAAATAAAAAGCACCCTGCGCGCAAAGCGGCAGAGTGCTGGGTGGCAAAAATCAGCCGATTTCCACCACGACTTTTTCGTTCTGGCGGACGGCGGCGGCACGCATGACAACACGGATTGCCTTGGCAATGCGGCCCTGTTTGCCAATCACGCGGCCCATGTCGCCTTCTGCCACCGTGAGATGGTACACAACCGTGCCGTCCTCACGCGCGGGGTCAACCGTTACCTGCACCGCGTCCTTATCTTCCACAAGGCCACGGGCAACGGCAATCAGCAGTTCCTGCATGTGGCGTTCCTCCGTTTAATTACAGGATGTTCTCTTTCTTCAGCAGAACACGAACAGTATCGGTAGCCTGAGCGCCGTTGGCCAGCCACTGCTTAGCCTTGTCGGCGTCGATCTTGACAACGCTGGGCTCCTTGGTCGGATCGTAGTAGCCGATCTCTTCGATGAAGCGGCCGTCACGAGCAAAGCGGCTGTCAGCAACAACAATGCGGTAGAAAGGAGCTTTCTTGGCGCCGATGCGGCGCAGACGAATCTTAACCATGGTAAATATCCTCCAAAATTTTGTTTTTACGGCCCCGTGGTTTTCCCTCGTGGGCTTGCAATTTATATATCACCCTGGGGCCAGAGAGGCTTACGGGTCATATCAAATTCATAGCAGGCTGCTCAGCGCAGGCCTCTCATTCCGCCAAGGCCGCGCATAAAGCCCTTGGGGTTGCGCTTGACCTTTTTCATCATCTTCTGCATGGCTTCAAACTGGCGCAGCAGCTTGTTCACGTCCTCAACCGTCTGGCCGCTGCCCGCCGCAATGCGGCGCTTGCGCTTGGGGTTGATGATGGAAGGATGCGCACGCTCTTCCGGCGTCATGGAGTAGATGATGGCTTCAATATGGGGCAGCGCCTTTTCATCGATCTGGTCCATCTGTTCGGAGCTGATCTGGTTGGTGCCGGGCATCATGGCCAGCAGCGCGGACGCACCGCCCATCTTGCGGATCTGGGCGAACTGGGTCAACATATCGTTCATATCGAACTTGTTGGCCATCATTCGCTTGGCGGCTTCTTCGGCTTCCTTGTCATTCTGCAAGGTCTGGGCCTTTTCGATCAGGCTCAGCACATCGCCCATGCCAAGGATCCGGCTGGACATGCGCGCCGGGTAAAACGGCTCCAACGCATCCAGCTTCTCGCCGGTGCCCTGGAAGTAGATCGGCTTGCCGGTAACGGCCAGAACCGAAAGCGCCGCACCGCCGCGGGTGTCGCCGTCCGTCTTGGTCAGAACCACGCCGCTGATGCCAACCTTTTCGTTAAAGGTCTTGGCAACGTTGACGGCTTCCTGACCGGACATGGCATCCACAACCAGCAGGGTCTCATCCACCTCAACAGCCTGCTTGATGCGCACCAGCTCGTCCATCAGCTGGTCGTCGATCTGCAAACGGCCTGCGGTATCAATGATAACGATATCATAGCCGTGGTCTTTGGCGTACTCAACTGCCTGCTTGGCAATCTTTTCCGGCTTTTCGGTGCCCATCTCATAGACGGGAACGCCTGCCTGCTCGCCTACAATGCGCAGCTGGTCAATTGCTGCGGGGCGGTAGATATCACAGGCTACCAGCAGTGGGCGGCGGCCCTGGGCTTTATAATAGCGGCCCAGCTTTGCCGCATGGGTGGTTTTACCGTTACCCTGCAGGCCGCACATCATCATAACGGTCTGGCCCTTATTTTTGATGTGCAGGGTCTGGGGTTCCTCGCCGCCCATCAGCTTGGTCAGTTCCTCGTTGACGATCTTGACAACCTGCTGGGCGGGGGTCAGGCTTTCCATCACTTCCTGGCCCATGGCGCGCTCCGAAACCTGCGCGCAGAAATCCTTTGCGACTTTGTAGTTGACGTCCGCTTCAAGCAGCGCCATGCGGACTTCCCGCATCGCAGCCTTGATATCCGCTTCACTCAGCTTGCCTTTGCCGCGCAGTTTTTTGAAAACGCCGTTCAGACGCTCGCTTAAAGATTCAAATGCCATCGGGCAGTTCCTCCTGCGTATCAAGGCGGTGAATAATGGTCAGCATCTCCTCGGTAGCCCGCTGAACGCGGGTATCCGGTTCAAACAACCCAGTATTGCACACGCGCACCTCGCTGACAAGCTCTTCCAGCCGGGCAAGATCTGCCCGAATGGCTTCGGTCCGGCGGGCAGTGCCCAACTTTTCCTCCATCTCCATCAGGGTCGCTTCGCCATGCTTGATGGCATCCCGTACTCCCTGGCGGGTTATGCCATAATTTTCGGCAATTTCGGCCAGCGAAAGGTCATCGTTATAATATTCTGTCAGAATATTGCGCTGTTTTTCCGTCAGGACCATGCCGTAATAATCCAGCAGGATGGAAAACCCAAGGTCCTTACCTGCTTTGGCTGCCACGGCCGTGCCCCCTTTGTGTTGTCTGTTCCTCTGACTGCTGTAAAGTGTTTTTCTTTACAGCTTTTGAATTATAACACTCTAAAGTCATACTGTCAAGGCCCAAAGGTGCGGTATCCGGCTGTTTTTTGCGTTTTTTTCAGCTTTTTGTGCCCGCCCAGCATTTTTGCCGTAAAAACTGCGGCAAAATATGTTTTTTTCATGTACAAAGCCGCGCCGGATATGCTATAATATGTTGTATATTGGGTGAAATTTACAGAACGGGGCGGATTTTACGGACTGCGTGTTCTCCCCTGCCTGATTTTTGCAAGGAGGTCTGCCAGGCTATGGCAATATTGCAGAGCTATTATCAGGACGTGTACCGTTCCCCGGTGGTGCGGCTTTCGGGGTATTCCGGGCGGCACGAACTTGCTTCCAGCATATTGGCATATCTGGATTTCGGCGGCGCTACCGGCACCTGCAAGGACGGCGTGGCCGAAACTATGCTGGCTTTTGCCACCGAGCGCGGCACATTGCAGCCCGGTATGCCGGTGGTGGAAGCCAGTTCCGGCAGCTTTGGCGCTGCCCTTGCGGTAAGCTGCGCCACCACAGGCCACCCCTGCATTCTGGTGGTGCCCAGCAGCCTACCGCTTTCCCGCAGGCAGCATCTGCAAAACCTGGGGGCGCGCATTGTGGTATGCGGCAGCGGCGGCCGCCGTGCGCTGGAACAGGTTGCCAAAGACACCGCCGCCCGCTATAACGGTTACTTTACCAACTACTTTGCCAATGATGATAACCCCGAATACCACCGCCGCGTGACCGGTCCCCAGATTTTAAAAGCCGCCGGGGATGCGATCGATGCTGTGGTGATCGGCGTGGGCAGCGGCGGCACCATTACCGGCGTGGCGGAATACCTGAAAGCCTGGAACAGCATGATCCGCATTGTGGCCGTGGAGCCCAGCGAATGCGCCGCCATTTCCGGCGGGTTCATTGGCCACCACAGCATTGCGGGCATCGGGCCTGGTTTTGTGCCGGAAAACTATAACCCCTATGTAGTGGATACCGTGCTGACGGTCTCCTCGGCCGATGCCGAGCGCGCCGCACGGGAGGTGCTGTTCTATGACGGCATCCCCGCCTGTTCCAGCGCCGGCGCAACTCTGTGTGCCGCCACCCAGCTGATGGGCACCGGCAAGTGTAACCGCCCTCTGTGCATTTTTGCCGGACGCCGCACCTACGAATGATTCAAATAGACCAGGCCGCACGGCTGCCGCCATTAAAGAATGGCGCAGGCTGTGCGGCCTGTTTTGTTCTATGTACGTTGTGAGAGGCTTTGTTGAAAGAATGGGTACTGATAAACCAAAAGAGCACTGAACCTCAACGATTCAGCGCTCTTTTGGTTGGTGCGGAAGATGGGACTTGAACCCACACGTCATAGACACACGCACCTCAAACGTGCCTGTCTGCCGATTCCAGCACTTCCGCATAAGGCAATGCCTTGGCATTGCAAAATGTATTTTAGCATACCCGCCGCAAAAAAGCAAGGGCTTTTTGGGCTTTTCTTCAAATTATTAACCACTGTGCCTTCTCGCGCGAAAATTGTTCGTTATACAGCATCTTTTACCCCATTTTCCCGCATTGCAGCAAAAAACTTCAATTTTTTTCAAAATAGGGCTTGCATTTTTGCTCAGGCTCTGATATACTAATCAAGCACTGTTAAGGCAGGCGCACAAATGAATATGGGAGCTTTCCCGAGTGGCCAATGGGGACAGACTGTAAATCTGCTGCTTAATGCTTCGGTGGTTCGAATCCACCAGCTCCCACCAAAAGAGATCCGCAACTGAGGTTGCGGGTCTTTTTTTGTGCTGGAACTGGTAGGGTTCGAACAGGTCGGCCGCCCGAAGGCGGCAAGCAACAGTCCTGCGGACTGTTGCTTAGACCGCGGCTTGGCGAATCCACCAGCTCCCGCCAAAGTGTTGAACGTTAAAACGTATGTTTTATCGTCTAGTTTTTTTATCTGACCGTACTTTTGACCGCATTTATTATAAAATCCATATCAAAGCGCCCCTCTGTTCCTATCACAGAGAGGCGCTTTTCTTCATTTCAATTTTATCAGGTTGCCTCCCGGCGGGCAAAGTAGGAGCCTACTGCGGTGATCTGCTTGGGCAGGTCAGGGCGGTAGAGGGGGGAATCCGGGTAAAAGCTGTTGATCACAACACCATTATCCCCTGCTCGCGCGGTGGAATGAATGTACTCTCCATTGCCAAGATAGAGCGCCACATGGCCGGGGAAATACACCAGATCTCCCACGCGCATATCCGAAACATGGGCCGGATGGATGGGGTAGCCCTCTTTCAGCTCGGAATCCCGCCAGATGGAAATACCGCACAGCAGGTATGCCATGCTGCACAGGCCGGAGCAATCAATGCCCGCCGGGGTTTTGCCGCCCCAGCGGTAGGGCGTGCCAAGGTAGCGCTTGGCTGCCTGGGCAATGGCTGCACGCAGCTTTTCCTGGTCCTGCTCGCAGGGCTGGGTGTACAGTGGGGCCAGCGCATCCGCACGCAGGTAACCGGTGCGGCCATCCGGCAGCGTTACGGCCTGCCAGCCGTCTTCCGGCTCCCCCTGCACGGCCACGCGGGCGCCTAAGGGCAGGCCAGCAGCCACGCAGGCCCCCTGCACACGGGGTTCCGCCAGCACATCAGCCCAGCGGGCTATGACCACCATCTGCGGCTGAACCAGCCATTCTTCCGTCTTGGGGCCAGTCAGCAAAGCATCCTGTGCTGCCCAGCCGGTATAGCCGTAAAAGGTGCGTACCGGTACCATGTGCTGTTCGGCTTCGCCGGTAATTTCCACCGGCATGCCCAGCAAAAGCTCATCCACCAGACGGGATTGCTGCGGGTTCTGCGCCCAGAGGGCCGGGTTTGTGGTAAGCGGCGCTATGGCCACGTTGATTACTGCCTGCATTGTTATTTCCTCACTGTGTTATCTCAGTCCCAGTTTTCGCCCGCGCGGTGGCAGGCAACCATACGGCCATCACATTCCCGCAGCTCCGGAACCTCGGTGCGGCAGCGCTCCGTTGCGTAAGGGCAGCGGGTATGGAAGCAGCAGCCGGACGGCAGGTTGACCGGGCTGGGCACTTCGCCCATCAGCACACGGCGGTGCTGGTTGCGGCGGTGTGGATCCGCCTGCGGGATGGCATCCATCAAAAAGGCGGTATAGGGGTGCATGGGGCGGCTGTAGAGCTCTTCCTTGGTGGCAACCTCGCACACATGGCCCAGGAACATTACGCAGACGCGGTCCGCAATAAAGTTGATGACCGAAAGATCATGCCCGATGAAGAGATAGGTCAAGCCGTACTGCTTTTGCAGGTCCTTGAGCAGGTTCAACACCTGGCTCTGCACCGAAACATCCAATGCGGAGACCGGTTCATCGCAGACGATCAGGTCCGGCTGCAGCGCAATGGCGCGGGCAATGCCGATGCGCTGGCGCTGGCCGCCGCTGAACTGGTGCGGGTAACGGTTCAAAAACTCTGCCGGTACACCAACAGCCTGCATCAATTCCAGCACGCGGTGGGTGGTTTCGGCTTTGGTTTTGCATACATGATAGGTTTCCAGCGGTTCGGCAATGATATCCCGCACCTTCATGCGCGGGTCAAGGCTGGCATACGGGTCCTGGAAGACCATCTGCATCCGGCGGCGCAGGGGGGCAAATTCCTTATCCTTCATGGCAGTGATGTTCTGCCCCTCAAAGGTCACGCTGCCCCTGGTTGCGGGCAGCATGCGGATCAGGGTGCGTCCCAGGGTGCTTTTGCCGCAGCCGCTCTCCCCCACCAGGGCCAGCGTTTCGCCGCGGTACAGGGTCAGATCCACATTGGTCAGGGCATGGACGGTCTGGTCTTTTTTGCTGGTTTCAAAGTTTTTATAAATACCTTTTGCCTGCAAAAGAACTTCGTGTTTTACCTCGCTCATTGATGTTCCTCCTCACAGCGGAAGCAGCGCACCTGATGATCCGGTGCAACGGGATGCAGCTGCGCTTTTTCCGTGCGGCATTGGTCGGTGGCATATTCGCAGCGGTTGCTGAACGGGCAGCCCTGCGACAGGTGCAGCAGGTTGGGCACCACACCGGGGATGGTGTGCAGCCGCTTGGCGTTCTGGCCAATGCGCGGGATGGAATCCAGCAGGCCCTTGGTATAGGGGTGCATGGTATGGTCAAACAGCTCAAAGGTTTCGGCCTGTTCCATGATCTTGCCTGCGTACATGACATACACATAGTCACAGATTTCCGCCACAACGCCCATGTTATGGGTGATGATCAGCACGCTCATGCCGGTTTCGTCCCGCAGCTCCTTCATCAGGCGCAGGATCTGGGCTTCAATTGTCACATCCAGTGCGGTGGTGGGCTCATCGGCAATCAGCAGCTTGGGCTTGCATACCATGGCCATGGCAATCATCACGCGCTGGCGCAGGCCGCCGGAAAGCTCGTGCGGGTAGCAGTCATAGCGCTTTTCCGCTTCGGGGATGCCAACACGCTGGAACATTTCCACCACGCGCTGCTTGGCTTCCGCCTTGCTCATGGTCGGGTTATGCACCAGCAGCGTTTCGCGCACCTGGCGGCCCACCTTGAGCACCGGGTTCAGGCTGGTCATCGGCTCCTGAAAGATCATCGAAATATCATTGCCGCAGATCTTGCGCAGCTCTTTATCCGAAAGTCTGGTCAGGTCCTGATCTTCAAACCGGATGCTGCCGCCCGCCACGCGGCCGGGGTATTTCAGCAGGCCCATAATGGATTTGGCGGTCATGCTTTTGCCGCAGCCGCTCTCCCCCACCAGGCCGATGATCTTGCCCTTGGGAATATCCAGGTCCAGGCCATCCACCGCCGGGGCCACGCCTTTTTCGGTAAAGAAATAGGAGTTCAGGCCGCGGATTTCCAGAACATTATTATTATTTTCCATCTTTTACTTCTCCCCCGCCGTTACTGGTTCTTCATGTAGGGGTCCAGCACATCGCGCAGACCGTCACCCAAAAAGTTGAACGCCAGCACCACGATCATAATGGCAATGCAGGGTGCCAGGGCCAGCCAGGGCTGGGTGAACAAAAACTGCTTGGACTGGTTGACCATCAGGCCCCAGGATGCTGCCGGGGGCTGTGCGCCGATGCCCAAAAAGCTCAGCGAGCTTTCAGACAGAATGGCAGAGGGAACATTCAGGGTAAACAGAACGATCAATGAGGGAATGCAGTTGGGCAGGATATGCTTGAGCATGATTTTGCCGTTGCTGACGCCGATCGAACGGGCAGCCTCAACATATTCGCTCTCCTTCAGGCTCAGGGTCTGGCTGCGCACCACGCGGGCCACACTGGCCCAGCTGGTGAGGGAAAGCGCGATAAACAGGTTGACGGTGGACTGGCCCAGGGTGTACATAACCACCATGGCCAGCAGCAGGGACGGGATGGACAGCATGATATCCGCCAGGCGCATGATGACATAATCCACCCAGCCGCCAAAGTAACCGGCCAGCAGGCCAAAGAAGATGCCCACCACCAGCGAGATGATGCTGGGCAGAATGCCGATGGTAAGCGAGAGGCGCGAACCATACAGAATACGGGAGAACACATCGCGGCCCAGTTCATCCGTGCCAAACCAGTGGGCAGCGCTGGGGCCCTGCAAACGGCTGATCAGGTCCTGCTCAGCCTCACCATAGGGGGCCAGAACGGGAGCAAAAATCGCCATCAGGATGACAACCAGAATCAGCACAGCCGAAAAGGCGGCCAGCTTGTTCTGGCGGCACATGCGCAGCAGCTGTTCTTTCAGGCCGTCCTCTTCGCCGATCTGGCTTTCCAATTCCTGCGGCTGGGCATTTTTCAACATTTCGTCTGCCATGGCTTATGCCTCCTTTCTGATGCGCGGGTCCAGCACAGAATACAGCAGGTCCGCAATCAGGTTGCCTGCAATGACCAGCACGGTGGTAAACAGCACGGTTCCCTGCAGCACCGGCATATCACGGTTCTGGATTGCTGTGGTGGCAAGGCGGCCGATGCCGGGAATGGCAAAAATGCTCTCGGTGATAACTGCGCCGGACAGCATGCCGGAGAACTGCAATGCCATCATGGTAATGACCGGCAGCATGGAGTTTTTGAGCGCATGGCCCAGAATGACCGCCTGCTTGCGCAGGCCTTTGGCACGGGCGGTATCAATATAATCCGCCTGCATCACTTCCAGCAGGCTGGAGCGCGTCATACGGGCAATGCTGCCTGCGCTGTTCCAGCCCAGGGCAATGGCGGGCAGAATCATGGAAAGGAAGGTACCATCCAGCGTAAGCGGGAATGCCTTGATTTTGAAGGCAAACAGGTATTGCAGCAGCAGCGCCACCATGAAAATAGGCATGGAAACGCCAGCCAGCGAAACGCCCATGAACAGGTGGTCCACAAGGCTGTTCTGCCTGATGGCTGCTATAATACCGGTGCCAAGGCCCAGCACCCAGGCGAACAGCGCCGCCAGCAGGGCCAGTTCCAGCGTGTAGGGGAACGCCTCTATGATCATATCGGTAACAGCGCGGTTATATTTATAACTGATGCCCAGGTCCCCATGGATCGCCCCGGCCAGATAGTCAAAGAACTGCACGATCACCGGCTTATCCAGCCCCATCACTTCAGTCAGGCGGTCAATGGTGGCCTGGTCCACATGTTCACCCAGCAGCATAGCCGCCGCATTGCCGGGAACAATGCGCAGCATGATGAAGATGAGCAGTACCACGCCGATCAGCACCGGAATGGTGCCCAAAATGCGCTTTATCACGCTTTTCACACGGAGTCACTCCCCTTTTGTCCCTCACAGCCGCTGTTTCCAAACTGCCAATCGGTTAAAACCATGCTCTGTGCAGGTGAACATCATTTTCCCCGCAGGCGTTGCTTCGGCACAGCGCTTTTATAAAAAGCGCTAAGGCAATACCGCATAATTCTAAGTGCCGATACGGCGAGCGAGGTGCGGCAGATGCCAAGCCAAAAGCGCAGATAATACTGGATGTCTTATCGAGCATTTTGGCAACGCAGATGCCGTGCCGCAGCTGCCGGAGCGGTGCTTAAGCCGCAAGGCGGGAATTGTGCGGTGTTGCCCTAAGTTTTCAGGTTCGTGGGCGCACAATGTGCGCCCCTACGGTCCCTGCCAGGCAGAATGCAGTTTTACCTTATGGACAGTCTGTTTGAGCGGCTGTATATTTTTACACTTTTATGCTGTAAAATATACAAGCATTAAAATTATAACATAAAAAATGCAGGCTGCAACCTGTGGTCGCAGCCTGCATTGCATTATTTGTAACTTTTTTTGTCCAAAAATTACTTCAAGGTAACGTTGATATACTGGGTATCGTTATAACCAGCCCAGTGCGGGGTGAAGGAGGCGATCCGGTCGCCCTTAACAAACAGGTGGGAACGGCTGAACATGGGTACCCATGCAGCGTCCTCTTCCACGATCTGCTTTTCCAGCGCGGCGTACTCGGTCAGGCGTTCGGTGTCGTCCACAATGCCGCGGGCGGCAGCAACACGGCTCATAACGTCGGTGTTAAAGTAGTTCAGGCTGCGCACATTGCTCTTTTCGGGGGTACCGAAGAACGTGTAAATGAAGTTATCCGGGTCGTTATAGTCGGCCGTCCAGGAGCTGACAAAGCTGACCATATCGCCGCTCTTGCGCAGATCCAGCCAGCTGGCGGGGTCATAGCTCTTGATCTCAGCGTTAATCCCGATCTGCTGCAGGTACTGCTGCACGATCTGGATGACCAGCAGAGTGGAATCGCTGCTAGAGTTATCGGCAGCAATCTCCATGGTAAAGCCATCCGCGTAACCGGCTTCGGCCAGCAGGCTCTTGGCCTGTTCGGGGTCGTACTTCAGCCAACCCTCGTTATCCTCGGTGTAGCCGATCAGGCCTTTGGGGTAAATGCCGTCCACCAGGCTGCCATCGCCGTTATACACGGTATCCAGGATGGTCTGGCGGTCAATGGCCATCTGGATGGCCTTGCGGACCTTGACATCGTTCAGCGGCTCCACATTCTCGTTCAGAGCCATGTAGGTGGTGCCCAGACGGTTGGAGGTTACGATATCATCGGCATACTGGGTCTTGTAGGTAGAGTTGACAACGGCAGCGTCAATGTAATCGCAGTCCAGGATATCCAGCTCACCGTTCTGGAACATCATGCTCATGGTGGAAGAATCCGGCACGATGGAAATTTCCACATGCTGCACGCTGGGCTTTTCGCCCCAGTAGTTGGGGTTGGCATCCAGCACAATGCTGCTGTCGCGGGTCCAGCTGGTGACCACATACGGGCCAGAGCCGATGGTCTTGGAGCAGTCCATACCAAACTGGTCGCCTGCTTCCTCCACGTTCTTCTCGCTCATGATGGAGCAGGAAGCGGTTGCCAGCTCATACAGGAAACCGGCAAACGGATCCGACAGGGTAACGGTAAAGTGGGTGTCATCAATCACCTGAATGCCTTCCAGGTCGGTTGCGGTGCCATCCATCACAGCTTCCGCACCGGCAATGGCAGAGCCATAATCCGTCTGCACGCTGTCCGGCAGGGCCAGCATACGGGTAAAGGTATACTTGACATCGTTGGCGGTCAGCGGGGTGCCGTCAGAGAACGTAACACCGCTGCGCAGGGTGAAATCATAGGTCAGGCCGTCGTCCGAAACGGTGTAGTCTTCCACCAGGCTCTTCTCCAGCTCAGTGGAGCCGTCCGCATTGGTTTTGATCTCAAACAGGCGGTCAAAGATATTCAGCGGCACCATGTAGTCGTTGTTGGTCTTGTGCACATCCATCGTCTGGATATCGGTGTTCATGGCAACGTGCAGCGAACCATCTGCTGCAACCCCGGTGGAAGCGGCAGCTTCGGTGGAAGATGCCCCGGTATCGGAGGATGTATCAGCGGAGGAAGCCGCCGGGGTGGTGGATGCGGAGCTGCCGCAGGCAGCCAGCATGCTGGCCAGCAGTGCAGTGCTCAGCGCAGCGCAGGCAAATTTTTTCATAATTCTTTCCCTCTCTTACATTGGCGCAGCCATTCTGCCGCGCCCCTGATTGTTTTGGGGCTGAACCCCCGGCCCCAGGCGGTTAAAACGCACAATGTTACCGCCTGAACCTGCAAAAGTGCAAAAAAGGGCAGCTGTATTGGTAGCTGCCCCTTTGCATCTCATGTTGGTTATAATACCACAAATCCTATCAGATTGCAAGCGCAAATTCTGCTGGCCGTGGTGCCCCAACCCGGAACAGCTTAAACATTGTTCGGGTTGTTTTTCAGGATAACGTCATGGCTGCCGCCTTCCACAATGGAGGTGGAAGAAACGACCGTCAGGCGGGCTTTCTGCTGCAGTTCCGGGATGGACAGCGCACCACAGTTGCACATGGTGGAACGCACCTTGTACAGCGTGGTCTGCACGCCATCGGCCAGCGGGCCGGCATACGGAACGTAAGAATCAACGCCCTCCTCAAAGCTCAGCTTCTGGGCACCGCCAAGGTCATAGCGCTGCCAGTTGCGGGCACGGTTGGAACCTTCGCCCCAGTATTCCTTCACATAGTTGCCGCCAACGCGCAGCTTGTTCGTGGGGGATTCATCAAAGCGGGCAAAGTAACGGCCCAGCATAACAAAGTCAGCGCCCATTGCCAATGCCAGGGTGATGTGGTAGTCATGCACAATACCGCCATCGGAGCAGATAGGGATATAGATGCCGGTCTGCTCATAGTATTCATCGCGGGCTTTGGCAACCTCGATAACGGCGGTTGCCTGGCCGCGACCAATGCCCTTGGTTTCGCGGGTGATGCAGATGGAGCCGCCGCCAATGCCGATCTTGACAAAGTCTGCACCGGCTTTTGCCAGGAACAGGAAGCCCTCGCGGTCCACCACGTTGCCTGCACCGACCTTTACCTTGTCGCCGTAATGCTCACGGATCCAGGCGATGGTACGGGACTGCCATTCGCTGTAACCTTCGGAAGAGTCGATGCAGAGCACATCCACGCCGGCATCCACCAGGGCGGGCACGCGCTCGGCATAGTCGCGGGTATTGATGCCGGCGCCGACAACATAGCTCTTGTTGGCATCCAGCAGCTCATTGGCATGTTCCTTGTGGGAATCATAATCTTTGCGGAAAACCATATACTGCAGGTTGCCCTGCTCGTCTACCAGCGGCAGAGAGTTGATCTTGTTATCCCAGATGATATCGTTGCAGTCATGCAGGCTGGTATTGGCCGGTGCGGTAACCAGCTTATCCAGCGGGGTCATGAACTCAGTCACTTTCAGATCGGTGCTCATGCGGGACAGGCGGTAGTCACGGGATGCCACAATGCCCAGCAGCTTGCCGTGGGGGGTGCCGTCAGCCGTGATGGCAACGGTGGAATGGCCGGTACGGGTTTTCAGGTCCAACACATCAGCCAGGGTAGCCTCCGGCGGCAGGTTGGAATCAGAGGTGACAAAGCCCTTTTTGTAAGCCTTGACACGGCGAACCATATCAGCCTCGGACTGAACAGACTGGGAGCCGTAAATGAAAGAAACGCCGCCCTGCTTGGCAAGGGCAATGGCGAGCTTTTCGCCGGAAACGGACTGCATGATAGCCGAAACCATGGGGATGTTCATGGTCAGAGGGCAGGCTTCTTCGCCCTTGCGGTACTTGACCAGCGGGGTTTTGAGGCTGACAGCCGTGGGGATGCACTCCGAAGAGGAATAGCCGGGGACGAGCAGATACTCGCCGAAGGTACGGGACGGTTCACTAAAATAATACGCCATTTCGCAATTCTCCTTTACCCTTTTCGTTGCCTGATTTGCTTATTGGTTATTGTACCACATTCGCGTACAATATGCAAAATTTGTTGTATTAAATCTTTTTTTGGCCTTTTGGGCAAAAGTTGTATAAACTGCACCATGGCCAGGCACAAGAGTATGACTAATCAAAACATTTTGCACATTGGCACCCATCCGCCGTTTGGAACGGGCTCCAAACGCGTTCCGGCATGCCGCACATGTGATGCTCTTTTCCCCGCTCATTCCTCAAAGTTCAGGGTAATATCCCCCAGCGCGGCATCCAGAATCACAGCGTTGGCTGCTTTGCTGTTGGCGCTGTAAGGGCTTGCCTGCTTGGCGCCGCTTACCGTAATGCTGCCCAGGCCGCATGCAGCCTGCACGCTGTAACTGTCTGCCTTTTCCCCCAGGGTCAGGGCAATATTGCCCAGCTGGTCGGTTACCTGCACCTGGCTGGCCCCCACCAGGCGGCTGATCGTCACATCGCCCTGGGCGTTTTCAATCGTCACGCGCTCTGCCTGCACGGTGCCAAGCTCTGCACTGCCCAGGGCAAGCGTTGCATCCAGCTGCCCGGTTTGCAGCTCATCCGCATACAGGCTGCCGAGGGCAAGGTCTGCCTGTATGCTTTTGGCTTTCAGTGTACCAAGGTCGGCGCTGCCCAGGTTCAGATTCAGCTCTATCTGTTCCAGTTCTATCTCCGGCAGGGCGATGCTCAGCGTGGGCGTGGGGCCACTGCCGGAAATATAGTCTTTGGGCAATTTGTACTGCACCTTAAAGCTATCCTCGTCCAAGGTGCGCTCCAGCCAGTCGGAATAGAAATTTTCAAACCGGAGTGTTATCTCATCCGCTGCATTGCTGCGCACAAAAGCAACCTCGCCGCAGTCCAGGTCCAGTACCATCGTTTGGGCCTGCTTTGCATCCAGCGTCATCGTGCTGCTTTCCAACCGGTTGGTGCTTTCGCTTTTTGTACTTTCCTTTGTGATGGCTGTTTCGGTATTTTCATCCGTGTTTTCGTCCATATTTTCGGTTGCTCCCCCGGCGGCTTCCCCATTGGCTTTCCCGGTGGTTTCCTGCGGGGGAACTTCTTCTGCCGTTGCGCTCTCTGCAATGCTGTACTGATATTTTGTCACAATTTTGAAAGAGCCGTTGAACACCAGCAGCACAACAATCAAAATTGCAAGGATAGCCAGCACAATCCACACCGTGCTTTTTCTGCGCCTGTTGCCCTGTTCTGGCATGCTGTTATCCGGCATCGGCGTGCCGGACTGTGCCCCGGTACCCTCCCATATCTTTTCCGCCACATTCTGGGGGCTGCCCAGTTCCTGGATGGTCTGGGCCTCTTTTTCGGGGCCTGCAGCATCAAAGTATTCTTCGTAATAATCCAGAGCATCCCGGCGTTCGGCTTCCGGCATTGCGGCCAGCAGAGCTGCCAGCTGCTGCATATATTCCTGCCTTTTCATTTTGCATCCTCCCCAAAAATATGGTCAATGTTGGCGGCGTAAACTTTCCACTCTGCCTTGTAGCCTGCCAGCTGCTGCCGCCCCAGCGGGGTAATTTTGTAATAGCGGCGGTTGCGGCCATTGAACAGTTCATCGTAAATGGTCAGGCAGCCATCTTTTTGCAACCGCCGCAGCACCGGGTACAGTGTCGATTCGCTCAATTCCAGCGCCTGCTTGATCTCCTGGGTGATCTTGTAGCCATAAGTACCTTCTTCCTCGCGCGATACGACCGCCAGCACCACGGCATCCAGCAGCGCCGCGCCTGTGGTAAAGCTCATGTGGGTGCCCCCTTCCCTGTTGTATCAGCCCGGCAGTGCCGCTGCGTGTGGCGGCGGCTCTGGCGGTATTATTTTGTTCTATATATTATATATCATATAATATTATGTCAGTCAATATATTTTATCTGGTTCTTTCCCACTACTTCAAAAATGGCAGCAAAAATGCCGCAGGCACACAGCCTGCGGCATAAAAGTGATGCTTAGGCAACACCGCACAATTCCCGCCTTGTGGCTTAAGCACCGCTCCGGCGGCTGCGGCACGGCATCTGCGTTGCCAAAATGCTCGATAATGTCGGGTTGCGGTACCCGCATCGTAC
>SAUS01000073.1 GCA_004000625.1 Candidatus Cibiobacter qucibialis | reverse complement strand
AGCATCTGCCGCACCTCGCTCGCCGTATCGGCACTTAGAATTATGCGGTATTGCCTCAATTTTTCTTTTTTCAAACAACGGCTTTACTTTGAGCGCAAACTATTGTAAAATACAAGGGAAAAGATAATATGGGTGCAGTTTGGGAAAACCCGGCAGCGGCGGCTGTGCCCGGAAAATACAGGTGGTGTTTGAATATGGCAGTTCAATATAAACGTATTCTTTTGAAAGTCTCCGGCGAAGCACTTTCCGGCGAAAAAGGCACCGGTTTTGATGAAACTACCATTGCTTCTATCTGCGCGGGCATCAAGGCAGCGTATGACCTTGGCGCACAGATCGGCATCGTGGTTGGCGGCGGCAATTTCTGGCGCGGCCGTTCCTCCGGCAAAATGGATCGCATGGATGCAGACAAGATCGGTATGCTGGCAACCGTGATGAACGCCATTGCCGTCAAGGATGCTCTGCGCCAGCAGGGTGTGCCCGCTGTTGTTATGACCAGCTCCGCCATGCCGCAGGTGGCCGATACCTTCCGCAGCGATAAGGCAATCGCTGAGCTGGAAGCAGGCAAGATCGTCGTGTTCGGCGGCGGCACCGGCAACCCCATCTTCTCTACTGATACCGCATCCGCCCTGCGCGCCTTGGAAATCGGTGCAGACGCCATGTTCAAGGCAACTATGGTGGACGGCGTGTATGATAAGGATCCCCACAAGTACCCCGATGCCGTCAAGTACGATACCCTGACCTTTACCCGTGTGTTGGACGAGCGCCTGGCTGTTATGGACTCCACCGCCGCAACCCTCTGCCGTGACAACGGTCTGCCCATTGTGGTGTTTGACCTGAACGAGCCCGCCAACATTGCCCGTGCCCTGCAGGGCGAAAACGTGGGCACCATTGTGCGCGAGTAACCGCAAAGTATTTTAACCCCTAATTTATATATCGAAAAAGGAGAAAACCCTCATGAGCAGCACGACCAAAATTTACGAAGAAAAAATGAACAACTGCGTTGCCCATCTCGACCGCGAGCTGACCTCCATCCGTGCAGGCCGCGCAAACCCCGGCATCCTGGATAAAGTAATGGTGGATTATTACGGCAGCCCGACGCCGGTCCAGCAGGTTGCATCCGTGGCTGTTTCCGAAGCCCGCATCTTGACCATCACCCCTTGGGATGGTACCCTGATCAAGGCAATCTCCAAGGCAATCCAGACCAGCGATATCGGCATCAACCCCATTGATGACGGCCACACCATCCGCCTGGTGTTCCCGGCCCCCACTGAGGAACGTCGCAAGCAGCTGACCAAGGATGTGCAGAAGCAGGGCGAAGAAGCCAAGATCGCTGTGCGCAATGTCCGCCGCGATGCCATGGATAAGTTCAAAGCCCAGAAAAAGGCTGGCGAGCTGACCGAGGACGACCAGAAGAACCTGGAAGAAGAGGTCCAGAAGCTGACCGATAAGTTCGTTAAGGAAATTGACGCAACCTGCGCCCGTAAAAATCAGGAGATCATGGAGGTCTGATTGCGGCAGACGGGCGTAAGCCTGCCTGGGCGCAGTCCCTCTTTATGGTGTATCTGAAAACAAAGAAAAGGACGGATGTTTCGCAAATACAAGCAGGATTTAAGGCTTTTTAACGCAAAATCCCGCTGTGCTTGTAGAAATAGACTGAATTTTCGGCTTTTCAGATACACCCCAGCTGTGTGCCGCGCCTGAACGCCATGCGCGGCACGCAGTTTATTCCGGCAGAAGTGCAAGAAACGCCGTTCCACCGCATACCATGGCAGGGGATAGGCTTAACACACCGCAGCTGCTGTTGAAAGGAAACCATCTTTTATGAAAACTCGCATCATTACCGCCGTAGTCGGGCTGGCTGTTCTTGCCGTGGTTCTGGCTTTCTTTGACACGATCCTGTTTGACCTGGTGCTGGCGGCTATCTGCCTGCTTGGCATTCATGAAGTGTTTACCGCAATGGGCTTTGGCAAAAAGCAGTGGTACCTGTATGCGGCAGCGGTGCCGTTTACCATGCTGCTCATGCTCAGCTCCAGCGGCGCGGCGCGCGCAGCGCTGCTGGCTGTGGGCTTTTTGACGGTGCTATTTTATAATGTGGTGCTCATCACCCATGATAAAACGCTGGATTTTGGCAAGCTGAGCGGCTTTATCTACTTCAGCGGTGTGATTCTGTTCTGCTTTTACTCTCTCATCCACCTCAAGCGCTGCCTGCCGATGGATATGTACGGCTATGATGCCATCTACTTCATCCTGCTGATCCTGTGCTTTGCCTGGGGCGGCGATACCTGCGCCTACTTTGCGGGCCGCGCGTTCGGCAAGCACAAGCTGGCTCCGGTGGTAAGCCCCAACAAAACGGTGGAAGGCGCCATCGGCGGTGTGATCGGCAGCGTGGTCATCGGGCTGCTGGCAACCATTATTTACAGTGCACTTTCCGGCCGGTTCGCCAGCCTGACGGTGGCTGTCACCGCGCGGCACTATATCATCATTGCCGCCATGGGCGCCGTGGCGTCGGTGCTGGGCATTTTGGGCGATCTCTTCGCCTCTGCCGTCAAGCGTCAGGTGGGTATCAAAGATTACGGCACCATTTTCCCCGGCCACGGCGGTATTTTGGACCGGTTTGACAGCGTGATGTTTATCGCGCCGCTGGTGTCCATCGTGGTGCGTTACTTCTTTTATGTGTTCCAGTAAAGCGTAAACAGGGGGCTGCCGTATCAACAGGCCAGGTCCCGAAAACCAGAACAACAACCGGCACTGCACTTTTGGGGCAGTGCCTTTCCATAAGGGGATGTCAACATGCCAAAAACCATTACTCTGCTTGGCTCCACCGGTTCCATCGGTACCCAGAGCCTTGATGTTGCCCGGATGCACGGCTACCGCATCTTTGGCCTTGCAGCGAACTCCCGCGTGGAGATCCTGCAAAAGCAGATCGAAGAGTTCCACCCGGAATATGTGGCCGTGGTGGACCCTGCCGCCTGTGAGAAACTGGATGCTGCCCTTGCCGGTACCGCCAACGCACCCAAACTGCTGAAAGGCCCGGAGGGGCTGCGTACTCTGGCTGCCATGGATGGCCCCGATGTTGTATTGAACGCGGTAGTCGGTATTGCCGGTTTGCCGGCCTCTCTGGCTGCAATCGAAAGCGGACATGATCTGGCCCTCGCCAACAAGGAAAGCCTTGTGACCGGCGGCCACCTGGTAACGGACGCGGTAAAGAAATACGGCGTCAAGCTGCTGCCGGTGGACAGCGAGCATTCCGCCATCTTCCAGTGCCTGCAGGATCAGCATTCTGCCAAACGGCTGGAAAAGATTCTGCTCACCGCGTCAGGCGGACCTTTCTTTGGTATGACGACCGAGCAGCTGCGCGGCAAAACCAAGTCTGATGCCCTCAAGCACCCCAACTGGAATATGGGCGCTAAGATCACGATCGATTCCGCCACCCTGATGAACAAAGGTCTGGAGCTGATTGAGGCTGTCTGGCTGTTTGGCTTGCCGGAGGATAAGATTCAGATTGTTGTCCAGCGCGAAAGCATTGTGCACTCTGCTGTGCAGTTTGCCGACCATTCTGTTATCGCTCAGCTGGGCGTGCCGGATATGCGCATTCCGATCCAGTATGCCCTGACCTGGCCGGACCGTCTGCCCAGCCCGGTGCCGGAGCTGGATTTTGCTGCCCTCAAGCATCTGAGCTTTGATGTGGCGGATGATGAAACGTTCCGCTGCCTGGCAGCCGCCAAAAAGGCGATCCGCAAGGGCGGCCTTGGCCCCTGCGCCGCAAACGGTGCCAACGAGGAAGCTGTGCGCCTGTTCCTGCAGGATAAGATCGGCTTTTTGGATATTGGCCGCCTGGTGGAAGGCATGGTGGACAGCGACAGCTTTGGCGGGGATTATACCCTGCAGGATGTGTATGACTGCGACCGCATGGCGCGCGATTATGTAAAAGCCCATGTGTAACCCTTCTGTGCCGGGCATTTGGCGGCCCGGCTGTCAAAGTTCCCTGTAAGCGAGGTGCTTATGAATTTTCTGCTGACCGCGATTGTGGCAGTTTTGGTATTTGGCACGGTGGTGCTGGTGCATGAGGCCGGGCATTTTTTTGCCGCCCGGCACTGCGGCATCCATGTGGAGGAATTTTCCATCGGGTTCGGCCCGGCGCTGTGGAGCACCGTCAGGGGCGGCACCCGTTATTCCGTGCGTCTGCTGCCGCTGGGCGGTTACAATAACCTTGCCGGTGAAACCCCGGAAGAATCTGAGGACCCGGACGAGCAGGAGCGGGCAGAACCTGCGAAAAAGCAGGATGCTGCCGCTGCTTCTGTGCATACCTATGATCCGCATGCTCCCTTGTTCCCCCTGACGGTGGATGGCAAAAGCTTTGTGGAAGCAGGCCCCTGGCAGCGCTTTTTTGTGATTGCCGCCGGTGCCCTGATGAATTTTGTGCTGGGCTTTATCCTGTTGCTGGTACTTGTGGCCAGCGGCAGCGCTGTGACCAGCAAGATCATTTATGACTTCCAGGGTGAAAACCCCAAAAGCCAGGCATCTGGCCTGCAGGTGAACGATGAGATCATGTCGGTCAACAGGCATTTCTGCTTTACGGCTGAAGATGTCATGTACGAACTGCAGCGTACCGAAAATGATACCGCAACCATCACGGTTCTGCGGGACGGCAAGCTGGTCACACTGCCCCAGGTGCAGTTTGATTCCACTACCAATGCGGACGGCACAACCTCCATGGTACTGGATTTTCGGGTGTATGGCATTGAAAAAACGCCGCGCAGCGTGGTGCATGGGGCGGCACGGTATTTCTGCTATTATGCGCGGGTCATCCTGCGCGGATTTCTGGACCTTTTCACCGGGCATGTGGGCGTCAATGAGCTTTCCGGTCCGGTCGGTGTAGTCAATGCGGTCAGCGAAGCCGTCAAATATGGCTGGCGGGATGTGCTCAGCCTGGCCGCTGTCATCACGGTAAATCTTGGCGTGTTTAACCTGCTGCCCATCCCCGGGCTGGACGGCTGCAAGCTGCTGTTCCTTGCCGCAGAAGGCATTACCCGGCGGGAACTGCCGTTGCGCTTCCAGACAGCCATCAACGCGGCAGGCATGATCCTGCTTTTAATGCTGATGGTGCTGACCACGATGCAGGATGTGGCAAAATATATTCTTTGATTTGGAACGAAAGCCGCAGCAACCCAGATAAAAGGGGAACAGTAGGCTTTGCGAAGTAACATACAGGAGGCGTTTTTCCATGCGTCAGCTAAAACGGACGGTCAAAATCGGCAACATTACCATTGGCGGCACCAACCCCATTGCAGTGCAGACCATGCTCAATGTGCCCGTTAAGGATATTGCGGGCAACGTGGAGCAGGCAAAACGCGTGGCAAAAGCGGGCTGCCAGATCGTGCGCGTCACGGTGCCCACCCCGGCAGATGCCGCGGTGGTATCGGCCATTAAGGAGGCGGTGGATATCCCCGTTGTGGCCGATATCCACTTTGACTATCGTGCCGCCCTTGCAGCCATCGATGCCGGTGCCGATAAGATTCGCATCAACCCCGGCAACATCGGTGATGATGACCGTGTAAAAGCGGTCGCGGATGCCTGCAACGCCAAAAACATCCCCATCCGCATTGGCGTGAACGGCGGCAGCTTGGAAAAGCATATCCTGGCCCGTTACGGTGCTCCTGTGCCGGAAGCCATGGTGGAAAGTGCCATGTACCATGTGCGCCTGCTGGAAAAGCATGACTTTAATAATATCGTCATCTCCATAAAATCCTCCAACGTGCCGCGCATGATGGCCGCTTACCGGCTGCTGGCCTCCCAGACAGATTACCCCCTGCATGTGGGTGTGACCGAAGCCGGCGGCAACCGCATGGGCTTGATCAAATCCGGCATGGGGATTGGCGGCCTGTTGCTGGAAGGCATCGGCGATACGCTGCGCGTCTCCCTGACCGGCGACCCGGAGGATGAAGTGTACGCCGGTTACGATATCCTGCGTGCGGTTGGCTACGCCGTGGCCGGGCCGGAGATCATCAGCTGCCCCACCTGCGGCCGCACCCAGTACCCCATGATCGAAATTGCCAACGAGGTGGAGCGCCGCCTGAAAGAAGAGGGCTTCAAAAAGCCGGTAAAAATCGCCATTATGGGCTGTATTGTCAATGGCCCCGGCGAAGCCAGCGATGCGGATATCGGCATTGCAGGCGGCAAGGACTGTGCTGTGCTGTTTGAGCATGGCGAGAAGATCCGCACCCTGAAAGGCGATATCGTCAGCCAGTTCATTGAGGAAATCCATAAACTGTAATGATCCGGAACACCCCCAAAAACGCAGAACCGACCGCTAAAGCCAAGCTCCCGCCGTTTGTGCGGGGGCTGCTTTGCATTGGCACGGTGCTGCTGGTGTGCTTTGTGGTCAGTATTGTGCTGGAAGTCTGGTACTGCAAAAGTGCTCCCAACGCCGCAATCAAGCTGGCCGCCTGCCTGGTGCTGGATGCCTTTGCCTTTTTGCTGCCCGGCGTGGTGGCCACCATCACCGCGATGCATGTCATCCGCAAAGATAAAAACAAGTTCCGAAAACAAGTCCGAAAACCGATGCCAAAGCGATGAAAATGTTGTGTGAAAGCGGCACGGCACCGCATGGGAAAACTGCGCTGTTTACCCCATAGTGACCATAGGGGTGCATGTTGTGCGCCCGCCACCTTGCGGAGCCTGCTGTGGAGGAATCTGCGGCAAAGCCCACCATTGCGGGACGATGCAAGCATCGTCCCCTACAAATCATGTGCAACGTTCGCAGCACACGGCAAGGCAGAATTCCTCTGCGGTGGCGTTCACCCCTATCCTCTACAAGGGAAAATACGCTTTTCAACACGCTGAGAAAAAGTCTGATTTATATTTCCCGGTAAATAGAGCATTGCACTTCTATGTGATGCTAACAAAGCCTGCGAAAACAGGGGAGCTTAACGCCAGCTGCCGGGCTGCCTTTGAATCCAACATAATATTGTTATAATATTACTGTAATTTATCATATTAAGGCAATACCGCATAATTCTAAGTGCCGATACGGCGAGCGAGGTACGGCAGATGCTAAGCCAAAAGCGCAGATAATACTGGATGTCTTATCGAGCATTTTGGCAACGCAGATGCCGTGCCGCAGCCGCCGGAGCGGTGCTTAAGCCGTTAGGCGGGAATTGTGCGGTATTGCCTTAAAGTTTTTTGCCAGGCCTTTTTTCAAAAAAGGCCGTCCGTAACTCTCAAGAGGTGCTATGTTAAAACCACTTGTTACCCAGGTTTGGCCGCAGTTCACGGCCGATGAACAGTTTACCGTCAGCTTCAGCAATGTGTTTGTGGAGCGGGTAGAACTGTTCCGTTCCGCACGCAAAGTTATCATCTGCCTGCGCAGCACAGAGCCGCTGGACTCTGCCCTGTGCGGGCGTCTTTTGGCGTCATTGGAGCAGATTTTTGCCGGTTATGAGTTGACCATGCGCAACTACTTCAACTATAACGCCATCACGCCGGAAGCCGTCAAGGCTATGATCGAAGAGCTCAAACAGCAGGGGATGCCGGTCAACGGCTTTCTGGATAAAACCCAGCCGGTTGCTTTTGCTCAGGACGGTCTTGTGGTGCGGGTCAACGCGGGTCTGCCGATTCTGGAAAGCGTGGAGCTGCCCAAGCATCTGGCAGAACTCATCCAGGAGCGCACCGGTGCTTTGCCCATTGTGCGCATGGAGCTGGTCGGCAAACAGATGGATGCGGACGAACTCGACCGCCGCGTGGCAGAAAAGGTGCCCGCCGTGCAGTTCAAGGCCAAAGAAGAAGTGGCACCCTTTACCATTGAGGGGCTGGAGCTCACCTCCAAGCCGGCTAAGGTGTTCTATGGCAAGTCTTTCAAGCCTGCCGACCTGCGCCCGCTGAACGATCTGGGCGATGGCGGCAAGGTGACCGTGTGGGGCGACGTATTCTTTACCGAGGTAAAGGGCAACCGCCGCAAAATCTACTTTACCTCCATCACCGACTATAACGGTTCCATCAACCTCAAAGTCCTCGGCGATGAAAACGAGGATATGTCTAAGTGGGAGGGCCTCAAATCCGGCACAACCCTCATCGTGCGCGGCAACTATACCTACGATAAGTACGAGCACGACTATGTCCTGCTGCCCTATGATGTATTGCAGGTGGAGCGTATGCCCCGCCATGATGATGCCCCCGAGGGGCAAAAGCGCGTGGAACTGCATCTGCATACCAAGTCCAGCAGCATGGACGGCTTCTGCGATTCCGGCAAGATCGTGCGCTTGGCCCACCGCATGGGCCACCGCGCCATTGCCATTACCGACCACGGCGTGTGCCAGGGCTACCCGGAAGCCATGCTTGCCACTGACGAGATCCACCAGGACGACCCCAACTTCAAGCTGATCTATGGGTGTGAAGCCTACTTTGTGGACGATATGATCCCCGCTGTGTATGGCACCAAAACCATGCCCATCACCGGCTCCTTTGTGGTGTTTGATACCGAGACCACCGGCCTGGACTCCAACGTGGAAGCTTTGACCGAGATCGGCGCCGTGTACGTGGAAAACGGCAAGATCAACCCGGATAAGAGTTTCTGTACCTTCGTCAACCCCGGCAAACCCATCCCGCAAAAGGTGGTGGAGCTGACCGGCATCAACGACAGCATGGTGGCCGATGCCCCCACACCGGCCGAGGCCATCCGCCAATTCAAGGAATTCTGCGGTGATAACATCCTGGTTGCCCACAACGCCAACAGCTTTGATATGCTGTTCATCCGTAAAGCAGGGAATAAGGCGGGGGTGGATTTTTCCAACACCTATATTGACACCTTGCCCATGGCGCAGGCGTTGTTCCCCGGCCTGCATAACTATAAACTGGATACCATCAACAAACATCTGGAAATCCAGCCCTTTAACCACCACCGCGCCGTGGATGACGCCATGGCGCTGGCCCGCATCTTTGAGGTTATGCTCTCCGATTTGAAGGAGAAGGACATGACCACCGTGGAGGCTATCAACACCGGCCTTGGCGGCAACAAAGAGGTGCTGAAAAAGAAGTATTACCACCTGATCATTCTGGTGCAGAACCAGACAGGACTCAAAAACCTGTACCGCATTGTCAGTGCGGCGCACACCAAGTATTTCTTCAAAAAGCCGCGCGTGCCCCGCAGCCTGCTGAATCAATACCGCGAGGGCCTGCTGCTTTCACCTGCGTGCGAAGCAGGCGAGCTGTACCGCGCCGTAGTGGCAGGCAAGGCCCATGATGAACTGCTGCGTATTGCCCGGTATTATGACTATCTGGAAGTGCAGCCTCTTGGCAACAACGAGTTCATGGTCCGCAATGGGCAGGTGGATTCCATCGAAGCCATCAAGAACTTCAACCGCACCATCATCCAGCTGGGCGAAGAACTGCATATCCCCGTGGTTGCCACCGGTGACGTTCACTTCCAGGAGCCGGAGGACCGCATTTACCGCGCGGTCCTGCAGGCAGGCAACGGCTTTAAGGATGCTGACAACCAGGCCCCGCTGTTCTACCGCACCACGCCGGATATGCTGGAGCAGTTCAGCTATCTCCCGCAGGAAAAAGCCTTTGAAATCTGCGTGACCAACCCCAACAAGATTGCCGCTACCATTGATAACAATCTGCGCGCCATCCCCAAGGGAACCTACCCGCCTTCCATTGAGGGTGCTGAGGATCAGCTGCGCTCCGGCACCTGGCAGCACGCCCGCCGTGATTACGGCAACCCCCTGCCGGATGTGCTGCAAAAGCGCCTGAAAAAAGAGCTGGATTCCATCTGCGGCCATGGTTACGCTGTTTTGTATGTCATTGCGGTCAAGCTGGTGGCGTTTTCCAACGCAGGCGGCTACCAGGTGGGCAGCCGTGGCTCTGTCGGCTCCAGCGCTGTGGCGCACTTTTCCGGCATTTCGGAGGTCAACTCCATGCCGCCGCACTACCTGTGCACCAAGTGCAAGCACAGCGAGTGGATTGATGATGGCGTGACGATGGACGGCTTTGACCTGCCGGATAAAAAATGCCCTGTCTGCGGCGAACCCATGGTCATGGACGGCCACGATATCCCGTTTGAAACCTTCTTGGGCTTTTACGGCGATAAGGAGCCGGATATCGACCTGAACTTCTCCGGCATGTACCAGTCCAACGTTCACCGCTATACGGAGGAGCTGTTCGGCAAGGAGAATGTGTTCAAGGCGGGCACTGTATCCGGCCTGCAGGATAAAACGGCTTACGGTTATGTGAAAAAATATCTGGAAGAGCGTGGCAAAACCGTGAACCGTGCTGAGGAAAACCGCCTGTGCCTGGGCTGCACCGGTGTCAAGCGCACCACGGGCCAGCACCCCGGCGGCATGGTTGTTGTGCCTTCCACCTTTGATATTTATGATTTCTGTGCCATTCAGCACCCGGCGGACGATGTGAAGGGCGGCCTGCTGACCACCCACTTTGAATTTAAGTACCTGCATGATACGCTGCTCAAGCTGGACGAGCTGGGTCATGATGTTCCGACTTTCTATAAGTTCTTTGAAGAGTATTCCGGCATCCCCATTGACAGCGTGCCGATGAACGATCCCAAGGTCTACAGCCTGCTGACCTCCACCGAAGCACTGGGCGTTACCCCGGAGCAAATCGGCAGCCAGACCGGTACCTTCGGCATCCCGGAAATGGGCACCAACTTTGTGCGCGGCATGCTGCTGGATGCAAAGCCGAAAAACTTCTCGGAGCTGATCCAAATCTCCGGCCTGTCCCACGGCACGGATGTGTGGACCGGCAACGCGGACGAACTGATCCGCTCCGGTACCTGCACCATTGCCGAGGTGATCGGCTGCCGTGACAGCATCATGCTCTACCTGCTGCGCAAGGGGCTGGAACCCAAAATGTCATTTGACATTATGGAGGCCGTGCGTAAAGGCAAGGTGGCCAAGGGCGGCTTTAAGCCCGGCTGGGAAGAAGCCATGAAGGAACATGATGTGCCGGATTGGTACATCGAATCCTGCCGCAAGATCAAGTATATGTTCCCCAAGGCTCACGCTGTTGCCTACCTGATGGCGGCCATCCGCCTGATGTGGTTCAAGGTGTACCACCCGGCTATCTTCTATGCTGTGTACTTTACCGTTCGCGGCGCGGATATCGACTATGAAGCAGCTGTTGGCGGTGTGCGCGTGGCCAAGGAGCACCTGCGGGATAACGAAAAGATCCCCAAGGATGAGCGTACCGCTAAGGACGATGATGCCCTTGTCAGCCTGCAGCTGGTCAATGAAATGCTGCAGCGCGGCTGCCAGTTCCTGCCCATTGAGCTGGGCAAGAGCTATGCCAGCAAGTATGTGGTGGAGGACGGCAAAGTGCGCCTGCCCTTTACCGCCATCCGCGGCCTGGGCGAAGCTGCCGCTGTGGCGTTGGAACAGGCTACCATCCATGGGCAGGAATATATCTCGGTGGAAGAACTGCAGCAAGCCTCCGGCGTGGCGCAGTCGGTATTCGACAAATTGCACGAAGTCGGCGCTTTGGGAAATCTGCCGGAAACCAGCCAGGTTGACCTGTTCAGCTTAATGTAATGGCAATCCCCCGAAATCCCGCCTGCCGCAGCGCAGGCAGATCAGCATACGAATATACTATGGGCAATACCGCATAATTCTAAGTGCCGATACGGCGAGCGAGGTGCGGCAGATGC
>SAUS01000072.1 GCA_004000625.1 Candidatus Cibiobacter qucibialis | reverse complement strand
CAGCTGCCGGAGCGGTGCTTAAGCCGCAAGGCGGGAATTGTGCGGTGTTGCCCTTATTAAATAGAAGTGTACCATAAAATGCCCGGCAACACAAGCGCAGACAGGGTAAAAGGGGGCTACAGGCCGTAATCTTCCAGTTTTTGCTGCAATTCGGCTTCGGTATAAATGCTCACGCCCTGCTGCAATGCCAGGCAGTCCGGCTCCGGCAGCAGGCGGGTGTATACATCGTACTGCGCCAGGGGACCGGTGCCGTCCGGGGTATACAGGGCCAGCCGCCCGGCGTTATCTTTTAACAAGTATTGCGCCTGCGGCTGTTGTTTTTGCACCGGAACAAAAAACACTGTTACGGCTGCGGCAATGCACAGCAGCGCCAGCATGGCCAGCCCCAGCAGGTAGCGGCGATAGCCCCGCGGCAGTTGGTAACGCATGGGCAAAAACCTCCCTCTATTTTGTAGTATTCGCAAATTTCACAAATCAAATAGTACGCTCCTGCAAGCAGTATGCCCGGTTTGGCGGCACCCAAACCGTAAAAAAGTGAAAATTGTCTGCCTGCTACTGTACTTTTGGCAATACTTTGTGATATAATTCATTCTATGGCTTTATGCCCATCTGCGTGACCGCGCTGTGCGGCCGCGTATCAGTGCAGGCGCAGGCAGGCTTCGCGCCTGCCGCAATTATCCCAAAGGAGGCGGTCCCCATAGACCCCAAACAGGAACGGCACATTTCCATGCAAAGTGCAAAAAGCCCGGAAACAGCCGCAACTTCCGCCCAAAAGAAAAACGGAAAAAAGAAAAAAAATAAGCCGCGCCGCAGTATATTCGGCACCATCATGCGGTTCATTGGCTGCCTGCTGTGCGTTTGCGTCATGGCGGCCAGCGCCGGTGCGGTGCTGCTTTCGCTGTATGTGGTGCAGGTGACCGAGGACCCGGACGGCAAGCTGGACCTGGATGAGCAGAAGCTCAAACAGACCTCCATTGTGTATGACCGCGACGGCAACGAGGTGAACACCTTTGCTGGCGAAAATAACCGCATCTGGCGCGAAATTTCGGCCATGCCGGAAGACCTGCAGAATGCGGTCATCGCCGTTGAGGATAAGGATTTTCGCAGCGAGCCCGGCATCAACGTCAAGCGCACCATTGCCGCTGCCCTGAACGAGTTTACCGGAAACGCGCTGCTTGGCTCCAAGCAGGGCGCTTCCACGCTGGAGCAGCAGCTGGTCAAAAACCTGACCGGTGATAGTGAACAGGACATTCTGCGTAAGGTGCGCGAGATTTTCCGCGCGTTGGGCCTTTGCAACCGCTACAGCAAAGAAACCATCCTGGAAGCTTACCTCAATACCATCCCGCTGACCGGCACCATCTATGGCATGGAAGCCGGCGCGCAGGAGTATTTTGGCAAGAGCGTGGAGGAATTGAGCCTGGCCGAATGCGCCGAGCTGGCTTCCATCACCAAGAATCCCAAGAACTTTAACCCGGCTACCAACCCGGAAAATCTGCTCAAGCGCCGCAACCATGTTCTGGCTTTGATGCGCAACCAGGGGTATATTACCGATGAAGAGTGCGCTGCTGCACAGGCGGAACCCATCACCCTGGCCGAGAGCAAATCGGCCACCGAAAAGGTCACCCGTACTTCCCGCAACTCTTATTTTGACGACGCTTTGTTTGCGGATGTCACCCAGGCAATCATGGAGCAGGAAAGCTGCACCCGTGCCGAAGCACAGGATAAGATCTTCTCCGATGGCCTGCGCATCTACTCTACCCTGGACCAGAAAGCACAGTCTGCCATGGAGCAGGTCATGCTGAACGAGGACACCGGCGACGGCGAGCTCTTCCCGGCCCTGTGGCACGAGGAAGAGGTTTCTTCCAGTATCCCGGCGGACAGCGAGATTACCTATGACGAGAGCGGCCTGCCGCTGAACCCGGACGGCTCTTCTGTGTTCACGGACGATGATGTGCCGGTCTATGCCGATAAGGAAAACACCACCCTGAAAACCAGCCAGGATGACAACGGCAACCTGATCTTCTATGAAAGCGTGCGCACCCAGGCGGCTATGGCGTCCATCAGCATGGAGGATGGCCACCGCGGCGAGATCGTTGCCCTGGTTGGCGGCCTGGGCGAAAAGAAAGTAGACCGCGGCACCAACCGCGCCACGCTGCCCCACCAGACCGGTTCCACCATGAAACCCATTGCTGCTTATTGCCTGGCAGTGGACAGCAAGATCATCAACTATTCTTCGCCCATGGCGGATACGCCGTATTACCTCAAGAGCGACCATCAGGTGCTGGATACCGACCGCTGCCTGAAGCTTGGCCTTTCTACTGACAAGTATAATGCAGTCAACCAGTCCCGCGATGATGTGTGGCGCGACTGGCCCACCAACTATGGCGGCGCAGGCGGCGATGGTGCCACCATGCTGGTGTATGATGCACTGCGCCGCTCTTACAACACCATTGCGGTCTGGATCGGTTCCTATGTCGGTGCGGAAGAGCTGTTCAGCTTTGCGCATGATACCCTCAACTGCACCTATCTGGATCCCGAACATGACGTTGACCTGGCGCCTCTGGTGCTGGGCTCCCAGAGCCAAGGCCTGACGGTTGTGGAGCTGGCTGGCGCTTACTCCATTTTCAATGACGGCAAGTTTACCACCCCGCACTACTGGACCGAGATCTATGATTCGGACGGCAACCTGTACCTGGATAACAGCAAGCGCGTTACCACCGTGCAGGCCATTGACCCTGCAGCCGCTACCATCATGAACCGTCTGCTGAGCAACGTGTGGAAAAAGCCCGGTACGGCAAACGGCATGAAGCCGGAAACCGAGGGCATTGATACCATCGGCAAGACAGGTACGACCAGCGACTTTAAGGACTATACCTTCGCCGGTGTTTCCCCATACTATTCCACCGCTGTGTGGTGGGGCTATGATAAGCCTTACAGCATGTGGGGTGTGGATGGCACCCTGGGCAACAACGGTAAACCGACCCAGCGCGCCTTTAAGCGGTATATGGAAGCTGCCCAGGCCGATAAGCCTGCCAAGGACTTCTATTATGATGACTCCGTTGTGCAGAAGCAGTTCAGCACCTCCACCGGTGCGATCGTATCCGGCGGTGGTGAGACCGGCTACTATACCGAGGACAACCTGCCGGATGACAGCTATTCCACCCTGACCGACCCCAGCGTGAACACGCTGGATCCGGCGGCAGGCTGATCGCGTAAAGTTCCAATAGTCTGAAAATTCAATAAGCCAGATCGGGCACAGCAGTTTACAAAGCTGCTGTGCCCGTTTGTTGTATTGGAATGGAGGACATGCTATAATGGCAGCAGCGAGAACCATGCGAATGAGGAGAAAATGCACGGCCCTTTTGCGGCCTTAATAAGGCGGGCAGAAGCGTATCAAATGTACGTGCACGAATGAAAGACACACTTCCACCGCATAAAAACAGATAAAAGCACGGGAAGATTCCACCGTACCAACAGGCCAGTTGTGCATCATGCTCAAATACACAACATTTTTTCTAAAATGCTTGCAAGCCGCGCACACTTGTGGTATGATTATCCTCGTTGTGAATACACATGTACATAGGAGGGAAACAACATGGGCGAGCGCCGTTTTTTGTTGGTAGACAGCTCCGCTTTGCCGGATGTGTTCCTTAAGGTACTGCAGGCCAAGGAGCTTCTGGCTTCCGGCAGCGTGAGCAATATTTCCACGGCAGCGCGTCAGGCGGGCATTTCCCGCAGTGCGTTCTATAAGTACAAGGACTATGTGTTTGACGCCGAAACCGGCCGCGAGGCCATTACCGTGATCGCCACCCTGCTGGACAAAACCGGCGCTTTGCAAAGCCTGCTTTCCGGTATTTCGGCAGCGGGTGCATCGGTTGTTACCATCACCCAGTCCCGGCCGGAAAATGGTACCGCGCAGGTGGAAGTTACCGTGCGCACCGGAACCATGCAGATGACCGTTGAGGAAATGCTGACCCGGCTGGCCCGTCAGTCGTTTGTGGTGGAAGTGCACCGCGGAACCTGAAAGTGAACACACGCCGCCAAGGCGCACAGAGCGGAATACCGGATGCGGGCAGCCGCATAAGGAACAAGGGGAGTATAGTATGGCTAAAATTGCAATCATGGGATTCGGCACCGTTGGCAGCGGTGTGCTGGAAGTCTGCCGCCGCAACGCCGCATCCATTGCCCGCCGCGCGGGTGAGCCGGTGGAGGTCAAGTACATCCTGGATGTGCGTGATTTTTCTGATTCTCCGGACGCAGCGCTGTTTGTGAAAGATATCAATGTGATCCTGAACGATCCGGAAGTCAAGGTCGTTGTGGAAACCATCGGCGGCACCCGTTTTGCTTATCCGTATGTGCGCCAGTGCCTGGAAAGCGGCCGCAGCGTGTGTACCTCCAACAAGGAGATGGTTGCCACCTATGGCGCAGAGCTGCTGGCTCTTGCACGGGAGCATAAAGCAGCGTTCCTGTTTGAAGCCAGCGTGGGTGGCGGTACCCCCATCATTACTCCCATGCACCAGTGCCTTGCCGCAAACCAGATCAGCCAGATCCAGGGCATTGTGAACGGAACCACCAACTTTATGCTGACCAAGATGAAGCGCGAAAGCATGGGCTTTGATGCCGCGCTGAAAATTGCCCAGCAGCTGGGCTATGCCGAAACCAAGGATCCCGGCGACGATGTGGATGGCCGTGATGCCTGCCGCAAAATCGCCATCCTGAGCAGCCTGGCCTGCGGGCATCATGTTTACCCGGATAACATCCCCGCCCGCGGCATCCGCGATGTGACCGTGGAGGATGTAAAAGCTGCCGAGCAGCTGGACTGCGCCATCAAGCTGATCGTCTGGTACCATGAAAACCCTGAAGGCGCAGCCGATGCGTTCAGCGCCGGTGTGGAGCCGATGCTGGTGCCGGAGTCCAACCAGCTGGCGGGCGTGAACGATGTGTTTAACGCTGTGCTGATGCAGGGGGATATGCTGGGCGATGTTGTGTTCTATGGCAAGGGTGCCGGCAAGCTGCCCACCGCCAGCGCCGTTGTGGCCGATGTGATCGATGCCCTGAAGGACGGCAGCAAGATCCATGACAGTCTGTTCTGGAAGCCCGCCGAAAAGCTGGATCACCAGCTGATGGATACCGCCAAGTATTCTTATTACATCCGCACCGCGGGCGTGCCCGCCGCCGCGCTGCCCAATGTGGCCGGTCCCGGCAAGCTGGTGTTTGACTATGGCGATTCTGCCGCGTACCTGATCGAAGCTGCCACGGCTGCGGACTTGGAGGCTGTGGCAGCCAAGCTGGAAGTTCTGGGCGGCCGCCTGGCGCTTGTGCTGAAAAAGCTGCCGGAATAAGCCCCGACAGGGAAGGGAGCACATAACATGATTACCGTAACTGTACCGGCAACCAGCGCCAATGTCGGCGCCGGTTTTGACAGTCTTGGCCTTGCGCTTTCCATGCACAACGTGTTTACCTTTGAGGAATGTGACCGCATCCGCATTTCTTCGGTGGATGGCACCCATGTGCCGACCGGGGCAAACAACCTGGTCTACCGCAGCGCCCGCGCTGTGTATGACCAGCTGGGCATTCCGCTGCGCGGCCTACGCATTACCCAGCGCAATGATATTCCCATGGCGCGCGGCCTGGGTTCCAGCTCTGCCTGCATTGTGGCGGGCATTTTGGGTGCTAACGCTTTGCTGGGCAACAAGCTGACCAGCCGCCAGATGCTGACCCTTGCCACCGCCATTGAGGGCCACCCCGATAACGTGGCCCCCGCCATGCTGGGCGGCTTTGTTACCAGTGTGTATGACGAAGGCCAGGTTTACAGCGTAAAAAAGAACATCGATGAACAGCTGGCATTTGCCGCTTTTGTACCGGATTTCCGCCTGCTGACCTCCAAGGCGCGCGCCGCGCTGCCGGATATGGTCAGCCATAAGGACGCCGTGTATAATCTGTCCCGCGCCGCGCTGGCTACCGCCGCGTTCTGCGATGGCGATTACAGCCTGCTTGGCGTGGCAACCAAGGATTCCCTGCACCAGAAATACCGCCTGCCCCTGATCGATGGCGGGGACGAAATGTTTGAACTGGCGCAGGACCTGGGCGCGCTGGCTGTTTATATTTCTGGCGCGGGTCCCACCATTATGGCGGTTGTCCCGCGTGACGATCAGGAATTCTTTGCCCGCGCGCAGGAAGCTCTGCCGCAGAGCGAAAAGCTAAAGCATTTTACCGTTTACCGCCTGCTGCCCGATAACACAGGCGCAACGGTGGAATAAGGGAACAGGGAGGAAGAGGTCTTTATGGGTCTTATCGTACAAAAGTTCGGCGGTACCTCGGTCAAGGATCGTGACCGCATCTTTAATGTTGCGCGCATTGTGGCCAACACCCGCAACCAGGGCAACGATGTTGTTGTTGTTGTTTCTGCCCAGGGGGATACCACCGATGACTTGATTACCAAAGCGGCCGAGATCACCAGTGATCCGTCCCACCGCGAAATGGATATGCTGCTGGCCACCGGCGAGCAGATTTCCATCTCGCTGCTGGCCATGGCGCTGCAGGAAATCGGTGTTCCGTCCGTCAGCCTGACCGGCTGGCAGGCCGGCTTCAACACCGACCGCGCTTACACCAAAGCCCGCATTAAGCGCCTGAACACCGAGCGTGTGGAAAGTGAGCTGGCCCGCAACCGCGTGGTAGTTGTAGCTGGTTTTCAGGGACTGAACCGTTCGGATGATATCACCACCCTGGGCCGCGGCGGCAGCGATACTTCCGCCGTTGCCTTGGCAGCCGCTCTGCATGCAGACCGCTGCCAGATCTATACCGATGTGGAAGGTGTGTATACTGCCGACCCGCGCAAGATTCCCAAGGCTACCCGCCTGAAGGAGATCACCTTTGACGAGATGCTGGAACTGGCATCCCTGGGTGCACAGGTGCTCAACAACCGCAGTGTAGAACTTGCCAAAAAGTATGGCGTCGAGCTGGAAGTTCTGTCCAGCATCAATCCGGTGCCCGGCACCGTTGTTAAGGAGGAAACCAAAGTGGAAGGTATGCTGATCAAAGGCGTTGCAAAAGATGAGGACGTCGCTGTTGTTTCGATCCTGGAAGTTCCCGATGTGCCGGGTATGTCCTTCAAGGTGTTCAGCCTGCTGGCACAGAAAAACATCAACGTGGATATCATTCTGCAGTCTTCCGGCAGCGCTGGCTGCAAGGATGTGATCTTTACCTGCTCCAAGGGCGAAGCTGAAACCGCTCGTGCAGTGCTGGAATCCAATAAGACCCGCTTTGGCACTGATAAGATCACCGTCAACAATGACTGCGCCAAGGTCAGCATTGTCGGTGCCGGTATGCAGAGCCACCCTGGCACGGCTTCCACCATGTTTGAAGCTCTCTACAGCCAGAACATCAACATCCATATGATCTCTACCAGCGAGATCAAGATCAGCGTGATCATTGATAAAGCCGATGCTGACCGTGCTGTTGCCGCCATCCATGATGCTTTCATCCAGTAAGCGGTAATATCCATCTGGTGTAAAAAGTTTACAAGTTTCAGCCCCTGCCGCCCGGCGGGGGCTGTTGCCATATCCGGTACGGAATGGTATAATCAAACGCGCAGCCGGGTGGGAATCATTCCCGCAAGCCCGGTTGTGCCCAATGTATTCTGCTGCAAAGGAGGTAACATATGGAATATATGGACGAAACCACCCTTGCCCACAAACACACCAGCCCGTGGCTGATTGCGTTCCGGATCATTTTTACCATTGCGCTGGTCTGGTGCATTCTGTTTATCTTTCATAACTCCCTGGAAACCAGCTCCATCTCGTCGGCCCGCAGCCATGAGGTCATGCAAAAAATCAATGCCATCCTGGCACATCTCAATATCGGCCCGCTGAGCGAACATGTTGTGCGCAAGCTGGCGCATTTTTCAGAGTTCACGCTGGAAGGCTTCCTGCTTATGCTCTGCCTGCGGGTTTATACCCGCCGTTTTGTGCGCCATGTCAGCTGGCCCATGCTGGGCGGCATGGCGACCGCGCTGCTGGATGAAACCATCCAGCTGTATGTGCCGGGCCGCACTTCGTCCGTGCGGGATGTGTGGATCGACTTCGGCGGTGTGATTGCCGGTTTGTTCGTGGCCCTGCTGTTGCTGCTCATCGTGCGCGGGCTGACCTCTTTCCATGCCATGAAAAAAGAAAACCGCCGCCTGCGTGCCGAACGGGCCGAGCTGCTGCGCCAGCAGCGCGCCGACCGGATCAACACAGCGGATGACCGTCCCGAAAGCCCAGATAGGAGAGAATATTTATGACAGAACAACAGGCGATTGAAGCCCTGCATGCCCTGCCGCGTCTGCCCCGCAGCGGCGCATCCCTGGAGCGCATGCAGGCACTGCTGGACCACCTTGGAAACCCGGAAAAGCAGTTTAAGTGCATCCATATTGCGGGCACCAACGGCAAGGGGACCCTTGCCGCTATGACATCTTCTATCCTGACCCATGCGGGCTACAAAACGGGCCTTACCATCAGTCCGTATGTTCTCAATTTTCGGGAGCGTTTTCAGATCAATGGACAGATGATGTCCCCGCGCACCCTGGCCAGCCTGACCCGGAAAGTGCTGGATGCTGCCGATGCCATCATCGCTGAGGGCGGGGAAGGCCCGGTGGAGTTTGAAGCCGTTACCGCCATTGCCTTCCTCTGGTTTGCCCGCCAGAAGTGTGATTTTGCCGTGGTGGAAACCGGCCTTGGCGGCCGCTATGACGCCACCAATGTCATCCCCGCGCCGCTGGTTGCGGCCATTACCCGCATCGGCATGGATCATACCGAAATTTTGGGCGATACCCTTGCCGAGATCGCCGCCGAAAAAGCTGGTATCATCAAAGAGGGTAGCGTGGTTGTCTGCTACCCCGAGCAGCCGGAGGAGGCCATGGGCCCGCTGCTGACCGCCGCGGCCAACGCGCATACCTCGCTGGTGGTGCCGGATACCGCCGATTTGCAGCAGCTCAAGTGCCGCCCGCTGGAAAACTATGTTGATTACGGCGGCTATCGTGCTCTGCTGCAATTCCCTGGCAAGCATCAGGCCAACCATGCCGCTATGGCGGTGGAAATTGCTCTGGCCCTCTGGCGGGAATACCATTACGAGATCCCCGATGAAGCGATTGAAACCGGTCTGCGGGATGCCAAAATGCCCGCACGGATCGAGGTCATGCGCCGCCACCCGTTGCTGCTGCTGGATGGCTGCCACAATGCCGATGGTACCGCAGCCCTTGCTGCAACTCTGAAAGAAGCCGGATATGACGGCAACCTTGTGGCGGTCCTTGGCCTGCTGAAAGATAAGGATCACAGCAAAATGCTGGAAAACCTGGCCCCCTGCTTTGAGAAGGTCTTTACCGTCACGCCGGATAGCCCCCGCGCCATGACGGCAGAAGAACTGGAGGAGGAAGCCAAGTACCATATGGATGCCGAAGCCGCCCCCAGCGTGGCAAAGGCCATCCGCCTTGCGGTGGATTACGCCGATGAAAACAACCTGGCTGGTGTGGTGGTGTGCGGCAGCCTTTACCTTGCTGCTCAGGCCCGTCCACTGCTGCTCAAAGAAGCGGAAAAGTAACCCCAATTCCAACAAAATATGCGCACAGCGCCCTGTATACTGGGAACATACCCCAGCAGCAGGGCGCTTTTTGCTGCTATTACCAAAAATGAAAGAGGTGGACAACCCCCTTGGCGAAAGTTTGTTTTGTTCCGGCGCAGGGAACATTGGCGGCTTACCTGACCGGTGAGATCGACCACCATGCCGCGCAGGCCCTACGGCGTGAAATTGATGCGCAGATCGATGCCCGCATGCCGGAATTGCTGACGATGGATTTTTCCGGCGTTACTTTTATGGATTCCTCCGGTGTGGGGCTGATTCTGGGCCGCGGGCGCCAGATGTCCGGCCTCGGTGGGCGGCTTGTTGTGCAAAACGCACCGGATACCGTGCGCCGCATGCTGGACCTGGCGCATATCCATTACGTTTGATCGTGGGGGAGGTCACATCATGAAAATGCTGAATCAGGTCAAAATGACCTTTGCCAGCCGCAGCGTCAACGAAAGTTTTTCCCGTGCGGCACTTGCGGCGTTTCTGGCCCAGGCGGACCCGACCGTGCCGCAGCTGGCGGATATCAAAACGGCCGTGTCAGAAGCTGTCACCAACTGCATCGTCCATGCCTATCCGGATACCGTCGGCCCCATTACGATGACGGCTGTTTTGTATGAGGGCGGCAATGTGCGCATTACCATATCGGATAAAGGCGTTGGTATCCCGGACGTTGCCAAGGCAATGGAGCCAATGTATACCACCGGCAACCCGGACGAGCGCGCGGGCCTGGGTTTTGCGGTAATGCAGAGCTTTATGGATCGGGTCCATGTATCCTCTGCACCGGGACGGGGAACACGCGTTACCATGAGCCGTCACCTGGATTCCCGGTGAGTTTTGGCGTGTGCGCTCCTACATAGGGCAGAATCAGCCAGTACAGCAGAGTGGAATCTGTTGACCGTTGCGGATATGCCCGCTAAAACCGGAACGAATCAACGCCTAGTGGCAGGGCAGACGTTCGTTCCCGATTGCAGGGAGGCAGCTGATATGGCAACCGCAAATCCCACCGCACTTTTTACCACATTACCGCGCACGGAGTTCATCCAGAAAAACCTTGGCCTTGTACATTCCTGTGCTGGCCGTTTTACAGGCCGCGGCATCGAATACGAAGAATTGTATTCGGCGGGCTGCCTGGGGCTTGTCAAAGCGTGCGATGGGTTTGACCCGAACCGCGGGGTCTGTTTCTCCACCTATGCGGTGCCGGTCATCTTGGGTGAGATCAAAAAGCTGTTCCGGGACGGGGGAACTGTTAAGGTCAGCCGTTCGATCAAAGAACTTGGATTAAAAGTGACAGCGGAACGGGAACGCCTAATGAAGCTGACCGGCGCAGAGCCAACCGTGGCACAGCTGGCACAAAACCTGGGGGCAACGCCGGAGCAGGTGGCGGTATCCATTCAGGCTGCTATGCCGGTTATCTCCCTGACCCCGGCGGATGATGAGGACGGAACAAGAGAATGGGATATCCCGGTGGATTCACCGGAAGAAGTATTGGCGGAACGGATCGGTTTGGCGGAAATATTGAAACGACTGAATGAATCCGACCGGCAGCTCATCCGCCTGCGCTTTTATGCGGGCAAAACCCAAAGTGAAACGGCACAAATCCTTGGTACTACCCAGGTACAGATATCGCGCCGCGAACGAAAGATTTTGAAATGGATGCGCAAAGAGCTGACAAGCGAATAAGAAAACACAAAATGATGGCTGTTTTTCCAATTCGGAGCCATAAAAACTGTGCGATTCGACAAAAGTATGACTTCTGCACGTTTTGCCCTTGACGATGACACTTGCATGTGCTAAAATAACACCACTTTGAATAGCACAGGCGATATCCAATAGGGGGCGCCTGGCTGGACAAAGCAGCATCAGAAAATTTGGAAAAACTTCAAAAAAGCTGTTGACAAATCAAACCTGATGTGGTATTTTAATAAAGCTGTCCGAAAGACAGCGGCTGATTGAAAAGATTGTTTAAGAAAATTTCAAAAAAGTACTTGACAAACAGGACTTGATGAAGTAAAATAAACAAGCTGTTTCAAACAGCGCAGGACCTTGAAAATTGAACAATACTGAAACTTGTGGAACCTTAAACGTGATGG
>SAUS01000071.1 GCA_004000625.1 Candidatus Cibiobacter qucibialis | reverse complement strand
GGCATCTGCCGCACCTCGCTCGCCGTATCGGCACTTAGAATTATGCGGTATTGCCTTATATCTATTTGCGCCCCCTGCTGCATATGTTTGGAACAAAACAGTGCGGCAGGGGGCGTTTGTGTATGCGCAGGGAAACCAACAATGACAGGCAGCAGCGCCTGTTTGTGACCGGGCTGCTCATTTCGGCTGTGGTGGGGGCGCTGATCGGGCTGCTTTGGCCGTTGTGGTTCCCGGCCGATTCTGCCTGCGAAACCACCATTCCCGATGCTTCATTCTCTGTGCCCACCCTTGCTATGGGCGGCACTCAGCTGCCGGGGGAGGAGGGCGCTGCCATGAAGATCTGCTGCCTGACCTTTGACGATGGCCCCTCCAAATATACCCCGCAGGTGCTGGCTGCGCTGGAAAAATGTGATGCCAAAGCCACCTTTTTTGTCACTGCACAGGACGCGAACCAGGATTATCTGTCGTATCTAACGGATATTGAGGCTGCGGGCCACCAGATTGCCCTGCACAGCGCGTCCCATTCCTATTCCCGCATTTACAGCAGCACCGAAAACTTCTGGCTGGATATCAAAGCTCTGCGCGCCACGTTGGCGAACTATATCGATGTGGATGCTATCCACTGGCTGCGGTTCCCTGGCGGCAGCACCAACACGGTCAGCCACCGATACGGCGGACGGCAGATTATGCAGCAGCTCAAAGCCCAGGCTGAGCAGAAAGGCTATGCCTGGATCGACTGGAACGTGTGCGCCGAGGACGCCACCGCCAGCCACCCCAACGCCGCCCAGATCCTGCGCAATGTCCAGAACGATGCCAAAGACCAGCCGATTTGTGTTGTTTTGATGCACGATACCAATGCCACCCACGAGACAGTCAAGGCATTGCCGGATATCCTTGAATGGTTTGCGGCCAAGGGATACCGCTTTTTTACCGTGCAGCAAATGGCAGAATAGAGCGCTGTGCGGCCAACTATGGCGAACGGGCAGGGAAGGACATTAAAATAAATGCCTTCGTCATGTTGCACATTTTATGCGCGTAGTGTATAATACTTCTTGTGCGGCAAATGCAACACAGGAGGTTTTGACCTTTGCGAAAAACAGAATCTCAAAAAATTGCGCTCTGCGGTGTGCTTAGTGCGCTCTCGGTGGTGGTGCTGCTTGTGGGCAACGTATTGCAGATCGGCACTTACGCCGCGCCCATGCTGGCCAGCTTTCTGCTCATTCCTGTGCTGGAAGATTACGGCAAAAAGTATGCACTGTTGTTGTATGCGGTTGTGTCGTTGCTTTCGCTGTTCCTGGTGCCGGATAAAGAGCTGGTGCTGTTTTATGTTCTGGTGCTGGGGTATTACCCTGTGCTGCGGGTGCGGCTGAACAACATCCGCCGCGGTGTGCTGCGGTGGATGGCCAAGTTTGGCTGCTTCAATGCGGCGGTGGTCGTCATGTATGCGCTACTGATCGTGGTGCTGGCCCCGCCGGAACTGGTGCAGGAGTTTGCCGCCGAAGGTACCCCCATGCTGCTGGCGTTGCTGGCGCTGGGCAACCTTTCGTTCTGGCTGTGTGACCGTGCCTTAACGGCCATCACCCCGCTGTACCGCCAGCGCATTGCCCCCAGGCTGAAAAAGAAGTTCTGATGCGAAAGCGAAAAGATGAATAAAAGGCAACACCGCACAATTCCTGCCTGGCGGTTGTGGCACGCCGTCTGCGTTACAAAATGCTCGATAATACACAAAGTATGATCTGTACTTTTTGCTTGGCAGCCGATGTACCTCACTCGTTGTATTGGCACGTGGAATTGTGTGGCATTGCCAAAAGAAAAAACAAAATGGAGGAGTAAAAGTTATGTGGTTTGATGATGCAACAATCTACCAGATCTATCCCCTGGGCCTGTGCGGTGCTCCGCTGCAAAACGATGGTAGCGACCAGACCGGGGAACACCGTATTCTGCGCGTGCTGGACTGGGTGGAACATATAAAAAAATTGGGCGCAACCTGTGTGCTGTTTAATCCTTTGTTTGACAGCGATGCCCACGGCTATGACACCCGCGATTATAATCGCGTTGATCCGCGCCTTGGGACCAAAGAGGATTTCCAGGCTGTCTGCAAAGCCCTGCATGAAGCCGGCATCCGCGTTATGCTGGACGGCGTGTTCAACCATGTGGGCCGCGGATTCTGGGCGTTCCGCGATGTGCAGGAGAAAAAGTGGGACAGCGCCTATAAAGACTGGTTCCATATCAGCTTTGACGGCAACACCGGCTATAATGACGGCTTCTGGTACGAAGCATGGGAAGGCTGCTATGAGCTGGTGAAACTGAACCTGCGCAACCCGGCGGTGAAGGAACACCTGTTTGACGCTGTACGCGGCTGGGTACGGGACTATGATATCGACGGCCTGCGTTTGGACGTTGCCTATTGCCTGGATCTGGATTTCCTGGCAGAGCTGCGCGGCTTGGCCAACAGCATCAAGCCGGAATTTGCCCTGATGGGCGAGACACTGCACGGCGATTATAACCGCTGGATGAACGACCGTGCCTGCCATGCTGTGACCAACTATGAATGCTACAAGGGCCTGTATTCCAGCTTTAACTCCGCCAATATGCACGAGATTGCCTATAGCCTGAACCGCCAGTTTGGCTCAGAGCAGTGGTGCCTGTATACCGGCCGCCACCTGTTAAGCTTTTTGGACAACCATGATGTCAGCCGTATTGCCACCGTTCTGACGGATAAAGCCATGCTGCGCCCGGCTTACGGCCTGCTGTTTGGTATGCCCGGCGTTCCGGCAGTCTATTATGGCAGCGAGTGGGGCCTGGAGGGCGATAAGAAAAACGGTGATGCCACCCTGCGCCCCGCCATTGAAAAGCCGCAGGAAAACGAACTGACCGAATGGATCTCTGCCTTGGCCAAAGCCCGCGCCGAAAGCCCCGCCCTGCGCTGGGGCAGCTACCACAATGTGATGGTGCAGCCCCGCCAGCTGATTTTTGAACGCCGTGTGGATGGCGAGCGCGTGCTGGTGGCCATCAACGCGGCAGGGGAGACCTACCACGCGGATTTCAACGCCGGCTGCGGCACCGCGGTGGATCTGATCACCGGCCAGCCGCATGACTTTGGCGGCGGCAGCAATCTGCCCCCGTACTCCTGCGCATTCTGGAGGATGGAACATTGATGCGTGGAAAACAAAATAGAATAAAGGCAATACCGCATAATTCTAAGTGCCGATACGGCGAGTGAGGTGCGGCAGATGCCGTGCCGCAGCTGCCGGAGCGGTGCTTAAGCCGCAAGGCGGGAATTGTGCGGTGTTGCCTAAAGTAATATTATGAAAAACAAACGCCCTGGCCCTGCTTTTTGCGGCAGCCGGGGCGTTTTTGCAACCATTTGCAAAATAAACCCCGCCCCGGGGCCAAAAATGCAAGATTTTACTTGTGGTTTCAGCAAAAAAACTGTATAATAAAACTAATAAACGCACTGTGCCGGTGCATAAGCTGCACGGTGCGCTGCGGCAGCTTTGCACAAATTTTGCTGTGGGGCCGGGGTTCCAGAGCTATCTTGGCGGCAGGGCAGCCCCAATACTTTGATTCGTGAAAGGAGCGTGAGCGGATTGGCTGAAGATTTTGTCATTGAAATGCTGAATATTACCAAGGAGTTCCCCGGTATCAAGGCAAACGACAACATCACCCTCCAGCTGCGCAAAGGCGAAGTGCATGCCCTGCTGGGCGAAAACGGCGCCGGCAAATCCACCCTCATGAGTGTTCTGTTCGGCCTGTACCAGCCGGAACAGGGCGTCATCAAGAAAAACGGCAAGGAAGTCAAGATCAATAACCCCAACGATGCAAACGACCTTGGCATCGGCATGGTCCACCAGCACTTTAAGCTGGTGGAGTGCTTCTCTGTGCTGGATAACATCATGCTGGGTGTGGAACCCTGCAAAGCGGGATTTCTGCAAAAAGAGGTCGCCCGCAAAAAGGTCGTGGAGCTTTCGGAAAAATACGGCCTGCGTGTAGACCCGGATGCATTGGTCAGCGATATCTCGGTTGGCATGCAGCAGCGCGTTGAGATCCTGAAAATGCTGTACCGTGACAATGAAATTCTGATTTTTGACGAACCTACCGCTGTATTGACTCCGCAGGAAATCGACGAACTGATGGAGATCATGCGCGGTTTTAAGGCTGAGGGCAAGAGCATTCTGTTTATTACCCACAAGCTGAACGAGATCATGGCCGTGGCGGACCGCTGCACGGTTCTGCGCAAGGGCAAGTATATCGGCACCGTGGATATTGCCAACAGCAGCAAGGAAGAGCTTTCCCGCATGATGGTTGGCCGCGATGTTGAGTTTGTGGTGGACAAAAAGCCCGCCCAGCCCGGCAAAACCATCCTGAGCGTGCAGGGCATGACGGTGCCCAGCCGCACCCATAAAAAAGATGCGGTGCGCAATGTCAGCTTTGACGTTCGCGCGGGTGAGATCGTCTGCCTTGCCGGTATTGAGGGCAACGGTCAGACCGAGCTGGTGTACGGCCTGACTGGTCTGGAAAAAATCTCCGGCGGTACGATCACACTGGATGGACAGGACATCACCCACGCTTCCATCCGCCAGCGATCCAAGGACGGCATGAGCCATATCCCGGAGGATCGCCATAAGCACGGCCTGGTGCTGGATTACACGCTGGAAAAGAACATGGTGCTGCAGCGCTACTGGCAGCCGCAGTTCCAGCATAATGGCTTTATCAAGGCGGATGAAGTGCGCAAGTATTCTGACCACCTGATTGAGCAGTACGATGTGCGTTCCGGCCAGGGCAGTGTGACCATTGCCCGCAGCATGTCCGGCGGCAACCAGCAGAAAGCCATCATCGCGCGCGAAATCGATAAGGATCCCAAGCTGCTGGTGGCTGTGCAGCCTACCCGCGGCCTGGATGTTGGAGCCATTGAGTATATCCACAAACAGATTGTTGCCCAGCGCGATGCCGGTAAGGCCGTGCTGCTGGTCAGCCTGGAACTGGATGAGGTTATGAACCTTTCAGACCGCATCCTGGTGATGTACGAAGGCGAGATCGTGGGCGAATTTGATCCCAAAACCACCACCGTGCAGGAACTGGGCCTGTATATGGCCGGTGCAAAAAAGAAGGAGGCAAAGTAAACCATGGCAAAACAAAACAAGCCTTCTTTGGGCACAACCATCCGCCAAAACAGCAGCGGCGTTCTGGCTGCACTCATGTGCATTGTCATTGGCCTGGTCATCGGCCTGATTGCGTTGTTTATCATCAACCCGGAGCACGCCCTGGTGGATGGCTTCTGGCGCATTTTGCAGGGCGGCTTTTATGACTTCCCGTATGGCTGCGGCAAGGTGCTGACTCAGACCGCCCCGCTGATCATGACCGGCCTTTCGGTTGCCTTTGCGTTCAAAACCGGCCTGTTCAACATTGGTGCAGCAGGGCAGTATACGCTGGGCGCTTTCGGCGCTTTGTACTTTGCCATTGTGCTGGGCATGCCCTGGTGGGTGTGCCTGCTGGTATCCGCTGTGTTCGGCGCGCTGTGGGGGGCCATTCCCGGCATCTTTAAGGCGTACCTGAACATCAACGAAGTTATTACCTCCATCATGTTCAACTGGATCGGTCTGTACCTTGTCAATGAGATCATCTATGGCCGCGGCTCTGGCGTGATGTATGATGCGCATAACACCCGCACCTGGAAGCTGGCCACCAACGCCCCGCAGGCGCAGATCCCTTCCTGCGGGATGAGTGAACTGTTCCACACCAGCAACACCACCATCGCCATCTTTCTGGCTATTATCGTGGCCATTGTGGTGTGGGTCGTGCTGGAAAAAACGACCTTTGGCTATGAGCTGAAAGCCGTTGGCCTGAACAAGAACGCCGCCCGCTATGCCGGTATCAATGAAAAGAAAAACGTTATTCTGTCCATGACGATTGCCGGTGCATTGGCAGGCTTTGGTGCCGGTTTGTTCTATCTGTCCGGCGGTGGTGAGTGGAACCCCCTGAACTCCACCAGCCTGCCTGCTATGGGCTTTAACGGCATTGCAACCGCACTGCTGGCAAACTCGAACCCCATCGGCACCATCTTCTCTTCGCTGTTCATCAGTCATATCAGCGTTGGCGGCGCATATCTGCCCACCAAGTATTTCCCCAGCGAAATTGCCGACCTGATCTCCGGCATTATCATCTACCTGTGCGCATTCTCCATGCTGTTCCGCACGCTGTTTGAGAAAAAGCTGATCCAAAAAAAGGACACCGCCAACGCCAATGCCGAACCGGCAGCCAAGGCAGTGACCAAACCGGAAAAGGAGGGCAAGTGATATGCTGCTGCTTATCAAATACACCCTGCTGTATGGCATTGTTCTGATGCTGGTTGCCCTTGGCGGCATGTTCAGCGAGCATTCCGGCGTAATCAACATCGCGCTGGAAGGCATCATGGTTGTCGGCGGCCTGGCAGGCGTGCTGGTTACCGCAACGCTGCCCACCAACATGGCCCCGGCGCTCATCGTTCTGGTTGCCGTTGTGGCAGCAGCGGTCTGCGGCATGCTTTACTCGCTGCTGCTGGCGTTTGCTTCCATCAACTTAAAAGCCGACCAGACCATCGGCGGCACGGCGCTAAACATGCTGGCAACCGCCATTGCCATGATTCTGGCCAAGAACTTTAACGGTTCTACCTCCGCCAAAATCAGCTACACCAACAAGCCGTTCCTGTTCTCCATTGGCGGGCTGGAGCTCAGCATCTTTATCCCGCTGGGCATTGTGTTGCTGGTTGTCAGCTACATTGTTATGTATAAGACCCGCTTTGGCCTGCGCCTGCGCGCCTGCGGCGAGCACCCCCAGGCAGCGGATTCCGTTGGTATCAACGTCTACCGCATGCGCTATGCCGGTGTGCTGATCTCCGGTTTCCTGGGCGGTGTTGGTGGCCTGGCTTACGTTATCCCCAGCGTGCAGACCTGGAACTTTGAAGTCGGCGTTGCCGGTACCGGCTTTTTGGCACTGGCCGTTATGATCTTTGGCCAGTGGAAGCCGTTCAACATTTTTGGCGCGGCCATGTTCTTTGCCGTCTTCAAGAGCCTTGCCAACATTGCGGATTCCACCGTTCTGGCACAGCTTGGCTGGTCCAGCAACATTTATAACATGATGCCGTTCATTGCCTCCATGGTTATTCTTGCCTTTACCAGCAAGAACTCCCAGGCCCCCAAGGCCGAAGGCATCCCTTACGATAAGGGCAGCCGTTAAGCCCCGCAGATAAAACCAGCAATAGTGCCCGCCCCGCAGGCTTGTGCAAGCCGGTCCGGGCGGGCGCTTTGCGTTTGAGGCAACACCGCATAATTCCCGCCTTACGACTTAAGCACCGCTCCGGCGGCTGCGGCACGGCATCTGCGTTGCCAAAATGCTCGATAATACACAAAGTATTATCTGCGCTTTTGGCTTAGCAGCTGCCGCACCTCGCTCGCCGTATCGGCACTTAGAATTATGCGGTATTGCCTCAGCAATTCAGCCGACAGGATAAAACCCTGCCAGCTGCTTTCGCCTTATTTTTCAGGTGCACATAAAAAGATAGGAGAACCCCAAATGCGTATGTATGATATCATCGCCAAAAAGCGCGATGGCGGAACCCTGACGCGGGCAGAGATTGCCTTTGCCGTCAACGGTTATGTGGATGGCAGTGTGCCGGATTACCAGATGTCCGCCCTGCTGATGGCAATTTACCTGCGCGGCATGACCGATGCCGAAACGGCTGAACTGACTGATGTGATGGCACATTCCGGCGATATGGTGGATCTTTCCGCCATTCAGGGCATCAAAGCAGATAAACACTCTACCGGCGGCGTGGGGGATAAAACCACCCTGGTTATTGCCCCCATTGTGGCAGCCTGCGGCGTAAAAATTGCCAAAATGAGCGGCCGCGGCCTGGGCCATACCGGCGGCACCATTGATAAGATGGAGTCCGTCCCCGGCACCCGCACCTCACTGACGCAGGAAGAATTCTTTAAGCAGGTCAATGAGATCGGTATCTCAGTCATTGGCCAGAGCGGCAAAATTGCGGTGGCGGATAAAAAGCTGTACGCCCTGCGGGATGTTACGGCAACGGTAGGCTGCATTCCGCTGATTGCTTCCTCTATCATGAGCAAAAAGCTGGCGGCTGGTTCGGATGCGATCCTGCTGGATGTTACAATGGGCAGCGGTGCGTTCATGAAGAACCTGAACGAAGCCGTGGAGCTTGCCCGCTTGATGGTTTCCATCGGCACGGCACATGGCCGCAAAGTGGCAGCCCTGATTACCGATATGGGCACCCCGCTGGGCCATAACATCGGCAACTCGCTGGAAGTGGCTGAGAGCATGGCCGTGCTGCAGGGCAAAGGCCAGGCGGATTTGACCGAAGTCTGCCTGCAGCTGGCCTCCAATATGCTGTATCTGGCGGGTAAGGGGGAGATGGCCGCCTGCCGCGCCATGGCGGAACAGGTGATTGCCGATGGTTCCGCCTTTGAGATTTGCTGCAAAATGTTTGCAGCCCAGGGCGGGGACACCAGCGTTCTGCGGGATGCCTCGCTTTTCCGCAAGGCCAAATATGCCCACGATATCTGTGCCCCGGCGGATGGCTACATCGTGCAGAACGATGTGGAGCGTATCGGCAACGCCAGCGTGCTGCTGGGTGCAGGCCGCATTAAAAAAGAGGACAGCATCGATTTTGCTGCCGGTATCATCATGCACAAAAAGCTGGGCGATGCCGTCAAGGCAGGGGAGCCGATCTGCACCCTGTATGCGGATGATGACACCCTGTTTGCCGCAGCGGAAGAAATGTATGTTGGCGGCCTGACCATCGGTGCCGAAAAGCCGGAAGTTCCGCCGCTGATCTATGCCCGCGTGACCAGCGAGGGTGTGGAGCGCTTTTAATTTGCTAAAGAATGACAGCGCAGAACCCCACCGCTGAATAATCGAATCAATAAAAATTGCCCCCGGATGTGCCGCTTTGCGCGGTACGCCGGGGGCAATTTCGCTTGCTGATAAATGTGAATAGAATAAAAGGGTGCGCAGGAACGCCCGCGCGTCTTAGTGTTTTTTCAGCTTGCGGCGCAGCAGAAAAACTTTGAAACGGCCATATCCGTTGGGCTTGTCCTCGTCAAACTCTTCGGTTTTTACATAGCGCTTGCGCTGGTTGTCCACCTGCATGGCAGTACCGTTTTCCTGTACATCGGTAATCACACGGGGAATCGCTTTCTGGTCTACCTCAAACTCCGGCTCCTTCACCCACAAAATCTTGCCGGTTTCGTCCAGCCCGTTGGCCCACAGGCTGAACACCAGGCAGGCTGCCTCGCCATAGCAATAGCGCTCAAACCGAATGCGCCCGTCAATGTAAAACAGCAGACAGTCCCGAAAATGGGTTTCCAGTTCTTTTTCGTACCGGCATCCGCAAAGGGTGCCCGCAAAGTCAACGGCGTTTGCAGCCATGGCAACAGCCCTCCTGATATATGTTTGATTGAATAACAAGATTATACCATGCCAGATAGCATACTTTCAACGTAGAGAAAAATAAAATGTGACAGCAAAAGCGGTACTGTGTAGAATTTCTCGCCCGAACTTCCGCCGAAACCATCGCTGTCGGTACTTGAACCGCTCGAGCTGTCGTCCTTGACGGGGTCGCACTTTTCGGTCTCGGTGGTGTGGGTGTAGGTGTCCTCCACCACAGACAGAGCATCGGTACGATCTTACCCCCGCCGAGATGCGCGTGCTGCGCCTGTTGGTGCGCGGGCTTTCCTACAGCGGGAGCGCCAAGGTGCTTTGTGTGGAGCCTTCAACCGTAAAATACCATGTCATCAATATGCTGCAAAAGACCGGGCTGGAAAACAAGCTGCAGCCTGCCATCGCCGCCAGTGAGGCAAAGCCGGTGGTAGAATTGGCAGAGAAATAAGGCACTGCAGACGGCTGTCAAGCTTGTATCGGCAGGGTGACTGTGAAAACCGTCCCATGCCCATCAGCCGGTTCAGCTGTAACGGTGCCGCCATGCAGCAGGGCAATCTCCCGTACAAGCGCAAGCCCAAGGCCTACGCCGCCCATCTCCCGGCTTCTGGATTTATCTACCCGGAAAAAGGGCTGGAACACACTTGTCCGATACTCCTCAGGGATGCCGCAGCCTGTGTCTGCAACACGCAGCACAGCGCTGCTTTTCTTTTGCCGGATCGTGATATGCACAGAACCGCCGGGGGTATTGTATTTGATGCCGTTTTCAACCAAATTAAAGAGCAGGCGGTAGATCAGGGTGTCGCTGCCCTTGATGCTGACATCCTCACATTCCTGAAAGAGGGCGATGCTCCGGCGCTGTGCCAGCGGGGTCAGGTCAGCCACGATCTCATCGGCCAACGGGGCCAGCTCGATATGATCCTCGCGCGGAATCGACTGCAGATCGCTCATTTCCAGCAGTGTGCGGACAAGGCTTGCTAGGCGGGACACCTGATCCGTCTGAAAGCGGAGCAGGTCGGTGATCTCGCTGTCGGCGTCGGGGTGTTCTTCAGCGAACATTTCCAGCTTTGCCTGCATGATGGCCAGCGGTGTTTTCAGCTCATGGGCGGCATTGCCGGCAAACTGACGCTGCAGGTCAAAGGAATGCGCCAGCCGGTCCAGCATGTGGTTGACAGACTGGCTCAAGTCGCGAAATTCCGGAATCGTGTTTTCCTCTAAGCGAACCTCCACAAGGCTGTCCTGATCAATGCGTTCGGCCTGCTGTGCAAGCTTTTTCAAGGGCTCCAGAGCCTTGCCGCTGACAAAATAGGCAATCGCCGCGCTCAGCAGCGTTACTGCTGCTGTGATGCACCAGCCCTTGCGGCCGAAAACAGCCTTGGCATCGTAGACCTCCTGCGAAAACTGTATAAGAAAATCCGACATCTGGTCGTCTGGGATTTCAATCATCAGGTTTTCATCATCATTCTGCTGGTATTGCAGGACATACCCGTTCAGGTTGTCCATACCAGTGGCACCAGAGCGGTAGAGCAGCAGATTCAGGCAGATGCAGGCCCCTGCAATCAGTACGGCGGTCATCAGCGTGATCCGCCACTGAAAAGATATGCGGTTCATGGTTCGTTTTCCTCCAACTCATACCCCTCACCGATGCGGTTTCGGATGGGGTCGTACCCCAGTGCGGTGCGCAGCTTTTTTCTCAGTGCAGAGATATGCACGCGAATCGAGTTGCTGAACGCATCGACACTGCTGTCCCAGACATGCTCAATCAGCTCCTCCTGACTGACAGGGCGTCCCTGATGCAGCAGCAGATATTCCAGCACGCCGCTTTCCTTACGGGTCAGCGGAATGGGCTGGCCATCCGCCATGGCAAGGCGGCTCTTGGTGTCGAAGGTCAGCCGCCCGCACCGCAGGCATACATCGCGCTGGATAAACTGCCGCCGGGTCAGGCTGCGCACACGGGCCTCCAGCTCAGCCAGGTGGAACGGCTTGGCCAGATAATCATTGGCACCCGCGTCCAGCCCCTCCACCTTGTCGGAAATTTCGCTGCGGGCGGACAGAATTAGTACCGGCGTTTCAAGGTCGGTCTTGCGCAGCGTGCGCAGAACGGTCATGCCGTTCACCTTCGGCAAATTGAGATCAAGCAGGACGAGATCGTACCGCTCTGCTGCAAGCAGCTCGAGCGCGGTCTCTCCGTCACCGCAGTCATCCATTTCGTAGCCGGAACGGCGCAGTTTTTTAGCCACGCTTTCCCGCAGAGTAGGTTCATCCTCTATCAACAAAAGGCGCATAAGCGATCATCTCCCGCATTTATAAGGGCAATACCGCATAATTCTAAGTGCCGATACGGCGAGCGAGGTGCGGCAG
>SAUS01000070.1 GCA_004000625.1 Candidatus Cibiobacter qucibialis | reverse complement strand
CAGCTGCCGCACCTCGCTCGCCGTATCGGCACTTAGAATTATGCGGTATTGCCCTTGGAATCCATCTTGCGCTTGCGAAATAGTTGTCATTTTCTTTGTTCTCAGATGCGCCTTGGACACAGAACTGTAAACAATGTAATGTAAAGGCAACACCGCACAATTCCCGCCTTGCGGCTTAAGCACCGCTCCGGCAGCTGCGGCACGGCATCTGCGTTGCCAAAATGCTCGATAAGACATCCAGTATTATCTGCGCTTTTGGCTTGGCATCTGCCGCACCTCGCTCGCCGTATCGGCACTTAGAATTATGCGGTATTGCCTAAAGAATAGGAGCCTGTAAGTGAAAATTGCTGCGGTAAAAAAATTCACACAGGTTTTGGTTGCCATGGCTGTTGCTGCAGTCATGGCAGCTTTGCTGTGTGCGCCCAAAGCATTAGGCACCACGATCGGGGAATTTTCCATTGAGCAGATCTATGTCAACGTGCCGGAGCTGGACGTGTTTGTTCAGGCAACGGATGCACAAGGCCAGCCCATCAGCCCGGACCTTGTGCGGGCGGCAGGGGTGGAGCTGTACCTGGGGGATGAAAAGATCCCCACCGGCAACATCGGCATGGCGAACGAGCCGATCTGCTATGTACTGGCGGTGGACAACAGTGTGGACGAAACCACGCTGAAAGAATACCGCATTGCGCTGCGGCGGCTGATCAGCGCCAAAGGCGCAAAGGACCAGATTATGCTGTATACCCTGGCCGGGGATGCAGCCTGCGTTCTGCCCGCGAACATTGATACCAGGGCGGCAGTGAACGCCGTGAACGCGCTGGAAAGCCAGGAAGAGAACGAGCCCAACCTGGTGCAGGCAGCCACAATAATTTATAACGATATCAACGAAAATTACCAGAGCATTGCGCCGCGCAAGGTGATCTTTGCCCTGACGGAAGCGGGCAATACCGCCACCAGCACAGCTCTGCTGGGCGCTGTGGCCAAAGATGCCGCCAGCCGCCTGAACATGCCGCTGGATATCTTTGTGACGGTGGATGATGACAACCCCCTTGCCGAGCTGGGCCAGGCCCTGGGCGGCGATAAGCTGGATGTGGTGCATGAAAGCGAATTGGCCGATACCCTGGCTGAAAAACAGCAGGCCCTTGCCAATGCGCTGGAGATCAAAACCGCGGTGGATGAAAAATTTTACGGCGAGCGCCTGGATGTGCTGACCCTGAGCGTGCCGCAGCTGGGCAGCGCAGTGAAAACCAACGCTACCGTGTATATGGGCCACCGCCTGGCCAAACCGGCGGTGGAAAGCGTGACGCTGCATGGCCGCTATGCCATGACCATTCGGTTTAACCAGGCCGTGGGCCGTGCGGAGGACCTGACCTGTTACAGCATTCAGAGCGAGGATATCTGGGGCTGGCATGTAAAAGTTAAACAGGCCATTGCCAGCGCGGACGGCAGAAGTGTTTCGCTGTACACCGAGCCGCTGTACCAGGGAACCTATACCATTAAGCTGAACAAGATGACCAGCGCCATGACCGCGGCCAACGTGAGCGATTCCGGCACCGTATACCGCTTTACCGTGGAGGATTGGCCCAAGGACAGGGCGTTCTATCTGGCACGATTCCGGCTGCCTGCCATTATTCTGGGCGGGCTGTTGGTGGTGCTGGCCGCGGCAGCCCTGCTGCGCGGCCGCAAGGAGCGCACTGAGGAAAAGCTGGCCGAAGCCGAACACCTGCTGACCGATGCCGCCCCCGTGCAGCAGAGCCTGCCGAGGCGGTGGATCACCCTGTACCTTTCTACCCGGCGGGGCATTGCAGAAACCCGCTGGTCCGCCTATGTGGAAAGCAGCCTGATTATCGGCAGCGATGCCGCCCAGTGTGACCTCTGCCTGGCGGATGGCCGCACCCGCTCCCAGCACGCAGTGCTGGAAGTGGAAAGCAGCGGCGTGACCCTGCGCCCGCTGGATGGAGCCGCCGTGATGGTGAACGGCGACCCCATCGGCGGGGAATACCGCCTGCAAAACGGCGATACCATAAAAATCGGCCGCACCACCCTGCGGCTAGTGCTGTAAACGTGCCCGAAGGAGGAAAATGATGAAACTGACCAAATGCCCCAACGGCCATTTTTATGATGCCGATAAACACCCCGAATGCCCCTATTGCAATGGCGGGCTGGAGGCCGGCAGCGCCATTGCCCGGCCCGGTGCTGCTGCCGAGGCTGGTCTTGCCGCCGCGCCCAAAGGCCCGGTGACCGGCTGGCTGGTGGTGCTGGACGGCCCCGCCCGCGGGCAGGACCTGCGTTTGGGCGAAGGCCGAAACTTTTTGGGGGTGGATGCGGCCGGGAATCCCGCCGTGCTGGATGCCAACAGCCCGCTTGCGGTGCGGCGCGGCATTGTGGTGTATGACCCACAGGATAACAACTGGTGTGCGCTGCCGGGATCTTCCAACGAGCTGTGCACCCTGAACGGAAAAAGCCTGATTGAAAAAATGCCGCTGACAGCGGGGGATATCTTTGCTGTGGGCGGCGCACAGCTGCGTTTTGTGCCGCTGTGTGGGCCGGAGTTCAATTGGAATGCAGCGCCGAAAGAGAGGAAGTGACTCCCTTGGCCAGTGAGATTATTTTAACCGTCAGCGAGCGGCGCAACCGCCAAAAGCTGACCCTTTCCAGCACGGCAGCTCCCTTTGTGTTTGGCCGTGGGCGCGATTGCAGCTTTGTGCTGCGCCGCAACAACGTGGGGGAACACCAGTTCACAATCGAATACAAAAACAATGCCTGGCTGATGCAGGACGCAGGCTCCACGACCTGCGGCACCTGGTACAATAACCGCTATATCCATTCCGGTGAGGAAGTGACCCTGCAGCCGGGGGATGTGATCGGCCTGAATACCGACGGCAACGAAACCACACAGGAAATCACCTTCCGCGTGGAGGAAATCCGCCAGGGCGAGGGTACCGCCGCCCTGCGGCGGGAAACGCCCAACGCCACCGTGCTGCGGGAGCTGGATGTGCGCCGCAAGCGCCGCATCCTGATCGGCCGCGGCGAGGACTGCGATGTGCAGCTGACCAGCGACCGTGTTTCCCGCCACCACTGCGAGGTGGTGTATAAGGACGGCCACTATGAACTGAATGACCTTGGCTCCACCAACGGTACTTACCTGAACGGCACCCGCGTGCGCAATGAGCTGCTGACGGACGGCGCTGTCATCAATGTGCCCACCCAGGTGTTTGCATTTTCCGGCGGAATGCTGCACTACCATGAGCATAAGGTGGGCATCAGCATTGAACTGCTGGATGTGTATAAAACCGTCAAAAACCGCAACACCGGCAAGCCGCTGAACATTGTGGACGGCACTAGCATGGGGGTGGAACCCAACAGCTTTGTGGTTGTGGTGGGCGGTTCCGGAACCGGCAAATCTAGTTTGCTGGGCTGCATCACCGGGGCGTCGCCCTGCACCTCCGGCAGCGTCTGCTTTGACGGTATTGACACCCGCGGCAACCGCAATGCCTTTGATGCCGTGCTGGGCTATGTGCCGCAGAAAGACATTATGCACGACGAGCTGACGGTGGAACAAAGCCTGACCTACACCGCCAAGCTGCGCATTGCACGCGATGCCACCCGCACCGAGATCAAAGCTGCTGTGGCCCACGCCATTGAAGCCGTTGACCTGGGCGGGCGGGAAAAAACGATGATTGCAAACCTTTCCGGCGGGCAGAAAAAGCGGGTTTCCATCGCCATGGAACTGCTGGCTTCGCCCCGGCTGCTGATATTGGACGAGCCCACCAGCGGGCTTTCGCCGGATCTGGACCGCAGCATGATGGAGCTGTGCCGCAAGCTGAGCCACGAAAACTGCACCGTGCTGATGGTTACCCACAACATGTCCAACATCAATCTATGCGATAAGATCGCCTTTTTGGGTACGGGCGGCGTGCTGTGCTATTATGGTTCGCCCGAAGCGATGGATGAATATTTTGATGTGGAACTGACCAGCGATATTTTTGAAAAGCTGCACGACCCCGAACAGGTGGAATATTACCGCCGGAAATACTTTACCAGCCCGGAATTCAATCGCCTTGCAGCGCGGTTCCCGGCAGCAGCCAAGGAGGCGGAAAAACGATGCAAAGCGTAAAAATCGGCAAGCTGCTGCGCCAGCTGGCGGTGCTCATCTCCCGCAATTTTCAGCTGATCTGGAACCAGAAGCTGACCCTTGGCAGCTTGATTTTGCAGGCCCCGCTGATGGTGCTTGTCATCAAGCTGGTGGGGGAGCCGGACTGCTTTACCTCCAACCTGATCAACATCGGCAGCCGCACGGTGCTGTTCATTGTGTGCGCCATGGCGTCCTTTATGGGGCTGCTGAACTCTTACCGCGAGATCTGTAAAGACCGGGAGATTATCTTCCGTGAAGCCAGCGTCGGCGTTTCGCTGCTGGCAACGGTGCTCAGCAAGGCCATCACCCTGTTTCTGGTGGAAGCCGTGCAGGCGGGCATTTTGACGGCAGGCTTTGTGGAGATCATCCATATTCCGCAAAACCACCTGCTGCTGGATACCAATGTAGAAATCTTCATTACGATTTTCCTGCTCATGGCAGCATCCAGTGCCATGGGCCTGCTGGTATCTGCCAGCCTGAAAAGCAGCGAAGCCGCGGTGCTGCTGGTGCTGGTGCTCATCATCGGGCAGGTGGTATTCAGCGGCGTTATGTTCAGTATGACCGGCGCGCTGACGGCCATCAGCTATATCATTGTCTGCCGCTGGGGCATGGGGGCGCTGGGCGCTTCCACCGATTTGAACGACCGCCTTTCCTGGCTGAAAGCAGGGCTGGACAGCCCGATGTACGATGCCACCGTGCCCAACCTGGTGCACAGCTGGCAGATGCTGGGGTTGATTACCCTGGTGTGCGTGGCGGCGGCATGGCTGGTGCTGTATATTGGGTTCAATCGGAAAAAGGGATAATCGGTACAGCACAATCGGCATTTTTTTCACGGTAGGATAGGGTCACCCAACCCTACCACACATTTGGAATGAAATCATCAGGTTTTAATGGCTGCCCACCCGTAGGGGCGCAGATTGTGCGCCCGCGGGTGTTTGCGGTATTCAGGGGCAAAATATTTGGCAAGGCCCGTCATGCGGGCCGATGCAGGTGTCGTTCCCTGCAAATTTTTAGCCTGGCAGCGGGAAACCGCCCCTCAGGCCGCTTCGCGTCCAGCTCCCCTCAAAGGGGAGCTCCGGCGAAAGCCGGTGAGGGGTGGTTCCACGCCACAAACCTTAAGGCAACACCGCACAATTCCCGCCTTACGGCTTAAGCACCGCTCCGGCGGCTGCGGCACGGCATCTGCGTTGCCAAAATGCTCGATAAGACATCCAGTATTATCTGCGCTTTTGGCTTAGCATCTGCCGCACCTCGCTCGCCGTATCGGCACTTAGAATTATGCGGTATTGCCTTAAAAATCCCAAACTACAAACAAAAACAACAAAACCGCCGGGCGGCAAGTGCTTTGCTTGCTGCCCGGCGGCTTTTGGTATAGGGAGATATTTACTTGTCTTCTTTTTTCATGGCGTTCTTGCCGGTTTTTACGGCCTGTTTGGCGGCGGCTTTGGCGCGGGCGGTGGCTTTGGTCAGGCCAACGCGCAGGGAGGCCAGTGCTTCGCGGCGGTCGGGGACCATGTCCGGGAAGGCCCGCAGCAAACGGCCGGTGCCAAAGAACCGCTGCTTGCTCAGGCGGATGGTGGTATCGCGCAGAGTGCCGGCTTTGCCTGCCAGTTCGCGCAGCTGGTCACGCAGCTCGGCGGCGTTGGTGGCACCCTCCATGGCGGCCAGGGTCAGCTGCAGTTTCTGCTCATCCAGCAGGGTGTCCATCGTCATGGCGCTGGTGCCAATCACTTCGGTCAGGGCATCGCTGGTGGTGCGCATGGCTTTGCGCAGCTCATCAATGCGGGCCAGCTGTTTGCTGAAGCCGACAGCCTGAATGGCGGATACGATCAGATCCGCCAGGAACAGGCCGCCGAAAATAACATCCAGCCAGATCAGCACAAGGGTGGGGATAGCGGCGCTCGGCTTGCTGAGCAGCGGGTGAACCACCACCATCAGCAGCACGCTGCCCAGCCCCCACAGCAAGGAGAACTGCGGGCAGATGAACCCGCCCAGGTTAAAGCGATACATGGAATAGTCCCACCAGCGGGTGTGGAACATCTTGTACAGGATGTACCCGCCAACCAGCTCCACCAGCGTGGTGATGACCATGCCGCCGAAAAAGGCAACCAGTACGTTCTGGTACCATGCCATATCGCTGCCTGGCATGGTAAAACGGCCGAGAACGGCGATCATTACCGTCATGCCGCAGCCGTAAATGGGGCAGATTGGGCCGTTCAAGAATCCGCGGTTGACCAGCTCCCGCGTGGTGATGGCTGCATAGGCAACCTCCACGCACCAGCCCAGGAACGCATAGACGAAAAAGAAAAATATCGTATGCAGCAGGGCATAAGTGGTCATTCCTGTACCTCCCCGGCGGGGTCGGCTTCTTCCTCCGGTTCCAGGCGGCGGGCCAGCTCTTTGGGCTCCACCCAGGTCACGCTGGAATCCGGCCCCTTGCGGGCAATCAGCGCCTTGATGGGAATGCCCTGTTCGCTGAACATGCCCTCGTGCTCGGTGCGCAGGTTCCAGTCCGGCTCATTCTTGTGCAGATCAAAGGTCTGCCAGGTAATCTCGAACCCGGCAGCGGGAAAGTAACCCAGGCTGTCCCGGAACAGGTCATCGTCATCGGTCTTGAAGTAGATTTCGGAACCCTCCGGCATCAAAGCGCGGTACTGCAGCAGCTGGCGCGGGTGGGTCAGGCGGTGCTTGTTGCTGCCAGCGTTTTTGCTCCACGGGTTGCAGAAGTTGATGTAGATGCGCTGCACGGTATCCGCCGGGCTGAACACGCCGGAAAGCCGCTCGATATCCAGCGAGGCGATCTTGACATTATCCGGCGGCAGCTGAGCGGCGGCATAAGCGGCTTCCACCTTGCGCTTGGCCAAAATCAGGACCTTATCCGTGATATCAATGCCAAGGTAGTTGATATCAGGGTGCAGGGGGGCCAGCTGGCTCAAAAAGCCGCCCTTGCCGCAGCCAAGCTCCAGGTGCAGGGGCTGCTCCGGCCGGGCATACAGCTCATGCCAGTGCCCGGCATGGGTCAGCGGTTCGTGAACATGGAAATCGCAGGCCAGCAGTTCCGGTCTGGCATAGGGCTTAAAACGCATACGCATACAACAATACCTCACTCATGATAATTCACTAAAAAATTCTGGACATCGGCAAAATCAGTGCAGGCAAGGCTGCCCTGGCAAAAGCCGGGCTTGCCGCCGCCCCGCCCGCCGAACGCTTCATTCAGCGCCTTGCACACCGGGCGCACATCCCCGCCGGGCAGGCAGAGCGCATAGGCGAGGCCCTGCCCGCCGGAGGCCAGCACCGCCGTCAGCGCGTTGGTGCGGGCCGATACCGCCAAACAGATCCGCCGCAGTCCGTCGCCGTCCGCACCGTCACAGTGCAGCACAGCAGGCTGGCCGGGCACGGCGGCTTGGGCCAGTGCTTCGGACAATGCGTTCTGCATGGCGGCAAGGCGCTGCTTGAGGGCAGCTTCTGCCGTTTGCAGGTTTTGCACGGCGGGCAGCAGGCGACCGGGGGCGGAGCTTAACAGGGTGCCCACCGCGGCGGCATCCTGCCAGGCGGCAGCAATGGACTGATGCGCACGCTCCCCGCACACAACCGCCAGCCGGGTGCCGCCCTTGTAGCTTTGGGCGCTCAAAATTTTGATGGCCCCCACCTGGCCGGTGGTGGAAACATGGGTGCCGCAGCAGGCGCACAGGTCGGCCCCGCCGGCATCTACCAGCCGCACCGCACCGTCAATTTCCTTTTTGCTGCGGTAGGTCAGTTTTGCAAGGTCTTCCGGCGCGGGGTACCAGCAGCGCACCGGGGCGTCCGCACGGATCACCGCGTTGGCCTGGGCTTCTGCTTCGGCCAGCTGGCCGGCGGTCAGCGGAACGCTCATATCCATCCGCACCGCGGGGGAACCGATGTGAAAGCCCACATTCTCCGCCCCAAACAGGCGGTGCAAAGTGCCGCTTAAAATGTGTTCACCGGTGTGCTGCTCCATATGGTCGCGGCGGCGCGCCCAATCAATGCGGCCTTCCACCGTCTGCCCAACCGGCAGCGCTGCGCTGACAGTGTGGGTGATCACGCCGCCATGCTCCTGCACATCCGTTACAAGGGCGGTGCCCAGCGCACCGGTATCGCAGGGCTGGCCGCCGCCCTCCGGGTAAAAGGCGGTCCGGTCCAGCTGCACGGCAAACTGTTCCCCGGCCGGGGTGCAGACAAGCACCGTGGCGGTAAAAGTTTGAACATATGGGTCTGTTTCGTATAGTTTTGCCGTTGCGGGCATGCAAGGTCATCCCCCTTTCGGAATATTTTTACATTATAGCATAAAACGGCAGTGGAAAAAACAGTTCAAATCCGTTATAATAAAAATCAGTTATAATTCCGGCGGCTCCCCGGCAAGGTGGGAGCCGGAAAGGGGGCGGGAACCATATGAAAAAACGAATCTCAGCACTGGTTTTGAGCAGCTGCCTGCTGGCGGGCTGCGCGGGCCAAGGGGCGGCTGCTACCGGCGAAACCGCAGCACCCAGCCAGGCCGTGCCCACCGCGGCACCCCAAAGCCTGACGGTGAACGGCCTGCTGGACACCAGCGCTGCTGTTGGCGCGCTGGAGCTGTATGCCCAGGCGCAGAATGTGACGCTGCAAAACAGCTTTGAGACCGAAACGGCGGACCTGGTCATTCTGGATGCCCCGCCGCAGGATGATGGAACCTGGAAGAATCTGGCGGAGAACGAGCTGCTGGCCGCCGCCGCGCAGCGTGCCGGACTGGATACGGAAAGCACCGTCACCGCCCTGCCGGTGGGCCAGAGCCTGTATGCCTATTGGGCGGATAACCGTGTGCTGACCGAGCTTTTGCAGAGCGATGCCGCGCTGGACGACCTGCGCGCTGCGACCTGGGAGGAATGGTTCGATTTCGTAACAGCTGTGACCCATTGGTGCGCGGAACCCGGCGCTGTGCAGGTAACGCTGAACGGCAATGCTTACACCCTGCCCGCTGAGCGGCGGGAGACACTGGCAAACCTGAACGGCGTGTTTGCCGCCCAGGGACCGGAGGTTAGCGGCAACAGCGGGGATGGCGGCGTGGCGGAAAATACCCCTGCGCTGTACACCACCGCCCTGCTGGCGGCGGGGGAGCCGCTGACCGAAGAAAACCTGACCGGTCCGCTGAACGCGCTGGAGCAGGAGCTGCGGCTGGAAGATGCCAACAGCGCCTGGCAGGCCGGCATTGCAGACCTATGGACCAGCAAGTATCTGTTCCAGCAGGGCAATGCCCTGTTCTACCGCGGCTACCTGGCCGACCTGATCAGTGACAGCGGCGCAGCGTTGAGCAGCGCCCAGAAAGACGCGCTGGTGTGGCTGCCCATCAAAAATAACCTGACCGAAGCCGACATTGCCAACCAGCGGTTCAACCTGGCCGGGCTGATGAATTACCCCATTTTGGCCAACCGTGCCTGGCTGGCTATCCCGGCGGATGCCGATGAGGAGAGCGCCCGCGCCGCAGCCGCCGCTGTTTTGTGGCTGTACACCAGCAAGGCGGGGGAGAGCGCGTTGATCGACACCCTGGACCTGATCACCCCCTGGGGTACTGGCAGCAACCAGAACGCCGCCGCGGCCATGCAGGCGGCGCAGGTGACAGCCGGTATTCTGCCTGGCGCAGCGCTGGACAAAACCCAGGCCGCCGCATTGCAGCAGGCCCAGCGCGGGCTGTATTATGAAGCGGATGGCATTGCCCTGCGGGATGGCCTGTGGGATGAAGATGCCGCCGCTGCCTGGCGCAGCGCCGTGATGGCGGCCCTTGGCGCAGAAAGCGCCGAAGCAGACGATAACTGATGCCCCGGGGTGTACCTGAAAAACAGGCGCACCCTAGATGGCCTTTGCGGAATACAAAAAGTTTTAAGGAGAAGAGAAAAAATGAAGAAGCGTTGCAGCGGTATCCTGATGCCGGTTTCCAGCCTGCCGGGCGGGTATGGCATTGGCTCCATGGGCCAGGCTGCCAGAGATTTTGTGGATTTTCTGGTGCTGGCCGGACAGAGCGTGTGGCAGATCCTGCCCGTTGGCCCGACTTCGTATGGCGACAGCCCGTACCAGAGCTGCTCGGCTTTTGCGGGCAACCCGTATTTTATTGACCTGGATCAGCTGGCTGCGGATGGCCTGCTGAAGCCAGAAGATTACGCCAAAGAAAATTGGGGCACCAACCCCAATTACTGTGACTATGCCCTGCTGTACCAAAAGCGCTACAAGGTGCTGCGCAAGGCATACGCCGCATTTTTGCAGCAGCGCCCGGTGCCGGGGTACGATACCCCCTACAGCGATGACTGGTACCGTTTTACCTTTTTGAGCGATGCCTGGCTGCCGGATTACTGCCTGTACATGGCAATCAAAGAAGAAAACAAGATGTGCGACTGGCAGACCTGGCCTGCCCCGCTGCGCCTGCGCGACCCCAAGGCGCTGGAAGAGTTCCGCATCGGCCATGCCGATGAACTGGGCTTTTGGGCCTTTGTGCAGTATGAGTTCGCCAAGCAGTGGCAGGCCCTGAAAGCATATGCCAACAGCAAGGGCATCAAGATCATGGGCGATATTCCCATCTATGTAGCGGCGGATTCTGCCGATGCGTGGGCAGGCCGTGAGCTGTTTGAGATGGACAGCGAGGGCCACCCCCGCCGCGTGGCTGGCTGCCCGCCGGACTATTTTGCCGAGGATGGCCAGCTGTGGGGCAACCCGCTGTATGACTGGGCCTACCACAAGCGTACCAACTATGCCTGGTGGGTGCGCCGCGTGCGCCATGCGCTGAGCATTTATGATATCCTGCGTATTGACCACTTCCGCGGCTTTGATACCTATTGGGCTATCCCGGCGGGGGACGAAAACGCCCGCGGCGGCAAGTGGGAACAGGGCCCCGGCATGGACCTGTTCCGCGCTCTGCGCACCGCTCTGGGTGACCTGCCCATTGTGGCCGAGGATCTGGGCGAAATTTTTGATTCCGTCCGTGTGCTGCTGGCGGAAAGCGGATTCCCCGGCATGAAGGTGCTGCAGTTCAGTCTGAACGGCACCGATAGCGTGGACCTGCCGCATAACTACCCGGCCCACTGCGTGGCTTACCCCGGCACCCATGACAATAACACCCTGCGCGGCTGGCTGGAAAACGAAACCACCCCCGCCCAGCGCAAACAGGCCAAGGCATATTTTGCCCTGACCGAGCAGGAGGGCGAGATCACCGGCCTGCTGCGCGGTGTGCTGGCAAGCCCGGCGGAGCTGGCTATTGTGACGATGGCCGACTGGCTGGAAAAAGGCAGCGAAGCCCGCATGAACACCCCCGGCAACCCGGCGGGCAACTGGCAGTGGCGCGTTGCTGCTAAGGACCTGACCCCCGCGCTGGCGCGGAAGATCCACGAGATGAGCGCACGGTATTTCCGCGCGGAACCCCTGCCGGAAGCGGAGCCGAAAAAGGAAAAAGCGCCCGCCCCGCAGCCCAAGGCTAAGGCGGCTGACGCAAAAGAGGAAAAAACGACAGCACCGGCGAAAAAAGCAGCAAAAAGTGCAAAGTGATTTTTTGAACAGTAATACTTTTATTATTAAGCAATTCTTTGTGTAATGCGGGTATGGGAAAAACATGCACGGTATGGTAAAATATACAAAGATTTTATGTCAAGTTGTAGCATTACAACATTAGGGCAACACCGCACAATTCCCGCCTTGCGGCTTAAGCACCGCTCCGGCAGCTGCGG
>SAUS01000069.1 GCA_004000625.1 Candidatus Cibiobacter qucibialis | reverse complement strand
GTACCGCAACCCGACATTATCGAGCATTTTGGCAACGCAGATGCCGTGCCGCAGCCGCCGGAGCGGTGCTTGAGCCGTTAGGCGGGAATTGTGCGGTATTGCCCAAAGAAAATGACGGATATTTCGCAAACACAAGCAGGGTTTAAGGCTTTTTAGCGCAAAATCCCGCTGTGTTTTTAGAAATAGACTGCATTTTCGACGTGTTTTCAGATACACCCTAGGGGAATGCCCCAGGGGCAGCGCTGTACCGCTGCCTGCATACACTGTAACGGCCGCGCAGCTCCGCGGCTGCGAAAGAGGGATACCATGAAACCTGATTTGGAAAGCTCCCGCAGCTTTGCCATGACGCTGGCCCACCGCGCAGTGCGCGATGTGCGGCGCGATGGCTTCCGCCAGCTGCGTAACTATGTGGATATGTGCGCCCTTTTGGCGCAGCGTCCGGACTTAAAGCGCTTTTTTGACCATGCGCAGACCGTCTTGCAGCGCACCGACAGCCTGTATTATAAATTGATCAACAACCTTGTGGCACAGGTCAACGAGGATGCCATCTGCACCGCAGGCATCAACCTTGGGTTTGATGCCATCATCAGCTGTGCTTCCAACAACCGCAAGCAGAACGGGGAGACCCGTTCCTGGCTGAATGTGGGCTTTTGCAGCGCCCCGGAGCTGGACGATGCCATTATTCAGGCAGAGGCCGGTTCCAGCTATGCCTGGGTGCTGTATGCGGACGAGGACCTTACCCCGAAAACGGTCGCCATGCTGCAAAGCCATACCCACAGCGTGTTCTTTGTTCTGTTTGATGCCCAGAAATTTAATGAAGCAACCATGGAACGCGTTGCGGGGTGCAATAACGTGATCACACTGCTGTGCCTGCATGAGCCGGAAATTACCACCGAAGCCTGCCGCGCAGCCAACGCCATGCGCAGCAAACAGATGTTCTATGGCTTTTTGGTGGAAATGGGGCGGGCAGATGCCGCCCAGGCCGTGAATACCGACTGGCTGGATGTGCTGGCCCAGTATGGCCTGTTCTGCGTTTATACCCGCAAGCCGGATATGGATCAGCAAACCGCGGATGCTATGTACCGCCAAATCGTCCACAGCCGCATTGGCAGCGTTGCGGTCCCCGTCCTGCTGCTGGATTGGGAACATGATGTAAAATACCTGAACCGCATGATCACCCCCAAAACGGAACTGGGCCAGTGCATCCCGGAGGGAAAAACTTTCCCGCTGAATTTTGACTGAACTGTAGAATAAATAAAACCGGCAGCTTTCCCGCTGAAATAAAGGGGAAAGCTGCCGGTTTTCGTTTATTGTTTATGGAAAATAAGGGACTGAATGTACCTTGTAAGCGCTGCTTATAATACCAAAGCGCTGGGGTCAATGCCATAGCCCAGCAGAACCGCCAGATTGCAGCTGCACAGCGTGCGCAGGCCGTGGTCCAGGTCAGCTTGGTTCAGCGGCGGCATGCCATTGCGTACCCAGGGCAGCAAAAGGCCCATCATGGCACCCGATAAAAAGTTGCCGGTAAACTGGCAGTCGCGCTCGGTTGCGCTTGGCACCAGCGAGAGTAGCCGCTGGCCAAACATCTCGCTTAAGTAATGGAACACATATTCCTGCAAACAGTTCTGCCCGGTGTAAGCCAGCGCGTTTACATAAAAGGTCTTGTTCTGCAAAAGGTATTCTTCCAGATCCGTCAGCAGGGTGGACCAGCTGGCGTAATGGCCGCGCGTTACCAAAAACTGCGTTGCACCACTTTGGAAATACCAGTTCACCAGGTCGAATTTATCCTCAAAATGGTAATAAAAGGTGTTGCGCCCAACCCCGGCATGCTCCACAATATCGTTTACCGAAATTTTTTCCAGCGGGGTGGTAACCATCAGTTCCGTCAGGCTCTGCGCCAGCAATTCCTTGGTTTTGTTGGTACGGGACATCCCTTTTCTCCTTTTCCATGCAGCAAATAGATAAAAACTCATATCATGCTTATTAAGTATTATAGCACACAGGCGAAAAAAATTCTACCATCCAAACCCTAAAGCGCGCAAAAAAAGCGCGCAAATGCAGCGGTATTTGCCAGCTTTTGGCTGCGCTGCGGCCCGCTTTTTTGCACATACTGTGTAGGGAAGGGGATGAAACCATGCCAACCAATGGCTTACGATATCTGCGCCGTGTGGCGGCCCTGCTGGCGGCTGGCGGCGTTCTGGCGGCGGGGCTGCTGTTTGCCCTGCGGGCAGAACTGCCGGATACCTTTGTGCTGGAGCAGGGGCAGCTGCTGGCGGTAGAAAGCATGCCGTTCCTGCAAGCCGCCCCCGCCGTTCCTGCGGGCAGCGCTGCCCCCGCGGGTGTAACGGCTGCGGATAAAAGCGCGAATGTAACCCTGACCCTGCTGGGCCTGCCGGTCAAAACCGTGCGCACGGTGCAGCAGCAGCGGCGAACCGTCCAGCTGGGCGGCACCCCCTTTGGGGTCAAGATGTTCACGGATGGGGCGCTGGTCGTTGCGTTCAGCGATATCTATACCGTCCATGGCAGCGAGAACCCGGCCAAAGAAGCGGGCCTGCGCCTGGGCGACCTGATCACCCAGGCAAACGGCATCCCGGTGCGCACCAATGAGGAACTGACCGACGCCATTGCCGCCGCGGCGGGCGGCAGCGTGGAACTACGCTACCTGCGCGGGCAAAACCAGATGACCTGCACCCTTACCCCGGTCAGAGAGCGCGGCACCGATGCCCCGCGGGCGGGCATCTGGGTGCGGGATTCTTCGGCGGGCATTGGCACTTTGACCTTTGCGGATACCGAACACGGGACGTTTGCCGGGCTGGGGCACGCGGTTTCGGACAGTGATACCGGCACGGATTTAACGTTGCTGACCGGGGAAGCCGTTTCCGTCACCATTACCGGCTGCCGCCGCGGCAGTGCGGGCAGCCCGGGGGAGCTGCGGGGCGAATTTGGCGGTCAGCAGCCCTTTGGCGACATCAAAGCCAATACTTCGACCGGTGTGTACGGCGTTTTGACAAATTCCGCGCAGGCAGGGGAGAACATCCCCGTTGCCAATCTTCAGGAAGTGTACCCCGGCGAAGCAGAGATCGTGACCACGATATCCGGCCAGACGGCACAGCGCTTTGCCGTCCGCATTGAGCGGGTCAACATGACAGCTTCGGACCCCAACCGCAACCTGCTGCTGCGCGTTACTGACCCGGAACTTTTACGGGCAACGGGCGGCATTGTGCAGGGCATGAGTGGTAGCCCCATTGTACAGGACGGCTGCCTGGTCGGCGCGGTGACCCATGTGCTGGTCAACGACCCAACCCGCGGCTATGGCATCTTTGCTGCAACCATGCTGAAACGTGCCGATGCCGTGCAGGGAAGGTAATTTCCTGGGAAAAAGTGCACATCGCACGTTTTTTACGAAAATGGTAAAACCGGAAAAGAAAAGCAAAAAGAAAACCGAACAACATCGCAGCAAGGGCAGGGGAGAGGACACGAAATGATCCGGAACCTGTCGATAATTACGAATAGGCGGGGATTTTTGAAAGAAAAGAAAGTACGATTCTGCTTGCATGACATGGTAAAATATGGTAAAATTCTCAATGTAGAGAGCGGCAGGCAGCCGCAGATCCGAATAACAGCTCCGGGCGCCGCAAAAACCGCCGTCCACTGGGCTGAACATGCAAGGGGAGGAATTTTTGGATGGATAAGATCAAGTTTTTGATGACCGATACCGGCGCGCAGACCACGCAGCTTTGCCGCCAGGCACTGGAAGCCAAGGGAATTGATGTGACTGTATGCGAGAAAAACGGTTCGCAGGCGCTCAAATCCCTGCTGGAAGAGCACCCGCAGGCCGTTCTGCTGGATGCGTTTATGCCGGATCTGGACGCCATCACGGTCAAACAGCGCTATGAAACCCAGGATACCCGCGGCGGCCACACAACGTTCTTTGTGACCGGTGCATTCCAGAGTGAGGAAGTGGAGCAGGATTTGCTGGATAACGGTTTCTCGTTCTTTTTCGTTAAGCCGTTTGATGAAAACGTTCTGGTCAGCCGCGTACTGAAAGCCGCCGGTTCCACCAGCCGCCCGCAGCCGGTATCGCAGGATTGTGATGAGCTGACAGTGACAGAAATTCTGCATCAGGTCGGCGTACCGGCGCACATCAAGGGCTATCAGTTCCTGCGCGACGCCATTCTGCTGGCCGTGAGCGACCATGACTATATCAACGCTGTAACCAAGCGCCTTTACCCGGAAATCGCCAAGCGCAACGCCACCACGGCTTCCCGCGTGGAGCGCGCCATCCGCCACGCTATTGAAGTCGCCTGGGACCGCGGCGATGTGGATACCCTGAACAGCTACTTTGGCTATACCATCCACAACCTGAGAGGAAAACCCACGAACAGCGAGTTCATCGCAATGATCAGCGATAAGATCCGCCTGGATAAAAAGCAGCGCAGGGCGTGAGGCAAAACGACATTCTGTGGTTGAAAAACTGGCTGATTTGAGCACTGCGCTTACGCCTGTAAATCCCGCCCTTTATTGCGGTGAAATTATAAAAACACACGTTTGACCCAATAAATAATCTATGGTAATACCACACAATTCCCGCCTTACGGCTTAAGCACCGCTTCGGCGGCTGCGGCACGGCATCTGCGTTGCCAAAATGCTCGATAATACATCCAGTATTATCTGCGCTTTTGGCTTAGCAGCTGCCGCACCTCGCTCGCCGTATCGGCACTTAGAATTATGCGGTATTGCCCTATGTTCAAAACGATAAACTTCCTGCATTGGTTGGCCCCCAATCTGTGCAGGAAGTTTTTTTGCCCAAAAAAGTTCCTCTGTAAGCAGAAAACAGCGGAAAATAAAAACGAGCAAAAAAATTGCCCGTTTTAAGTGATTGCTGCCATGCGTGCTCTGCAAAAATCCTGCACCAAAATACTGGGATTGACTGGATTTTTATGGCTATGGCCTGTATAATAAATTTACGGCAACACCGCACAATTCCCGCCTTACGGCTTAAGCACCGCTCCGGCGGCTGCGGCACGGCATCTGCGTTGCCAAAATACTCGATAATACACAAAGTATTATCTGCGCTTTTGGCTTGGCATCTGCCGCACCTCGCTCGCCGTATCGGCACTTAGAATTATGCGGTATTGCCTTAGAAGAATTGCTGCAGAGCATGGTGCCGATAAACAGTACCATGCTTTGTGGGCAAAACGTGGAAATACATCTGCAAGGGGAGTCATTTTGTGGAAGAAAATGCCCAGGTAAAAGTCAGCGCTATCATTGTGGCGGCGGGGGCTTCCCGCCGAATGGGATTTGATAAACTCAGTTACCGCCTGCCCGGCGGCAAAACCGTGCTGGAAACTAGTGTGGCGGCTTTTGCCGCCCACCCGCAGGTGGACGAGCTGATCCTTGTGGCAGGCGGTAACCTGCCTGCCTGCCAGGCGATTGCAGCGGCCTGCCCCAAGCCGTGCACCGTGGTCAGCGGCGGCGCGACCCGCGCCGACAGTGTGTGCAACGGTCTGCGCGCGGCAAAAGGGCAGCTGGTGGCGATCCATGATGCCGCCCGCCCCTTTGTGAGTGAGCAGGTTATTACCGATGCTTTAGCGGAAGCCGAGGCCATGGGGGCCGCTGCCCCGGCGGTTGCGGTCAAGGATACCATCAAGATCGCCAATAACGGCGCTGTGGTGCAGACACCGGACCGCGCCGCTCTGTTTGCGGTGCAAACGCCCCAGTGCTTCTGCCGGAACCTGTACTGGAAGGCTTTGGAAGCTGTGCAGGGGGAAAAAGTCCACCTGGTGACCGATGACTGCAGCCTGTTTGAACTGGCGGGCCTGCCGGTGCACCTGACGCAGGGCGATTACGTCAACCTGAAAATTACCACGAAAGAGGACCTGCCCGCCGCGGCACAGAATAAGGGAGAAAATACAATGCGCATTGGTCATGGTTATGATGTTCACCGCTTGGTGGAGGGCCGCAAGCTGATTATGGGCGGCGTGACGATCCCATATGAAAAAGGCCTGCTGGGCCATTCCGATGCAGATGTGCTGCTGCACGCAGTTTCGGATGCACTGCTTGGCGCGGCGGCGCTGGGGGATATCGGCAAGCATTTTCCGGATACCGACCCGCGGTACGAGGGAGCAGATTCCCTGATGCTGCTGCGGGAGGTTGGCCGTCTGCTGGATGAAACCGGTTATACTGTTGGCAACATTGACGCCACTGTTTTGTGTCAGGCACCCAAGCTGGCACCGCATATCCCGGCCATGCGGCAGAACATTGCCAATGCTTTGGGCCTTGCTCTGGACGATGTGAGCGTGAAAGCTACCACGGAAGAACACCTTGGCTTTACCGGTGAGGGGCTTGGCATTGCCGCCCACGCCGTGGCACTGATTGAGAAAAAGTAATCTGAGTTTTATTAAGGCAATAACTCTTTTTGCTGGCGGGGGCTTATATCATTTGCACTTCGCCGCAGCATGGCCAATGCGTTCATATCGGGTACTTCTCTACAATGGGCACAGTTTTTTGCCCTGCCGCATTTGCATGGCGGGCAAACTGTGTTATACTAAAGTGTATCTGAAAACAAAGTATTGCCCAAAGAAAATGACGGATATTTCGCAAACACAAGCAGGATTTAAGGCTTTTTAACGCAAAATCTGGCTGCGTTTGTAGAAATAGACTGAATTTTTGACTTTTCAGATACACCCTAAAAGGTAACAGCCGGGGCCGCAGCCGGATACTGCGGCAGAACAACGGATAGGAAGGGGGCTGCCTGCGCGATGTTTGGCTTTTTTGATGTGATCCAGGACATTTTGAGCAACCTGCGCACGTTTGGCCTGCGTGATGTGATCGATATTGCGGTGGTCAGTTTGGCCATGTATCAGATCCTTTTGTTTGCGCGCAAATCCCGTGCCGGGCAGCTGGTGCGCGGTTTGCTGCTGCTGCTGGTGTTTTATGCGCTGGCGGATGTGATGCAGCTGCGCACGGTGCGCTGGGTGCTGACCAATGTGATGCAAATCGGCTTTATTGCAGCTATTGTACTGTTCCAACCGGAACTGCGCCGCACGCTGGAACACATGGGCCAAAGCACCAACTGGACCAAACTGCTGTTTACCACCCACCGGCAGGACCCCACCCTGCGCGGCGCATGGCAGAGCGCCGTGGTGGCCATCTGCGATGCAGCCGAGCAGCTTTCCGATACGCGCACCGGCGCATTGATGGTGCTGGAACGCATGAACAACCTGGATGAGATCATCCGCACCGGCACACCGCTTTCGGCGGATGTGATCCCCGAAATGCTGGGTACCATCTTTTATGAGGGTACCCCTTTACATGACGGCGCTGTTGTGATCCGGGATGGCCGCATTGTGGCCGCTGGGTGTGTGCTGCCGCTTTCCAACAACCTGGAAATGGGCAAAGATATGGGTACCCGCCACCGCGCGGGTCTTGGCATGAGCGAAAATTCTGATGCCATCGTGGTGGTGGTCAGTGAGGAAACCGGTATTATCTCCCTGGCCAAAAATGGTGTTCTGATCCGCCGCCTGGACCGCCAGAACCTGTTCAACCTGCTGCAGGAGGAAATTATTCCGCCGGAAACAGCCGAAGCGCAAAAGCAGCCGCTGTTGAACCGGCTGCTGAACAAAGGAGGTGCTGGCAAGCATGCAAAAACAAACGCAGCCCGCTGAACCGGTGCGCAAAGCGAATGGTTCCATTTGGGATAACCGCTTTTTCCTGGGAATTGTTTCCGTGCTGGCCGCAGTGCTGGTCTGGATGGTGGTTTCTACCTTTCTGGATCCGCAGGGTTCCTTTGTCATCAAAGATGTCAGCGTGAATTATGGCTACCAATCTACCATTTATACCTCCAAAGGGCTGGATATTGTGGACCAGCAGGCAGTGGATAACGTGCAGGTGCAGGCGGACGGCAACGGCACTTTGATCGGCAAGCTGTCCAGCTCCGATATTATGGTTTACCCGGTCTATAACGGCGTGCAGGGGGCGGGCAAAACCACCCTGCGGCTGGAGGCCCGCATCACCAACACCGATTATACCAACGTGGGCATCAAGCTGACGGTGGTCAGCCCGCAGACGGTGGATGTTGTGTTTGATACCGTCGGCGAAAAAACACTGCCCGTTACCACCGATACCAGCGGCATTACCATTGCCGACGGCTTTACCCTGAACCGCATTACCACTACCCCCACCGAAGTGACTCTGACCGGCCCGACCAGTGAGCTGGATAAAATCAGCGAGGTGGTGGCCCCTGTTTCGCACGAAGGCTCGCTTTCGGATTCCGTGTCGGCAACAGCATCGCTGGAACTGCGGGATGAAAACGGCGATATTGTAACGCCGGAATACACCACGCTGGACAGCAACACGGCGGATATCAACCTGACAGTCTATCAGGTGCGGGAACTGCCGCTTTCCATCGTGTTTATCAACGCGCCGTCCGGGTTTGATACTTCCTATCTGAAGTATTCGCTCAGCATTCCTACCCTGAATGTGGCGGGCCCGGCCAAGACGGTCGGCGCCCTGACCGAACTGAGCGTTGCGGCTTTTGATCTTGGCCGTGAGTTTGCGTTTGACCGCGACTACCAGAAAAACATTGAACTGCCTGCCGGTGTGGTTTCGCTGGATGGCGTATCCGCTGTAACGATCCGGTTTGATACCACCGATATGACCTCCCGTACATTTACCGTAACCAATATCCGCACCGTCAATGTGCCCAGTACGATTGACCTGGAAGTGCTGACGGCACAGATCCATCAGGTTACGCTGTACGGCCCCAAGAGCGAGATGGAAGAACTTTCGGCAGACAGCATTCTGGCCCAGGTGGACTGCCAGAATCTGGCGGTATCCGTTGGCCAGCAAACCGTGGCGGCCAGCATTCAGGTGCCGTCGTCCAGCCACATTTTTGCAGTCGGCAACTATACGGTGCAGTGCCAGGCAAGCTCACAATAACCGGGCATCCATCAGCCGGGGTTCCGGCCTATCCGATGCCCGCCAACCAAAGGAAAACATCAGCCCATGATTCTTGTACGCAATATCCGCCTGCCGCTTTCCTGCCCGGACCCGGAGCAGGAAGCTGTCCGGCAGGCTTACCGCACGCTGCGCCTGCGGGGCAACGCTCCGGCGCAGGCTGGCGTGGCAAAACTTTCGGTGGATGCCCGGCACGGCACGCCTGTGCTGGTGTATACCATCGCCATCACGCTCCATGACGAGGGTGAGGAATCGGCTTTGGCCGGGGCCTCGCCCTGTGTCTGTTTCACCCGCAAACCGGATTTTACCTTCCCGGTTGGTCAAACACCATTGAAACACCGCCCTGTGGTGGTCGGCCTTGGCCCGGCGGGACTGTTTGCGGCCCTGCTGCTGGCACGCAATGGTTACCACCCCATTGTGCTGGAGCGCGGTCCGGCCCTGGCGGACCGTGTGGCCGCTGTGCAAAAGTTTGAGCAGACCGGCGCGCTGGACCCCAACGCCAATATCCAGTTTGGCGAGGGCGGCGCAGGAACATTCTCGGACGGCAAGCTGACCACCCGCGTGGGGGACCCTTTGTGCGGCTTTGTGACGGACGCCTTTTTGAAGCACGGCGCCCCGGCGGATATCGCCTGGCGGCAAAAGCCCCATGTGGGCACTGACCTGCTGCGCGGCGTTATTACCAGCATCCGCACTGAGATCGAAAACCTTGGCGGGGAAGTACACTTTAACACGGCGCTGACCGGCCTGCAGACCAGCGGCGGCGCGCTGTGCGGCATTACTACCACGGCGGGCAGCATCCTCTGCGACCAACTGATCCTGGCGGTGGGCCACAGCGCGCGGGATACCTTTGCCGTGCTGCATACCATGGGCCTGCCGCTGGAATGCAAACCGTTTTCAGTGGGATTCCGCGCGGAACATCTGCAAACAGAAATTGAAAAGAGCCTTTACCACGGTGCTGCCGGGAACCCGGCCCTGCCGCGGGGCGAATATCAGCTTAGCCAGCATGTGGGCCAGCGGTGCGTGTACACCTTCTGCATGTGCCCCGGCGGTCAGGTGTGTGCCGCCGCCAGCGAGGATGGCGGCGTGGTGACCAACGGAATGAGCTACCATGCCCGCGATGGCCGCAACGCCAATGCCGCCGTGGTGGTCAGCGTGGATGGCCGCGATTTTGATAACGACCCGGTCAAGGCGGTCGCATTTCAGCGCCAGTTGGAACAGGCCGCTTACCGTGCGGGCGGCGGGGGATACCTTGCCCCGGCAGAAACGGTCGGCAGCTTTCTGGCAGGCCGCGGCAAACTGGAGCTGGGGGCGGTGCAGCCTACCTACCCCCGCGGCGTGACCCCCTGCGACCTTGGCAGCCTGCTGCCGGGGGAACTGGCCGCCGACCTGCGGGATGGCATTACCGCCTTTGGCCGCAAGCTGCGGGCTTACCAGGCACCGGATGCCGTGCTGACGGGGCTGGAAACCCGGACTTCCAGCCCGGTGCGCCTGCTGCGCGGGGATAACTTCCAGTGCACCGGCCTGACGGGACTTTACCCTTGCGGCGAGGGTGCCGGTTACGCAGGCGGCATTATGACCGCCGCCGTGGACGGTGTGCGCTGCGCCGCTGCCCTGATGCAGCAGTACGCCCCGGATAAAGCCTGAACTGCAAAGCCTGGCAAGATGTTGAAATAACGAAACGTGTGAAGAAACGTAAAGAGTGAGAAGAGAAAGAGGAACCGCTATGCCCAACAATCACCCGTATGATAAAAAAAGTGACCGCCGCCAGCAGGATCTGAATGACCTGGTGGATGGTGCCGTCAACTTTGGGCTGGGCATCAGTTCCACGGTGCTTTCCGGTATTGCCGGCGCACTGGACAGTGTGGGGGATTCCCTGAACCGGGCCACGCAAAGGCCGGAACAGAACAGCTTTATTGCCTACCGCCGTAAGCTGGATAACAGCCTGGCCGGGCATTACGGCGGCTGGATGACCATGGGCGTGCTGGGCTGGGTGTTCGGCGGCTGCTTTGCCATTGCTGCGCTGGTTATGGCCATCCTTGCCGGTGTGGCACCCAATGATGCAAGCTTGTGGAGCGCAATGCCGGTGTTCAATATTCTGGCTCCGACGTTTACCGCCTGCACGCTGGGATTTTTTGTCATGGGGTACGCAGGTTGCCACGCAGCAAACTATTTTGGCCGTCTGCGCCGCTACCTGCGCGGCATGCACGGCTTTACGGCGGAGCTGCCGGAGCTGACCCGCAGCAGCGTGGTGCGCGCCGATAAGGTGCGCAAAGACCTGCGGGATGCTTTGGCCAAAGGCCATTACCCCAACGCCTGCATGAATGAGGCAGAAACAACGCTGTACCTGGACGAAACGATGTACCACCCTGCGCCCGCCGCGGCACCGGTGCAGCCCAAAGCGGCTCAGCCCGCGCTGACCGATGAAGAGCTGTTCCGCCGCGATGGGGCAGACTTTTTGAACTACCTCAAAACCTGCCAGGGCCGCCTGGGGGACCAGGCAGATGAAGAGCTGGTGCAGATGCGCAAAACCTGCGCGGCTATCATGGGGTTTGTGCATAACCACCCGGAACAGCTGCCGCGGGTGCGCCGCTACCGCGAATATTATATGCCCACTACCCGCAAGCTGCTGAACACCGCGCTGGGGTTGGGCGAAAGCGCTACCCAGAACGCGCAGGAAATCCGGCGCGATATCGTGGGTATCCTGCACACCCTGAATACGGCATATGAAAAGCTGTACGATACCCTTTTGCAGGATGTTAGCATGGATGTTTCCACCGAAATCGATACGCTGGAAGCCATGCTGAACCAGGACGGCCTGACCCATGACTTTGCAGCAGATTTTGGTGCAAAATAAAACCGGTGAAAGTAGATAAGGCAATACCGCATAATTCTAAGTGCCGATACGGCGAGCGAGGTGCGGCAGATGCC
>SAUS01000068.1 GCA_004000625.1 Candidatus Cibiobacter qucibialis | reverse complement strand
CCGTGCCGCAGCTGCCGGAGCGGTGCTTAAGCCGCAAGGCGGGAATTGTGCGGTGTTGCCTAAAGCCCAAATCCCGCAATACCCAGCTTTTTGCCGTGGAACTTCACAGTATTTCCATGCTTTTAACACATTTGGCAGGTACACTAAAATGCAGCAAAATCCATAGTCCAGAAATTTTTTATAAAGAAAATAGAGAGGCAGGAAACCCGGATGGAAGAAAACGAGATCACATCCCCCTTTGTGGAGGATGCCACCACCCCCGATACGGGCAGCACGCAGCCCACGGCCCCGGCACCCAAACGCAAAAACTGGTTCCGCCGCCACACCAAGCTGTGCGTGGCGGTTGTCATTCTGGCGGTGGTTGCCGCTGTTGTGGGCAGCCAGCTGCGTAAAAGCAAAGCGGCCGCAGGCGCTTCGGCAGACTATCAGTATGTGCGCACCACGACCCTGAAAACCACCAGCCTGAATGACTCCGTCACCGTGAACGGCACGGTGAAATCCGGCGATGAAGCCAGCGTTACCGTGGCAGATTCCGCCAAAACCTACAAGGTTGCCACCGTCAATGTGGAGGTGGGTGATACTGTGCAGGAAGGCGATGTGATCGCCACGCTGGACACCACCGACCTTGAAAAGCAGATCGAAAACGCAGAGCAAAGCTACAACGATACCCTGCAGCAGGCCCAGACCAGCTATGACCGCGCGGTGGATGAATATAACACCGCAGTGGTGCAGCATGAGAATAACCTGATCGACCTGCAGGCCAAGATTGATGATGTGGACAAGAACCTGTCCGATGCACAGGATGCACTGGAAACCGCAAAGAGCAGCCGCGATTCCGCCCAGAGCGCCTATGATTCTGCCTGCAGCAGCTACGATACCATCAAGGCGGCGTATGATAATGCCGCTGCCAGCATCAGCACCTTTACCGATGCCGTCAACGCGGCGGCCAACACCCAGAACGATGCCATCAGCCGGGTAAACAGCGCCATCGCTGCCTACAACGCCGACCCCAGCGAGGCTAACCAGGCGGCCATGAATGAGGCAAACGATGCCCTGAGCGCTGCCCAGGCAGCCTATCAGCAGGCACAGAATGACCTGGCTAACGCGCAAAACAGCTGTTCCGTCACGGAGCTGGGGTTGTATGGCTTTACCGCCATTCAGCAGTCTTTGAACAGCGCGGAACAGACCAAAACCAGCGCCCAGAATGCCCTGACCAGTGCCCAGAACGCAGTGGAAACGGCCCAGAACCAGATTGAAACCTGCGAAAGCCAGCAGAAATCCGCCCATGACAGCTATGACCAGGAAAAGAACTATTCCACCATCAAGGCCAAGGCGCAGAGCGTGGAAGACGCCAAAACCAAGCTGGAACAGGCCAAGCGCACCCCCGATACTTTGACCACCCTGAAAGACACCCTGGCTAACTGCACCCTGACGGCCACCATGTCCGGTACCATCACGGCGCTGGATGCAACGGTCGGTTCTGTCTGCACCGGCACCGTGGCAACCATTCAAAACACCGATGCCCTTGTGGTGGAAGTTACGATCCCCTCCAATGATGTGCCGGGCCTGACCACCGGCATGAGCTGCAACATTACCAGCGATGCCACCGGCGATGATGTGATCGCCGGTACCCTGACCCAGATCGACCCCGTTGCCAATGATTCCGGCACGTTCGGCGCAAAGGTGCGCGTGAACGGCGATGCAGACGACCTGCTGATCGGCATCCAGGCCAAGGTGGAAATTGTCAAGAACGCGACCGACGGCGTGTTTACCGTGCCCATTGATGCCGTTGGCACCAAAGAGGACGGCACCCAGTATGTGCTGCGCAAAACCGGCGGCGAAGGCACCGATATGACCTTTGAGGAAGTGACCGTGACCACCGGCGATGCCAACGATTATTATACCGTGATTTCCGGCGATGACCTGAAGGAAGGCGATGTGATCCGCTCCAGCGCCGACCTGACCCAGGGCATTGTGACCGGCAGCAGTGATGATAGCGCCGACTTCTTTTTCACTGTCGGCGGTGATGAACCGATTGGCGGTGCGGACGCCCCGGCGGGCGGCCCCGGCGGTGACGTGGGCGGCGGCCCGGCCGGTGGACCGGGAGGTAACTGATATGCCGCAGAATAAACAGGCGTTTGTCAATGCCATTGTGCAAAGCCTTGGGGCGGGGCAACCCAACCGCCGCCCACTGATTGCCATGCGCGGCATCCGCAAAAGTTACTATATCGGCCAGCCGAACGAGTTGGAAATCCTGCACGGCATTGATTTGACTGTGTGGCCGGGGGAGTTCGTTGCGATTGTGGGTGAATCCGGCTCCGGCAAAAGTACTCTGATGAATATTATCGGCGTGCTGGACAAGCCGACCTCTGGCGAGTATACGCTGGACGGGGTGGATATCCATAAAGCAGACGATGACGAACTGGCGGGCATCCGCAACAATAAAATCGGCTTTGTGTTCCAGACCTATAACCTCATCGGCCGCCAGAGCGCGCTGAAAAACGTGGAGTTGCCCATGCTGTATGCCGGCATTCCCGGCGGCGAGCGTACCCGCCGCGCCAAGGAGTGGCTGGACCGCGTGGGAATGGGCGAGCGTGCCCGCCACCAGCCCAACGAGCTTTCCGGCGGCCAGAAACAGCGCGTTGCCATTGCCCGCGCCATGGTCAACGACCCGGCGCTGATCCTGGCAGACGAGCCCACAGGCGCACTGGACAGCGAAACCTCCCGCGTGGTGATGGACCTGTTCCATGAAATGCACGAAAAATACCACAAAACCATTATGCTCATTACCCACAACCCCGCGCTGGCCGAGGAATGCCAGCGGGTGCTGACACTGCACGATGGCTGCATTATTGCCGAACGGAAGGGGAGTGGTGTGCGTGGCGCTCTTTGAATACCTTTCCATGGCGTTTGCCAGCATCAAAAGCAACAAAATGCGCAGCCTGCTTACCATGCTGGGCATTATTATCGGCATTGCGGCGGTTATCGCCATCGAAACCGTCGGCAACAGCCTATCCAGTTCGGTCAGCGACAGCATGTCCGGCACCGGTGCCAGCTCCATCACGGTATCGCTGACCCAGAAAAGCAGCAGCAACAGCGGCTCTTCCAGCGGCGGTGTGCGGCTGCGGCTCTTCAAAAATTCCAGCCCGGATGATAAAGACCTTATCACGGATACGATGATCGAGGAATTTACCGAAACGTTCCCCGACAAGATCAACTACATTGAAAAAACGCAGCAGGTGGGCAGCGCCACCATTGGCAAGGTGAACGAACCCGATACCACCATCACGGCAACGGTTTCCGGCGTCAACCAGGAAGCGCTGCAAAGCAAGGAAAGCGATACCCCCATCCTGGCGGGCCGCTGGCTGGATGATACCCGCGATGCCGGGCGCTATGTCTGCGTGGTATCCGAAAAATTTGTGCAGCAGGCCGTCGGCGGCAGCAACGCTGATGCGCTGGGCCAGAAAATCACCCTGACCATCAACAAAATGCCGTATACGTTTTATATCAGCGGCGTTTATAAGTATGTAGAAGATTCTTACGCCAGCATGTTTGGCTCTACCAGCGATGACGATATCCAGACCGAAATCTATATCCCGCTGGATGTGGCCCGCAGCATTGCCGGGGCGGGGGATGGCTACCAGAGCATTACCGTTGTGGCATCCAGCGGCACCAATGTGACCGCCTTTGTGGATGTGGTGGGCGATTATTTCGCCAGTTACTATACCCGCAATGACAGCTGGACCGCCAGTGCGTCCAGCATTTCCAGCCTGCTGGAAAGCATGACCGAAATCCTGAACCAGATCTCGCTGGCCATCTCCGCCATTGCGGCCATCTCGCTGTTGGTGGGAGGTATCGGCGTCATGAACATCATGACGGTTTCGGTCACCGAGCGTACCCGTGAGATCGGCACCCGCAAGGCGCTGGGCGCAACCAACACGGCCATTTTGACCCAGTTCATTATTGAATCCATTGTGCTGTGCGCTATTGGCGGCGTCATCGGTGTGGGGCTGGGCATCGGCCTTGGTTCTGTGCTCAGCCAGGTCATGGGCTATTCGGCCAGACCCAGCGTGGCGGCCATCATCATTGCCGTGGCGTTCAGCATGGCCATCGGCGTGTTCTTTGGCTATTACCCCGCCAAAAAGGCCGCCAAGATTGACCCCATCGACGCCCTGCGGTACGAATAAGGGTACCGTTTGTTATTTGCTTATCAGCGCAAAATTGAACTGCATACAGCAAAAATGCTCCCGTTGCACGGGGGCATTTTTTGTGGTATACTTCTGCCTAAATGATAAAAATGGGGCAGTTTTTGCCCTGGGGTGTATCTGAAAAGTCAAAAGTACGGTCTGTTTCGGCAGTTACAGCCGGATTTTGCGCTTGCAAAATGCGGCATCTTCTTTTCTTTCAGATACACACCTTAGAGCGGAGAGGAAAGAAGGAAGGTCTGACAATGCAGACACAACAAAAACTATTTACCAACCGTATGCTGCTAACACTATTGTGGCCGCTGGTGGTGGAGCAGGCGCTGAACGTGCTGGTGGGCATGTCCGATACCGTGATGGTATCCAGCGTAGGCGAAGCCGCCATTTCCGGTGTTTCGCTGGTGGATATGATCAACTACCTGATCCTGAATATTTTTGCCGCGCTGGCCACCGGCGGCGCGGTTATCACCAGCCAGTTCCTGGGAGCCAAAAAGCCGGGGGAAGCCTCCCGCAGCGCGGGGCAGCTGGTTACTTTAAGCTCTATCCTGGGTACGGCTGTCATGGCGCTCTGCCTGCTGCTGCGCGGGCCCATGCTGCGGCTGTTCTTTGGCAGCATTGCGGACGATGTGTTCCAGGCAGCCATGATCTACTTTACCATCACGGCAATCTCTTACCCGTTTTTGGCGCTGTACAACGCGGGCGCGGCCATCTTCCGCTCCGTCGGCAACAGCGAGGTATCCATGCGGGTATCCGTTATCATGAACATTACCAATATTGTGGGCAATGCGTTCTGCATCTTTGTGCTGCGCATGGGGGTTGCCGGTGTTGCGGTGCCCACGCTGGTTTCCCGTGTGCTGGGCGCTGTCATCATCCTGAAACTGACCACCCGGCATGATAATGTCGCCCGCGTTACCTGGGATGGCGTCAAGCACCTGCAGCCCCAGATGGCAAAGAACATTTTGTATATCGGCATCCCCTCCGCGCTGGAAAACAGCCTGTTCCAGCTGGGGCGTGTGCTGGTCGTCAGTATGATCTCTTTGTTCGGCACGGTGCATATTTCCGCCAATGCGGTGGCCAACAACCTGGACGGCATGGGCTGCATTGTGGGCCAGGCCATCGGCCTTGCCATGATCACTGTGGTGGGGCGCTGTGTGGGCGCCCAACAGCTGGACCAGGCCAGCTACTTTACCAAAAAACTGCTGCTGTGGGATTACATTGCCCAGGGCGCTACCAATGCCCTGATTTTGATCTTCCTGAACCCGCTGCTCAGCGTGTACACCCTTTCGGATGAAACCCGCCACCTGGCCTGGCTGCTGGTTATGATCCATGCGGGCAGCGCCATCTTCCTGTGGCCGGCGGGCTTTGTTCTGCCCAACGCCCTGCGTGCAGCCAATGATGTGCGCTTTACCATGCTTACTTCCATTCTGTCCATGGGAATCTGGCGTCTGGCGTTCTCTTACATCCTGTGCGTTCAGATGGGTATGGGTGCTGTCGGCGTCTGGATCGCCATGGTGGTGGACTGGGTGTGCCGCGTGACCTGCTTTGTGGTCCGCTTTGTATCTGGTGCGTGGAAGAAAAAATGTGTGGCAAAATAATAGGAGGAACCCCCGATGAAACTTATCAGCTGGAATGTGAACGGCCTGCGCGCCTGCCTGAAAAAAGGCTTTGAGGATACTTTCAACCAGCTGGATGCGGATGTGTTCTGCATTCAGGAAACCAAAATGCAGCCCGGCCAGGCGGATTTTGCCCCCGAAGGCTATACCGAATACATCAACAGCGCTGAGAAAAAGGGCTATTCCGGCACGCTGATCTATACCCGCGTAAAGCCCCTGAACGCCTGGAACGGCATTGGGGTGGAAGCCCACAGCCACGAAGGCCGTGCCATCACACTGGAATTTGAGGATTACTACCTCGTCAATGTCTATGTACCCAACTCCCAAAACGAGCTGGCCCGCATTGACTACCGCATGCAGTGGGAGGACGACTTGCGCGCCTACCTGAAAGACCTGGACAGCAAAAAGCCGGTGATCCTGTGCGGAGATTTGAACGTGGCCCATGAGGATATTGACCTGAAGAACCCCGGCCCCAACCGCGGTGCTGCGGGCTTTTCGGACCAGGAGCGCGGCAAGCTGAACGAGCTGCTGGCCGCTGGCTTTACCGATAGCTTCCGCTACCTGTACCCTGATGCCACCGGCATGTACAGCTGGTGGAGCATGCGGTTCCGCGCAAGAGAGCGGAACGCAGGCTGGCGCATTGACTATTTCCTGGTATCGGACCGGCTGGCCCCACAGATCAAAAAGGCCGAGATTTTGATGGATGTGCAGGGCAGCGACCATTGCCCGGTGCTGCTGGAACTGTAAAGCTGCAAAACGTCCAAGAAATATTCGGTGTGTCGAAAAAACTGTGCCTTTCTTTTACAGAGCATGTGGGTATAAAACATGTAGGGGTGCACGATCTCACCCCGCTGCGGCATTGCCCCGGTACACATTACAAATTTGTGATGGACCTAACGCCAATTTGTAGGGGACGATGCTTCGCATCGGGCGCACAATGCGCCCCCTATGAAGACCTTTTCGACAATCTGAAATTTTCATAATTTTTTCAAAAATATCTGCTCCCGTTGCAAAATACCGGGAGCATTTTTCGTATTAGTATACAGAAGCGCTTCCAACAAAGAAAGCGCGCCGGCAGATGAATGCGAAAGGAGGTGTGGGGCACTGAACCAAACAGATTTTACCCAGCTGATGCAGCAATACCAAAAACTGGTTTATACCGTTTGTTTGCAGTTTGTCCACAACCCCCACACCGCCGAGGATCTGACCCAGGATACCTTCCTTTCGGCATGGTCGTCCATTGACCGGTGCGAGCCCCAATACTATAAGCAATGGCTGGTGCGTGTGGCGGCCAACAAATGCAAGGACCACCTGAAAAGCTCCTGGGCGCGCAGGGTGGAGGCACAATCCGACGAAACGATGCCGGAACCACGCGGCACACCGCCGCCCGGCAGCGGCCTGCAAAGCGCAGAGCCGGACCCGCAGGATGAATTTATGCGCCAGACCGATGCCGCAGAGCTGGAAACGATGGTGCGCACCCTGCGCGAACCCTATGGCCGGGCCGCGGCCATGTATCTGCTGGACGGGCTGCCCGTGGCGGCCATAGCCCAAAAGCTGGGCCGCCCGGCACCCACTGTTCAGAACCAGCTGTTCCGCGCAAAAGCGATCCTGCGCAAACAGATCATGGAAAGGAGGCAGGAATAATGGAACAGGCAATGTTTCCGCAAAACGAAAATAACACCCCATTTGATAACGAAGCCCTGTTTGATGCTGAAGGCCACCTGACGGATGAGGGGCTGCACGCCCTGCAGGAGAGCCGCCTGGATGAACTGGGCAGCCTGGAGGCCGCAGAGCACCTGACCTTCTGTGATTACTGCCTTGCCCGCTATACCGCCCTGATTGAATCGGCCCCCGAAAAGCTGAAACAGCCCATGCGGGACCTGATCCCCCAGGTGCAGGCCCTGATGCGGCTGCGCAGCTTCCGCATTATGACAAACCGCTATGTTTCCACGGCTGCCGCCGTAATGCTGGCCTTTGCGCTGTGGCGGTTCGGGTTTTTTGGCGGCGTTGGTACGGTGCAAAAGCCCGTGCAGCAGCTGCCGGACGTTACCCCCAGAGTGACGGTAAGCCAGGCGCTTGGCGGTATGTTTGACAGCATGAGCAGCGGCCTGAGCAATATGTTCGACGGAATGCAGCTTACCATCAATAGTGGGCTGGCCCAGCTGGCCGACCCGGTTGTGCCCCGCAGCAACCCCACCAATAACGGCGGCAGCCCCGCCCACGGAGAGTGATACACTATGAAGAAAAACGCATTTTTGACCTTTATTTTTGCCTGCATCCCCGGCGCAGGGCAGATGTATTACGGGTATATGAAGCGCGGTACCTCGCTGCTGGTCTACTTCTGCCTGTTCATCATGTTGGGCGCCATCATTTCCCCGCTGGTGGTGGGCGTCGCCGTGGTGTATATGTTCAGCTTTTTTGACACCTATGACCTCATCCGCTACCTGGTAGCAGGGGACCCCAAGCCGGATGGCTTCCTGCTCCCGCCGGACTGGCAGAATCAGCTCGGCGATGCCAAAACCAAAATGACCCCCAAAATGAACAAAATCATCGGCTGGTGCCTGCTGCTTACGGGTGCCTATGTGATGTATAACAGCGTGATCTGGCCGATCGTGGAAAGCATTTTTGTGCAGCTGGGCATTCATTGGAGTATGATTTACGCAATCAACGATGTAATCCCGTCTATTGTGGTAGCGGTGCTGCTGATTGCTTTTGGCGGCCGCCTGCTGGGCTTTGGCAAACATGCCCACCACAACGATACCGACGACCTGCCCCCATACCAGGGCTGAACCGGCAAAGCAAGCAAATTTGAAAAGAAAATTGAAAAGAAAGTGTAGGGCAGGGGGCAGCACAGCACCCCGCCTGGTAGCCTGCGGCCATTTGGAATAAAGGCAACACCGCACAATTCCCGCCTGACGGCTTAAGCACCGCTTCGGCGGCTGCGGCACGGCATCTGCGTTGCCAAAATGCTCGATAATGTCGGGTTGCGGTACCCGCATCGTGCTTCGGGGGCAAAAGCCCCTCGCACTCTGCGACCGCTGCCCCTGCTTCGGTTCGCTGTTTCCGCCACTGGCGGCGCTCACCTTTGCAGCATCCAGTATTATCTGCGCTTTTGGCTTAGCATCTGCCGCACCTCGCTCGCCGTATCGGCACTTAGAATTATGCGGTATTGCCTAAAAACAGCGCCGCCCGATAGCCTGACAATGATTCAACAGACAAAAGAGAAAATGGTGATTAACTATGGAAAACAATTTTAACCAGAATACCCCTGTGCCGGAGGAACCGACCCAGGATACCTGCCAGGATGCCAGCCAGGAAACCACCGCGCAGGCCGCGCCCGAAACGGCCCCCAAGCCCCCGGTCAAAGTGCGGCGGGTGGGCACCTTCAGCCTTGGCCTGATGCTGGTTGCCATCGGTGCCATCCAGCTGGCCCAGATTTTTATGCCGAATGTCAATGTGCTCAGCGTGGTAAAGTATGCCCCGGTGGTGCTGATCGTTCTGGGCATTGAGGTGCTGATTTACGCCGCACGCCCCGATGTAAAGATTAAGTATGATGGTATTTCCATCTTCCTCTGCATTATCATCATGCTCACGGCGGGGGCTTCCGGTGCAGTGGCCGCAGTAGCCCAGGCATTCACTCCCGAAAACGTGACCAAGCGTGTTACCACCGAGGAACAGTACAAGAAGTCTGTTCAGAAGGCACTGAGCAATATCCCCAATGCCCATGATTTTGTACATGATTATTCCATTGATGTCAGCAGCGAGAGCTGGTTCATGGATATGCCGGTGGGTACGATGCACGCAACGGTGTACCTGACCATGAATTACGGTGCCCAGACCACCGCCGAAGAATTTGTGCGAGACTGCATGAAGGTAATGGATGCGGTAAATGCCACGGATATCCCGGTAGAATACTATCGCTTTGATGTGGACCAGAGCAACCTGACCGATGGCGAAGTGTGGAGTGTATGGCTGGATGAGTGGGAAATGCACGGCAACCTGCAAAACATTGCGGCCCATGTTGATACCGTGTACTATGTGGACGGCGATGCCTACACCAGCCTGGATGATGTGCCCGAAAAGGACGGCGATGAACTGTTGAACCGCTACATGGCCGCCTTTGGCACCAACCCGCTGACCGATTACCAAAATGAATACGGCACCGTTGAATTTGGTGATAAGCTGGAAGAGTACATGCAGAACCGCGTGGAAAACGAAGCCGGTCAGGACCTGACGGACACGGACAACGCTGAGAAAACCGCAGCCAGTGAGGAAACACCCGCAGCGCAGGACGATGTGACGATGGAAGCCACTGAACCCGCAGCGGACGCTGCGGAAGCTGCCTCTGAAAACGCAAACTGACATTTGAACAAAAATAATATATTTGTGCAATTTCGTTAAAAACGACGGAAAAGTTGACCAGATTTTTACGCCCCGCATACGCGGGGCTTGTTGTTTTTGCCCGCCTGAAATGCTACAATACCAATAAGGGCAATTTTGCCCTGTAAATGCGGCCTGCCCGGCGGCGGGATGCAAAATCAGGAGGTACCCCATGCACATCCTTAAAGGCTATACCAAGCAGGAAATCAGTTGGATGATGTACGACTGGGCCAACAGCGCCCATTCCGTTATCATTGTAACGCTGCTCCCCATCTTTTTTGACACGGTTGCGGGCTATACGGCGGACAGTGTTTCCAGCATGTCCACCTGGGGCTATGCAACCAGCATCGCCATGCTGATCGTGGCGCTGGCCGCTCCGTTCCTGGGCGTGTTTGGCGATATCCGCGGTATGCGCAAAAAGCTGTTCAGCTTTTTCATGCTGCTGGGCGTTGCAGCCTGCGCGGGCATGGCGTTTACGCCTGGGATGGATTTTACCTCCGGCCCGGTGGCAGCAGGCAAGGTGGCCAGCCTGATCCTGGTTCTGTACATCGTCAGCGTCATTGGTTTTGATGCTTCCGCCATCTATTACGATGCCTTTTTGACCGATGTTACCATCGAGGACCGCATGGATAAAGTTTCCACCATGGGGTACGGCCTGGGTTACATCGGCGGCTCCACCATTCCGCTGCTTATTTTTCTGATCATGAACCTGGTTGGCGTGCCCATGCTGACCTGCCTGGCGTTTGTGTTTGGCCTGACCGCTGTGTGGTGGCTGGCGTTCAGCTTGCCGCTGCTGAAAAACTGCGAGCAGACCTCTGGCAAGCCGTATGAAAAGGGCGATGTTGCCCGCAGCATTAAGGGCGTTGGTACCACCATCAAGGAGATCATTGCCAACAAGCCGATGCTGATCTATATTCTTTCGTATTTCTTCTATATTGACGGCGTGCACACCGTCATCAGCATGGCAACCACCTATGGCACCAACCTGGGGCTGGATTCCACAGGCATGATGCTGGCGTTGCTGCTGGTGCAGATTCTGGGCCTGCCGTTCTGCCTGCTTTACATCAAGTGCAGCGAAAAGTTTGGTGCCCGCACCATGGTGGGCTTTGGCATCTGCGTGTATATGTTCATCTGCATCTTTGCGTTCTTTATGAACAGCCTGTGGCAGTTCTGGGTGCTGGCTGTGCTGTGCGCCACCAGCCAGGGCGGCATTCAGGCGCTGTCCCGCTCCATGTACGGCAAGCTGATCCCGGATAAGGACCGCTCCGGCGAGTTCTTCGGCTTCTTCGATATCTTTGGCAAGTTCAGCTCCATCATGGGCCCGGCTTTGGTCGGCGTTGTCAGCAGTGTGGTGGCAAATGGAATGCTGGGGGCCCAGGGGCTGACCGCTCAGACCGCAACGGCGGAGCAGATCGATGCGATCAACGCCCAGTCCAGTCATTACGGCATTTTGTCCATCATTATTATCATCATTGTGGGCGCGGTGCTGTACTTCGGCTTTTTGCCCAAAGCAGAGCAAGCCAAGCAGTAAATTTGACAAGATATTCGATTCGCATTACAATATAGGGGTATATTCTGTTCAGGTACACCTGGGGAATATACCCCTTTTTAAGGTATATCTGAAAACAAAGAAAATGACGGATATTTCGCAAACACAGACAGGATTTAAGGCAAAGAGCCGCAGGAATTCTTTGTGGATTCCAAGAGTTTTTAACGCAAAATCCCGCTGCGTTTGTAGAAACAGAATGGAAATACCGCATAATTCTAAGTGCCGATACGGCGAGCGAGGTACGGCAGATGCTAAGCCAAAAGCGCAGATAATACTGGATGCTGCAAAGGTGAGCGC
>SAUS01000067.1 GCA_004000625.1 Candidatus Cibiobacter qucibialis | reverse complement strand
GGTACCGCAACCCGACATTATCGAGCATTTTGGCAACGCAGATGCCGTGCCGCAGCCGCCGGAGCGGTGCTTAAGCCGTAAGGCGGGAATTGTGCGATGTTGCCTTAGTACATTTGCGGCTTTTTGTTGCCGTTCGACATGATTTCGCTAAGGTGTATCTGAAAACAAAGAAAATGACGGATATTTCGCAAACACAAGCAGGATTTAAGGCAAAGAGCCGCAGGAATCCTTTGTGGATTCCAAGACTCTTTAACGCAAAATCCGGCTGTGTTTGTAGAAATAGACTAAATTTTCGACTTTTCAGATACACCCTAATTAAAATTAACGCTTTTTTCACCTTTTGACGTTGAACACGGTGTATAATAATCTAATATACTGTATAATGCAACGATAAGTCTCAAAAGTAAAAGGAGGACAAACCATGGGTGAGTATGCGGCAATCGAAAAAGAAGCCAAGCTGTTTACAGAACTGTGTGTGCATAACGATGCCATTGATCCGAACCTGTTTGATGAGTTCGGTGTAAAGCGCGGCCTGCGCGATAAGGACGGCAACGGTGTGCTGGCCGGGATTACCAATATTTCCCGCATTGATGCGTTTGAAATGCGTGACGGCGTTAAAACCCCCTGCGATGGCAAGCTGTGGTACCGCGGGTATAACGTGTATGACCTGATCCGTGGTTTGCGCGGCAAGCGCTATGGCTTTGAGGAAGTTGCCTACCTGCTGCTGCTTGGCGATCTGCCCAATGAACAGCAGCTGCATGAATTTACCGACTGCCTGACCAAATGCCGTGCCCTGCCCAGCAACTTTGTGCGGGACGTTATCATGAAAGCCCCCAGCAAGGATCTGATGAACAGCCTGACCCGCAGCGTGCTGACCCTGGCTTCTTATGATGATTCGGTGGGGGATAACAGCCTGCAGACCCAGATGGAGCAGTGCATCAAGCTGATCAGCGTCTTCCCCATGCTGGCGGTGTATGGCTACCATGCCTATAATTACTACCTGAATGACGGCAGCATGTACATCCACCGCCCGCGGCCGGAGCTTTCGGCGGCAGAAAACCTGCTGCAGATGCTGCGCCCCGACCAGCAGTATACCCCGCTGGAAGCCCATGTTCTGGATATTGCTCTTCTGCTGCACATGGAGCACGGCGGCGGCAATAACTCCACTTTCACCACCCGCGTGGTCACTTCTTCGGGGGCGGATACCTACTCGGTCATTGCAGCGGCGCTTTCCAGCCTGAAGGGCCCCAAGCACGGCGGCGCGAACATCAAGGTCATGGAGATGATGGACGATATCCGCGCCCATGTTTCCGATGTGACCGATGAGGACGAAATGCGCGCCTACATCGGCAAAATTGTAGATAAAGAGGCCTTTGACCATAAGGGCCTTGTGTACGGCATGGGCCATGCGGTCTACTCTCTGTCGGACCCGCGCGCGGTGGTGTTCAAGAGCTTTGTGCAGCAGCTGGCCATGGCCAAGGGCCGCAAGGCGGACTTTGACTTTTATAATACGGTGGAGCGCCTGGCCCCGCAGGTGATTGCCGAAAAGCGCCATATCTATAAAGGCGTTTCCACCAACGTGGACTTCTATTCCGGCTTTGTCTACAACATGCTGGGCATCCCCGTGGAACTGTATACCCCCATGTTCGCTGTGGCTCGTGTGGTCGGTTGGAGCGCCCACCGCATGGAAGAGCTGGTCAATGTGGATAAAATCATTCGCCCCGCGTACAAAAGTGTTATGGCAACCAGAGATTACCTGCCGATGGAAAACCGCGGCTGATTTCAGCCTTGCACTGGCGGGCCAGACCTGTTAAAATTATAGCGTAAGCATTTTGGGCATAGCCGCAAAGGCTGTGCCTTTTTTGTGGTATATCAGTAGGAGGAATCCCCATGAACGAAACACAGGCATCCCAGCTACCGGTTTATTCCGGGAATGACCTTGGTGCAGTGTGGCGCAGCAGCGCTACGGCATTCCGCCTGTGGGCCCCCACGGCGTGCAGCGCGGCGCTGCACCGCTTTGCTACGGGCACGGACGCAGAGCCGGAAGCTGCCGACCTTGGCACCCTGGCCATGCAGCGCAGTGAGGGCGGCACCTGGTACCTGGAACTGGCGGGTGACCTGGCCGGGCAGTATTACCAGTATGAGCTGCAGTTCCCGGATGGAACCTCCACCGTTACAGCGGACCCATACGCCCACGCAGCCGGGGCAGGGGGCACCCGCAGCATGGTGCTGAACCAGGCCGCCGCCGTGCCGGACGGCTGGCAGAAGGATGAACGCCCGGCTATCCCCGCCCATGCCCGCAGCGTGTGGGAGGTGCATGTGGCGGATTTTACCGCCGACCCGGCCAGCGGCGTGCCGCAGGCTTACCGCGGCAAGTTTATGGGCTTTACGGTGGACGGTACCACCCTGAACGGGGACGGCGTACACCCCACCGGGCTGAGCTACCTTAAGCGGCTGGGTGTGACCCATGTGCAGCTGCAGCCTATTTTTGACTTTGCCACGGTGGACGAAGTGAGCGGCGAGGACTACAACTGGGGGTATGACCCGCTGAATTATAACCTGCCGGAGGGCAGCTATGCCACCGATGCGTTCCACGGCGAGGTGCGCGTGCGGGAATGCCGCGCTATGGTGCAGGCCCTGCACAGCGCCGGGCTGGGCGTGGTGATGGATGTGGTGTACAACCACACCTATTATTCCAACAGCTGGCTGGAACGCACGGTGCCCGGCTACTGGAACCGCCGGTGGGAAAACGGAAGCCTGACCAACGGCTCCGGCTGCGGATGTGACCTTGCCAGCGAGCGCACGATGGTGCGCAAGTATCTGGTGGATTCCTGTGTGTACTGGGCCAAAGAGTACCATGTTGACGGGTTCCGCTTTGACCTGATGGCTCTGCACGATGTGGACACGATGAACGCGATCCGCGCCGCACTGGATGCCCTGCCCGGCGGCGAAGATATCCTCATGTACGGTGAACCGTGGCAGGGCGGCAGCACCCGCATGGAACACGGCGCGATCCCCGCCAACAAACAGGCGGCGGGCCTGCTGGACAGCCGCATTGGATTTTTCTGCGATAACACCCGCGATGCCATCAAGGGCGGGGTGTTCAATGCGGGCAGCGCAGGCTACATCAACGGCGATATGCACTGTGGGTATCAAGTGCTGCATTCTATCCCGGCGTGGCGCGGCGGCCAGGCGAATTTTATGCCCCAGGCGCCGGGCCAGGTGGTGCAGTATGTTTCGGCCCATGATAACTATACCCTGTGGGATAAGCTGAAATGCGTGGCCCGCCGCGGGGGTTATGCCGCGCCGGATGCCGATCTGCTGGCCCAGAACCGCATGGCGGCGGGTATTTACCTGACCTGCCAGGGTCTGCCGTTCATGCAGGGGGGCGAAGAGTTTGCCCGCACCAAGCATGGCGACCACAACACCTACCGCGGCCCGCTGGAGCTGAACCGTCTGGATTGGACGCGCGCCGCCCAGCTGGAGGAGCTGGTGCAGTATTATCACGGACTGTTGGAAATCCGCAAGGCGTATCCGGAGCTTTCCGGTATGGCGGGGGATGCAGAACCTTGCATTCTGTCCCTGCCGGGGTGGCTGATCGGCTTTGTGCCAGAGCGCCGGGGCGAAAGCCTGCCAGGGCGGCTGGCCGTTTATTATAACCCGGAGCGCACCCGCCAGTGGGCGGCCCTGCCTGCCGGGAGCTGGCGTTACCTGTGCGATGGTACCCACGCCGCCGCCGAACCTTTTGGCCCCGCCTGCCGCAATGCCATCGAACTCGCCCCCGTCAGCGTGACGATTTTGAAGGTGGAATGAGTTTACGGGGGTTTTTGTTCCTTCTTTGAAAAGAAGGAAGCAGAAACTTTAATAACGGGCCGTGCCGGATATCTCACCCCATCACCCACCCGCAAGGCGACGGGCGCACAATATACGCCCCTACGAATAGAATCGCGGCACATCACGAAAAATGTGGCCATTATTCTTTTTTAATTATTCTTTCCAAAACAAACACAAGGCCCGGTGCATCTTAAACCATGCACCGGGCCCCGCCTTATCTCCAATTCCTAATTGCTAATTAAAAACGAAAACTCCTCCCGCCTAATTTACCTCATCGCTTCTTCATACTTTCTCACAATGTCTTTCAGCGCCTCAAGGCCAATGGTGTAATCCTCCGGCGTGTCCAGCGAATGGTTGCCGCCCTCCACAAAATAGGTGGTAATGGCGGGGTCATCCTCCAAAGCACGGCGCAGTGCGGCACCGCCCAACGGGTCCGCAGTGCCGGTGGCGTGCCAGGCGGGCATCCCGGCGTAAAGCGGGGCATACTCCCACGCAAGGGGCGTTAATTGCAGCAGGGTCACATGGTATTCCGGGTGGGCCTTTACCCAACCGGCGGCCACCATCGTGCCAAAGCTCTTGGCAATGCAGATGTACCGGTCATACCCGGCAGGGATCTGCGTCATGGCGTCCTGCGCGGCGCCGGGGTAGCTTTTGGCGGCGCTGGCCTGCGGCGTTTCCTCGTGGGGGAACAGCTGGCTGTACTGCACCACCATGCAGTCCAACCCCTGCCGGCGGGCAACCTTGGCGGCATAATACAGCAGCGGTTTGTCCGGCCCGTAGCCAAAGCCGGGGAACAAAACAACCAGCTTTTTCTCGTTCTGCATCACTTTACAAGCACCACATAGTTTTCTTTGCGCGGGGCAGGGGCCTTTTTGCCGCCCTCGGCAGCATAACCCAGGATGCAGTTGCCCACGCCGCGCAGGTTTTCGGCATTGGGCACACCCCACTTTTTCAGCAGGGCCTGGCCCTCGGCAGTTTCAAACATTTCCTTTGCGCGGTGGATCCAGCAGGCGGAAAGCCCCACGCTCTCGGCGGTGTTCAGCATGTTGCCCATCACCAGGCTGCCGTCCTCCACGCAGGTGGGGATGGTTTTATCCACCAGCACAACGGCAACGCAGGGCGCACCATAGAACGGGTCACCATTGCCGCCCATCGCGGCGGCGTTCATCTTGCTCAAAGTATCGCGGTCGGCCTTGTTCTGTATGCAGACAATCACCGGGCTCTGGCGGCCCATGCCGGTGGGGGCCCAGGTGCCGGCTTCCAGCACGGCGTTCAGTGCTTCCGGCTCTGGCATCTTGTCCAGGTAGCAGCGGCAGCTGCGGCGGGTTTTCATGGTATTCAAAACTTCATTGGTCATGGTAGTGCCATCCCTTTCATTTAATATTGCAGCTTTATTATACCATAGGGATGCAAGCGGATAAAACTTTCCTGAAAGTAAAATAAAATTTTTCCTGAATGGAGAAATGTGGTATGGCGTACCACACCGCGCCGTGGTATGCTGGAAGCACACAAGGGAGGGCATAAACCATGAAACTGATGCTTGCACAAAATATCCGCACCCAGCGCAAAGCCCACAGCCTGACGCAGGAAAACCTTGCCGAGGCGATTGGCGTAACAGTGGGGGCAGTGTCCAAATGGGAGAACGGCACCACCAGCCCCGATCTTATTACCCTGATGGGGCTGGCAGACCTGTTCGGTACATCAGTGGATGCCCTGCTGGGCTACCAGCTGGGCGGCCACACGGTGCAGAGCACGGTGGAAGAGCTGCACACCTTACAGCAGAAAAAAGAGTACCAGGCGGGCACGGCCAAAGCCGAAAATGCCCTGCAGCGCTACCATAATAATTTTGCCATTGTGCGGGCTGCGGCAAATATCTATTATATGGCGGGCTTTGAACAGAACAACGCCGCCTGGCTGCGCCGTGCGCTGGAATTGCAGGAGCGGGAGATACTGCTGTTTGAACAGAATACCGATCCCTGCATCAGCGAGGAGGTCCTCCAATGCGAGAGCGCCAAAATTTATGACCAGCTGGGCCAGAGCGAAAAGGCGCTGGAAATTTTGAAAAACCACAACGCGGGCGGCATCAACGACAGCCAGATCGCGGGTATCCTATGCAAGATGGACCGCCGGGAGGAAGCCATGACCTATGTGGGGCGCACGGTGTTCCGCTCCGTTTCGGACCTGATGATGGTCATGGGCCCGGCGATTGAATATTACCTCGGCGTGGGGGATGTGGAATCCGCCCGCCGCTATGTGGAATGGCAGGCGCAGGTTTACGGCGGGCTGACCCGGCAGGGCCACCCCAACCTGTGCACCCGCATGCAGGCCATGGCGCTGACCGTGCAGGCCATCATCACCGCGGCCAATGATAAAAACAGCGAAAACGAGACCAAAGCCCTGCTGCGCCAGGCAAAAGCGCTGGCTTTGCAGTATGACGCCGCCCCGGATTACAAGATCACCCATGTGCCATACTGTGAAAAATCCAATTTTACTTCCGCCGCGGATGATTTTGGCGCCAGCACGCTGGACGGCATTACCGCACAGATCGATGCAAACCGCGTCGAAACCCCGGTGCTCGCCCAGTGGTGGCAGGAGGTGCGCAATGAAGACAATAGCTTGTGAGCAGGGGCTTGCCGTCGCCATGCTATGGCTGGCCGGTCAGTTGACCATCTGGGGAATCCGGCTGGAAAATACCGCGCAGCAGCGCGCTGCCGCCCGTACTGAACAGCAGGCGCAGCGCCGGGCAGCTGCCTGCAAAAAATGCCCTTGCCGCCCGCCGCTTGGCGGTTTACCAGGCCCGGCGGACGGAATGGCAGGCGGGCCAACCCCTGCGCTGACGGCAAAGGGGCAGGGGGAGAGCACCCCGGCGCTGCGTGCGATAATTTATGAATAGCATGTAAAATCATACAGAATCATGGAAGGCCAGCCTTTTTCGGGCTGGTCTTATTTTTTGCGCCATGGTATAATGTCCCTAAGTCACGAACAAAACTGTAGAATAAGGAGAGAACGAACCCATGAAATTTTCCGAAATGCCCTATGAGCGCCCGGACATGAGCGCCCTGAAAGAACAGTTTGCCGCACTGACCGAGCGTTTGCAGAACGCCCCCGACTATGCCGCTGCCCGCGCCGCTTTTTTGGAGGAGCAGGTGCTGAACAAGCATGTGGATACCCTGTTCACCCTGGCCAGCGTGCGCCATACCATTGATACGCGGGATAAGTTCTATGATGAAGAGATGGAATTTGCCAACAGCGCTATGCCGCAGATCCAGCAGTGGCAGGATTCCTGGACCGCCGCCATGCTGGCAAGCCCCTACCGCAAAAACTTTGCCGAAGAATACGGCGACCTGATGTTTGTGAACGCCGAAATTGAGCGCAAGGCATTCTCGCCCGATATCATGGAGGAACTGCAGCAGGAAAACGAGCTGACCCAGCAGTATGGCAAGCTGCTGGCCAGCGCACAGATCCCGTTTGAAGGCGGGGTGTACACTCTGTCCCAGCTGAGCCCGTTCAAGAATGACCCGGACGATGCCCGCCGCCTGGCCGCCTGGAAAGCCGAGGGCCAGTGGTATAAGGACAACCAGAAACAGCTGGATGATATTTATGACAAGCTGACCCACCTGCGGGATAAGATGGGCAAAAAGCTGGGGTACGAGGGTTACACCACCCTGGGCTACTACCGCATGGGCCGCAACTGCTATACCAAAGCGGATGTAGAAAAGTTCCGTGCCGCCGTGGTCAAGTATCTGGTGCCGCTGGCGGACAGCATCTACCGTGAGCAGGCCAAGCGCCTGGGCAAACAGTACCCCATGAGCTTTGCCGATAATGCCCTGATGTTCCGTTCCGGCAACCCCGCCCCCTGCGGCGATGCCGATGCCATTCTGGCCCAGGGCAAAAAGTTCTATGAGGAACTTTCACCCGAAACCGGCGTCTTCTTTAACACCATGCTGGACAATGAGCTGCTGGACGTGCTTTCCACCCCCGGCAAGGCGGCGGGCGGCTACTGCACCAGCCTGTGGGATTATCAGGTACCGTTCATTTTTGCCAACTTCAACGGCACCCAGCATGACGTTGAGGTGGTCACGCATGAAGCGGGTCATGCCTTTGCCGCATACACCAACCGTGACCGCGTGCCGTATTCCACCGTGTGGCCCAGCATGGAAGGATGCGAAGTCCACTCCATGTCGATGGAATTCTTTGCCTGGCCGTGGGCGGAGGGCTTCTTTGGCAAGGATACCCGCAAGTTCCTGTACAGCCACCTGGCCGGTGCGCTGACCTTTATCCCGTATGGCACCATGGTGGACCATTTCCAGCATATCGTGTACGAAAAGCCGGACCTGACCCCTGCCGAGCGCCACGCCGCCTGGAAAGAACTGCTGGGCATTTATATGCCGTGGATGAAGCTGGACGGCGAGATCCCGTTCTACAGCGAGGGTGAGGGCTGGCAGCGCCAGAAGCATATTTACGAAAGCCCCTTCTATTATATTGACTACTGCCTGGCACAGACCGTCAGCCTGCAGTTCTGGGCCATGCTGCAAAAGGACCGCGCCAACGCGTGGGAGCACTACATGGCATACACCCGCCAGGGCGGCAGCCGCGTGTTTACTGAGCTGCTGAAAAACGCCGGACTGGACAGCCCGTTTGAGGAAAGCTGCCTGCGCGGCGTGTGCGAAACGGCCAAGCAGTGGCTGGACAACTATGACCTGACGGGGATCGAATAATGCAGCAAAAGAAAACCCGCCGTGGGCGGGAATACCTGAATGACTTCCGCAGGGATGTCAACGGCAGCTACCTGTACCAGGGCAGCTACCGCCGCTATACCGGCAGCATGCCGTATGCCAAACTGCGGGGCCTGCTGTGGACGCTGTGCGGCGGGGCACTGGCGGCGCTGGCGGCGGCGGGCATGGTGCCCGCGCCGGGGGCCATGCAGCAGTTTTATGTACTGCTGCCGTATGCCGGGGCGCTGGTGGCTGGCATCAGCGCGGTGTGGGCGCTGGCCCGCATGAGCCGCGGCGGGGCACGCCTGCGCAGCTATGTGTATGAAGAAACGGTAGCCAAACTGCCGCTGCGCTGCCTGTTGACCGGGGTGTTCGCCGCGCTGGCTGCAGTAGGGGAGTGTATGGATGTGTTCTTGAACGGCGGACAAGAAGCTATCCGGTATGCAGTATTATTTGCAGCGCTGGCCGCTGCGGCTGCTGCGGCTGCTTTTGCCGCAGGGCACACCATCCGGGCAGCGGTTTATACCGAAGAATCCGGTTCCGGGCGCGAAGAGTAAGAGACCTTGCACCATAACGCAGAATTTAGCCCGCTAAAGTGCGGCGCGGAAGAATTTTACAAAATTCAGCGTGCTGTTATGGTTATCCTGCTGACTTTTATTTAGATGTTGCCAAAACGGCGTTTTTTGGTTGACAGAAATTGAAAATTGCGATATTATAACATAGTTATTGGTGACATTTGTTTGCGGTGAGGGAACACCGCAAATGCGGAAAGGCTTAAGCCTTTCTTTATTTAACACTCCTTTTGGTAGTGTTAAAATTGCCGCCATTACCAAAATGATTTGGGAGGTTATACAAACATGAAAAACACCAAGCAAGTGCTTGCACTGGCCATGGCTGTTGCAATGGCTGCGGGCCTGCTGGCTGGCTGCGGTTCTTCCGCTTCCAGCAGCGCTGAGTCTGTTGCTTCCAGCGAGGCTACCAGCGAAGCCGCTGCTACCGATACCGGCAGCAGCGATGGCACCCTGGTTCTGGCAGATACCGGCTTTGAGGGCAAGTTCAGCCCGTTCTTCGCCGCTTCTTCCGCTGACCAGCACGTTATCGACCTGACCAACATTGCCCTGCTGGGCGCTGACCGTAAGGGCGAAATGATCCTGAAGGGCATCGAGGGTGAGACCCGCGAGTACAACGGCACCGATTACACCTACTATGGCCCCGCTGACTGCGAAGTGACCGAGAATGCTGACGGCACCGTTACCTATGCCATCAACATGCGCGATGACCTGGTCTTCTCTGACGGCACCCCCATCACCATTGATGACGTCATCTTCAACCTGTATGTTTACATGGACCCGACCTATGACGGTTCCGCCACCCTGTACTCCATGCCCATTGCCGGCCTGGATGATTACCGCAACAGCATGACCACCCTGTCCAAGCTGATTGCTGAGGCAGGCGAGGACAACACTGATAACAGCCTGTTCACCGCTGAGCAGCAGAAGGCTTTCTGGGATGCTGTTAACGAAGGCGGCACTGCATTTGCACAGGAGATCGTTGATAACTGCGTTGCTGCCGGTTACGCTGACGAAGGCAACGTTGCCGCTGCTGCTTCCGCTTGGGGCTTTGACGGCCTGGCCGCTGACGCTACCGCAAAGGATTTCTTCCTGGCTATCGCAGAAAAATATGACTGGAACTTTGCTTCCATGGAAGCTGAGACCGCAGGTTCTGCTCTGTCTGACCTGATTCCGGCTGATGTTTATGCTTACTCCACCACCGGTGTTGCCACCGGCGCTGACGTTGACACCGTTTCCGGCATCGTCAAGACCGGCGACTACAGCATGACCATCACCACCACCGAGCTGTCCAACTCCATGATCTACCAGCTGCAGCTGCCTATCGCCTCCCTGGATTACTATGGCGACCGCAGCCTGTATGATTACGACAACCACTCCTACGGCTTCAAGAAGGGCGACCTGAGCAAGGTTCGTTCTGTCACCAGCGCTCCCATGGGTGCCGGTGTCTACACCTTCAACAAGTACAGCGACGGTGTCATCTACCTGGATGCTAACCCGAACTACTACGAAGGCGAAGCCCTGATCAAGCACGTCAACATGAAGGAGACCCAGGAAGCCGATAAGATCACCGGTGTTCAGGCCGGCACCATCGACATTTCCGATCCTTCTTACTCTCTGGAAGCTGCCAACCAGATCGCTACCATCAATGGTGGTAATTCTGACCTCGACGGCTCTGTCATCACCACCCGTCTGAAGGACTTCCGCGGCTACGGCTACATTGCCCTGAGCGCTGAGAACGTCAAGGTTGGCAACGACCCGGCTTCTGAAGAGTCCAAGGACCTGCGCAAGGCCATCATGACCGTGATCGCAGCTTACCGTGATGAGGGCATCAACTCTTACTACGGCGACACCGCAACCATCATCAACTACCCCATGTCCAACACTTCCTGGGCAGCTCCTTCCGTTACCGACGACGGCTACAAGATCGCTTACTCTACCGACGTTGACGGCAACGAGATCTACACCAGCGATATGAGCGGCGACACCAAGTATGCTGCTGCTCTGCAGGCCGCCCTCGGCTACTTCGAAGCAGCCGGCTACACCGTTGAAAACGGCCAGGTCACCGCAGCTCCGGCTGGCGCCAAGATGGAATACACCGTCAACATCGGTGCTTCCGGCAACGGCGACCACCCCTCTTTCCAGGTTCTGACCAATGCAGCCGCTGCTCTCAAGACCATCGGCTTCACCCTGACCGTCAACGACCTGGCAAACGCTTCTGACCTGTACAGCTCTTATCAGTCCGGCGTTGCCGAAGGCTGGGTTGCTGCATGGCAGTCCACCAACGACCCCGATATGTACCAGCTGTACGACAGCAACGGTTCCACCAACTACTACAAGATCAACGATTCTGATCTGGACGAACTGATCGAGGCTGCACGCCAGACCACCGATCAGGATGCCCGTAAGGCCATGTACAAGGAAGCTATGGAGATCATCCTGGATTGGGGTGTTGAACTGCCGGTTTACCAGCGCAGCGAAGCTACCATCTTCTCCAGCGAGCGTGTCGACACCACTACTATCCCCAACGATATGACCCCGTACTGGACTTATCAGTCTGAGATCAACAAGATTGCTCTGAAGTAATTTTTTTCAGCGCAGCCTGTTGTTGAATTTATGGTGAGCAACCGCTCTCTGTACCGATCCGGTTAAGGGGGCGGTTGCTTGCTGTGGTAAAAGCAACGGTACATTTGCAGCCCAAATGTGGCCGTCCCATTCCCCCGGACAGTTCCCTCTGTCCGAGGGAGGGGGATGCCCATATTCGGTATCAAAGTAATGAGGTGTATCTGAAAACAAAGAAAATGACGGATGTTTCGCAAACATGAGGCGAATTTAAGGCAAAAAGCTGCAGGAATCCTTTGTGGATTCCAAGGCTTTTTAACGCAAAATTCAGTCGTGTTTGTAGAAACAGGCTAAGGCAACCCCGCACGATTCCCGCCTGACGGCTTAAGCACCGCTCCGGCGGCTGCGGCACGGCATCTGCGTTGCCAAAATGCTCGATAAGACA
>SAUS01000066.1 GCA_004000625.1 Candidatus Cibiobacter qucibialis | reverse complement strand
GCCAAGTGCCGGATAGGAACGGCAAAATTTTTTACACTTCTATTACTTCTTTATCGCACATAAGCAAAAGGTCAGGGCTTATCTTTATTGTATGCTGGTAAAATCAATCGTTCCATGCGTACATCGTAAATATAAAGTGGCTTTTTTGTGCTGAAGTTGAAGTCTTTTCTTGTCCAATCCTCCCTAAAGGAATATAATAAAAAAGACAAAATTCAAAAGGAGCTACCGACATGAATTCCACGCAAGACAGCACAGCAACCCCAAAGTCACTCTTTGCACGGTATCAGGAGCACATCACCAGCGCAATTTTTATCGGCCTGGTGTTTGGTATCCTGACCGGGCTTTTCCTGGCAAGCCGCTTTGATGTGGTCCTGACCGTTACCACATTGCTTGGCAGCATTTACATGAATGCGCTGAACATGATGATCTTTCCGCTGGTGTTCTGCTCCATCGTGGTGGGCATTACCAGCATCGGCAACGCCAAAACCACCGGAAAAATCACCGGCGGTGCCATGATATTCTTCCTGTTCACTACAGCGCTGGCAAGCTTTGTGGGGCTGATTATCCCCAGAGCCATCAATCTTGGAAAAGGCGTCCGGTTTGAAATGGCAACCTCCGATATCGAGGCCAGCAAAATGACCAGCATTCTTGACACCGTCAAAAACCTGATTCCCGCCAATCCGGTGGCTGCTTTTGCCAACGGCAATATGCTGCAGGTGCTGACTTTTGCGGTTATCATCGGCTTTACCCTTGTTGCAATCGGCGAAAAGGGCGAGCCGCTTCTGAAAGTGATTGAATCCGGCAACGAGGTTTGCCTGAAAATCATCAGCACCGTGATGTACTTTACCCCCATCGGCGTTTTCTGCACCATTGTTCCGGTGGTGGAAGCCAACGGCACGGAAACCATTCTTTCCCTCACAACCCTGCTGGTCGTTCTTTATGTTACCTTCTTCTCATTTGCCGCTATCGTGTATGGCAGTTCCGTCAAGTTCCTTGGCAAGGCAAGCCCGGCAAAGTTTGTTAAAGCCTGCCTGCCGGCAGCTCTGAATGCCTTTGGCACCTGTTCCAGTTCGGCCACCATCCCCCTCAGCAAGCAGTGCATGGAGGACGAGATGGGCGTATCCGATAAAATCACCAGTATCGCTATCCCTCTGGGCGCAACGGTCAACATGGATGCTGTTTCCATCGTGTTGTCGTTCATGATCGTGTTTTTCGCCAACGCCTGCGGTGTTGAGGTCAGTACCTCCATGATGATTGTGATCCTGCTGGCAAATGTGATCTTGTCCGTGGGCACCCCCGGCATCCCCGGTGGTGCAATCGCTTCGTTCGCCGCGCTGGCTACCATGGCGGGTCTCCCGGCTGGCGTGATGGGCGTTTATATCAGCATCAATACCCTATGCGATATGGGCGCTACCTGCGTGAACGTTATTGGCGATATGGCAGGCTGCGTGGTGCTGAAAGAGAAAATTAAGCTGGATGACTGACACAGTTCCCACAAAACAAAATAACAAGTTACATTTGGGCGGGCAGCAACGAAAAACAACTGCCCGCCTTTTTGCTGCCTGCTTTGCTTTCAGCGGAAAAAGATGCTAAAATAAAGCAGTTGAAAAATCACACCGGAAGGGGAGCGCACAAAAACGCAAGATGGACGATAAAATAAAGAATACCTCAAAGCCCGGCGTGGCATATTATCATCTGCCGGGGCTGTTTGAATTTTATGGGCTGTACCGCATGTTCCTGCCGCTGTTCTATCATCACAGAGAATATTTTTACAACTGGTGCGCCATCGGCTCCATTTATGGGGCCCTGGGCGACTGCATCTGGGGTGGCGGCCGCACAAGTTTTGGCGTGCAGGACCCCGAAGATGTTATGGATCTGATGCGCGAATATGGGATATCTGCCCGGCTGACATTTAGTAACTCACTGCTGCGTGAAGAACACCTGGCGGACATAAAGTGCAACGCCCTGTGTAAGCTGTTTGAAAATAGCGGCGGCGCACAAAACGGCGTTATTGTCCATTCGGACTTGCTGCTCAGATATCTGGAAAGCCGTTATCCGGGGCTTTACTTTGTTTCATCTACAACCAAGGTGCTCACGGAATTCCCGCAGTTACAGGCGGAATTGAATCGGGATGACTTCCGCTATGTTGTGCCGGATTTCCGGTTAAATAAAGAATTTGAACAGCTGAACAACCTGCCCCAGCCCCAGAAAGATAAAGTGGAATTCCTTTGCAATGAATGCTGCTGGTTTGGCTGCAAGGACAGAAAGCGCTGCTATGAAAATGTAAGCCGCAAAAACCTTGGCGAAACCTGCCCCGACCACCGCTGCGCAGCCCCTGGCGCACAGGAAGGGTATCGCTTTTCAAAAGCAATGGACAACCCCGGTTTTATTGGCATCCAGGATATTCAAAATATCTATCTGCCCATGGGCTTTTCCAACTTCAAAATTGAGGGCCGCGGGCTTGGCAGTGCCTTAATTTTGGAGTTTCTACTTTACTATATGACAAAGCCGGAATACCAGCTGCGCGTCCGCGAAGAAATTTATCTCAATAATATGCTAGACCTGTTCTGAATGGGGAAACGGCGCAATCGCTTTATTCAATATTTAAGGCAATACCGCACAATTCCCGCCTTGCGGCTTAAGCACCGCTCCGGCAGCTGCGGCACGGCATCTGCGTTGCCAAAATGCTCGATAAGACATCCAGTATTATCTGCGCTTTTGGCTTGGCATCTGCCGCACCTCGCTCGCCGTATCGGCACTTAGAATTATGCGGTATTGCCTTAAGAATTAAATGTCAGTTTAGCACAGAAAAATTCTGGAATCCTCTTGCTCTCATGCTACATGAGGGACGTATACGCAAAGCATCCCTTAAAAATAAAAATGCAAATCGAAAGTGAGACATGATGATCGAATGAATGATTTTGCTTATAACAGCGGCGTACGGATTATTATGCGATTGCGGAAAACTTGAACCGAACAGAATCCGAAAACCTGAACGGAAACCACACTTTTGCAGGCGGGCTGGCACGATTTGTGATATAATAGACAGCATACAAATCGAAGAGAGGGGAATGTTTTGATGGAACTGCAAAAAGGCCGCCCGATGGATACTACGGGCAGAGTGGCCAAAGAAACCCGTACCTACGATTTACTGGATAGTCTTGGGATCGAATATAACCGCATTGACCATGCCCCGGCCATGACGATGGAAGTCTGCCAGGAAATTGACAAAACGCTGCAGGCGGTCATCTGCAAAAATCTTTTTCTTTGTAACCGTCAGGAAACCGCGTTTTACCTGCTGATGATCCCGGATACCAAGGTGTTCCACACCAAGGATCTATCCGCCCAGATCCACTCCGCGCGCCTGTCCTTTGCCAAACCGGAATATATGGAAAAGTTCCTTGATATCACTCCCGGCTCGGTCAGTGTGCTGGGCCTGATGAACGATACCGAAAACCATGTGCAGCTTTTGATCGATGAAGATGTGCTGAACAGTGAATATGTGGGCTGCCACCCCTGCATCAATACTTCCAGCCTGCGCCTGCGCACAAAAGACCTGGTGGAAACCATTCTGCCCGCCATCCACCATGAATTTGTCCGGGTTAAACTGTAATTCCGTGGGGATAAAGCAGAATGATTTTGATTATGGCAAAATGATGCAATGGCTTCGCCGATTTCTTACACATAAACCACTTTACAATCCAGAGTTATATCATATAGTGGTGCAACCGGCCAGGGGAGCTTTGCTTTTTTGAGTGATTCAAAAAGTGAAGTGTCCCTGGCATTCTTTTTGTCTTTTTCCATGCCTGCAGCAGGCAAAACTTACCGTAATACCGCGGTTGGTACCAGGGGACACACAGCCAAATGCCACATGCAGCACGCTGCCCCGCGCCGGAATGCGGCGTAACGTTAGCAGCCAACGGCATGGATGCGGCGCGCACTTTAACCTTGTTACTGACCACACCTCGTTTTATGAGCGTTACGGCTGGCAGTTTTACTGCATGGTGCAGGGCGATGGCGAGGAAGAGCCCTCGCGGCTGTATATCCATACGATGTAAAGCGTGTTATTGTTCGCTGTGCCCCGCAAGATGTCTGTAAGGTGCGATGCCCTCATTGCGCCGAGGAAGAACCCGAACGATTTATCATCCTCCCCAATAAAAGCATAAACAAAAAGCGGCATGAACCCAATCACGCCGCTTTTTTAATCGTTAATGCAGATGATAAATATCGGATCGTCCCAATTATACGAAACCAAGCAATCTCTCTTAATACTCCGTCTCGCGGAACTTCAGGCTGCCGTTATCGCCCATTTCGTCCACAATGGCCAGGCTGGCCAGTTTGTAACCCTCGCGGCGCAGCTCGTCGCCGCCCGGCTGGAAGCCTTTTTCAATGCAGATGCCGATACCCGCCACACTGGCTCCGGCCTGCTGGCAGACATCCAACAGACCGCGCATGGCCTTGCCGTTTGCCAAAAAGTCATCCAGAATCAGCACACGGTCATTGGGGCCAAGGAACTTCTGGGCCAAGGTGATATTGTAATCTTTGCCGTAAGTATAAGAATGTACCGTGGAAGTGTACACATCGCCATCAATGTTTTTGCTTTTGGCCTTTTTGGCAAACACCACGGGCACATCAAAGTGGCGGGCCGTCATGCAGGCAATCGCAATGCCGGATGCCTCAATAGTCAGGATCTTGTTTACTCCGTCATCCTTAAAAATGCGGTAAAACTCCTCGCCGATTTTATCCAGCAGGTCAACATCCAGCTGGTGGTTCAAAAAGCAGTCAACTTTCAGCACATTGCCCGGGCGGACCTGCCCATCGCGCAGAATGCGGTCTTCCAAAAGCTTCATCTTAAGATACCCCTTTCATGTTTACCAACTATTATGCCTAATTCCGCCGCGTTTTTCAACCCTTAAAATCAGGTTTTTCATTTTTTTTTACAAACTTTGTCAATATGGTAGTTTGATAATATTTTGTAACCAAACTTTGTGCAAAACCGCCACAAAGGCTTTGGATTTCATCTGCAATTTATGCCGATATTCCGTATTGAAGATTTGCCAACTTGGCGGTATACTTTAATTTAAATTACAGTTATGGGCTGTGCAACCCGTTCCGGCAGGCGTTTGCCCGCCGGAGGCTGTAAATCATTAGGAGGGAATAACAATGAACAAAAAGGTCATCAGTGCAATGCTGGCTGCTTCCATGGCTGTCAGCCTGGCCGCCTGCGGTTCCACCGCTACTTCCGAAGCTACTTCCGCTGTCTCTTCCGAGACTACCAGCACCGTCGCTTCCGGCGAGTCCGCTGCTTCCGGCTCCTACACCGGCACCCCCATTAAGGTTGGCGGCATTGGCCCCATCACCGGCGCTGCTGCAACCTACGGCAATGCTGTTAAGAACGCCGAAGAACTGGCTGTCAAAGAGATCAACGCCGCAAACGGCAGCGATGTTTTTGACTGGAAGTTCGAGGACGATGAGCACGATGCTGAAAAGAGCGTCAACGCTTACAACTCCCTGAAAGACTGGGGCATGCAGGTTCTGGCTGGCCCCGTTACTACCACCCCGACCCTGGCAGTTGCTGCTGAGAGCGTCAACGATAACATGTTCGTTCTGACCCCTTCTGCCTCTGCACAGACCGTTATCGAAACCGGTGACAATGTCTTCCAGATCTGCTTCACCGACCCCAACCAGGGTGTTGCATCCGCTGACTACATTGCCGAGAACGCTCTGGCTACCAAGATCGGCGTCATCTATGACTCTTCTGACGCTTACTCTTCCGGCATTTACGCCAAGTTCAAGACCGAAGCTGAGAGCAAGGGCCTTGAGATCGTCACTGCTGAAGCTTTCACCAGCGACAACAAGAGCGACCTGTCCACCCAGGTTGCCAAGTGCCAAGAAGCTGGCGCTGAGCTGGTGTTCCTGCCCATCTACTACACCGAGGCTTCTCAGATCCTGACCACCGCCAACAAGACTGGCTATGAGCCCATCTTCTTCGGCTGCGATGGCATGGATGGCATCCTGGATGTTGAGGGCTTTGATACCTCCCTGGCTGAGGGCCTGATGCTGCTGACTCCGTTCGCTGCTGACGCTCAGGATGAAAAGACCCAGGCATTTGTTTCCGCCTACGTTGCCGCTTACGGCGAAACCCCGAACCAGTTCGCTGCTGACGCATACGACGTTATCTACAGCATGTACCAGGCAGTTCTGGAAGCCGGCATCACCGGCGATATGGATGCCAGCGAGATCTGCGAGCAGCTGAAGACCGCTTACACCAGCATGACCTTTGACGGCTTGACTGGTACCGGCATGACCTGGGATGCTTCCGGCGCTGTTTCCAAGGATCCTAAGGCTGTTGTGATCAAGGATGGCGCTTACGCCGCTATGTAATCTCTGCACAAAAGCAGGGGATCGCGTGCTGAAAAGCATGCAAAATTGAGTTTTGGCCAATGGGGGCTGCTGATTTACCATGTCAGCAGCCCCCATTTTGTTACGCGCAGAGAAAAAAAGTGACAGAAAGTGCCTGTTTTAGCCAAAAATACGTACCTTTTGCGCTTTAAGGCATTGTACTGTGCGGACAGATGTGTTAATATTATATACATATTTTGTTTTTCCGCTGTGCAATAATCAGGTGGTGTGCGCCGCCTTGGTGTGGAAAAACAAGGGAAAAAATAGAGTGAGGTGTTCTGCACAATGCAATTTCTATCCTATCTGATCAATGGCATCAGCTTGGGCAGTGTGTACGCGCTGATCGCATTGGGGTATACCATGGTTTATGGTATTGCCAAAATGCTGAACTTCGCCCATGGCGATGTCATCATGATTGGCAGCTATGTGATCTTTTTCGCATTCGGCTCGTTCGGGCTCAACCCCATTGTGTCGGTGCTGTTGTCCATGGTGGTGTGCACCATTCTGGGCATTACCATGGAGCGTGTGGCCTACCGCCCCCTGCGTGAAGCCCCGTCCCTGGCTGTTCTGATCACAGCCATCGGCGTTTCCTATCTGCTGCAGCAGGTGGCCCAGCTGCTGTGGACTTCCAACCCCAAGAACTTCAAGTCCGTTGTCAGCCTGCAGCCCATTAAATTGTTTGACGGCCAGCTGACCATCTCAGCCGAAACGCTGGTCACCATCCTGGCCTGCATCCTCATCATGGTTGTGCTCACCCTGTTCATCAACCACACTTCCGCCGGTCACGCTATGCTGGCTGTGTCCGAGGACCGCGGTGCTGCCCAGCTGATGGGCATTAACGTCAATTCCACGATTTCTCTGACTTTCGCCATTGGTTCTGCGCTGGCCGCAGTTGCCGGTGCCCTGATGTGTTCCTCTTACCCGACTTTGATGCCCACCACCGGCGCAATGCCCGGCATTAAGGCGTTCGTGGCAGCGGTTTTTGGCGGCATCGGTTCTATCCCCGGTGCTTTCCTAGGCGGTATCCTGCTGGGTATCATCGAAAACCTCAGCAAGGCTTACATCTCCACCCAGCTGTCCGATGCCATCGTGTTTGTTGTTCTGATCGTTGTGCTGATCGTCAAGCCTACCGGCCTGCTCGGCAAAAAGGTCAACGTGAAAGTGTAAGGTGAGGGTCATGGCATTAACAAAATGGAACCAAGTGAAAAAAAGCACCAAAAGTAATTTTATCACCTTTAGCATCGTCATTGGGTTTTACATTGTCGTTCAGCTGCTGGCAGCCGCCGGTGTGCTGACCAACTCTTTCTCTGGCCAGCTGGTGCCCATCTGCGCTTATGTGGTCATGGCTGTTTCGCTGAACCTCGTTGTCGGCTTTTTGGGTGAGCTGAGCCTCGGTCATGCCGGTTTTATGAGCGTTGGCGCGTTTTCCGGCACGCTGGTCTGGGTCAGCCTGTATGATGTGGCCCCGCACTGGCTGGCGCTGATCCTGGCCTTTGTTGTGGGCGGCGCTATGGCCGGTATCTTCGGCGTCATCGTTGGTGTTCCCGTTCTGCGCCTGTCCGGCGACTATCTGGCCATCGTTACCCTGGCATTTGGCGAGATCATCAAAAATATCATGAACGCCGTTTACCTGGGCGTGGACGACAGCGGCCTGCATTTCTCCCTTAAAGATGCCGCTTCGATGAACATGGCCGAGGATGGCAAGATCCTGATCAACGGTGCCATGGGCATTACCGGCATCAAAAAGACTTCCACCTTTACCATGGGCATTATTCTGGTGCTTATCACGCTGGTGGTTGTGCTCAACCTGATCCGCTCCCGCGCTGGCCGCGCTATCTCCGCTATCCGCGATAATGAGATTGCTGCCAAGAGCATCGGTATCAATATCACCCGCTATAAGCTGATGGCTTTTGTACTGTCCTCCGTGTTTGCCGGCATGGCAGGCGTGCTGTACAGCTTGAACTATTCTTCTTTGGTTGCCAAAAAGTTTGATTACAACACCTCCATCAACATTCTGGTCTTCGTGGTTCTGGGCGGCATCGGCAGCATCCGCGGCTCCGTGATTGCAGCGGCCATCCTGACCGTTCTGCCCGAAATGCTGCGCGGCCTGAACGATTACCGCATGCTGATCTATGCTATCGTTCTGATTGTCATGATGATCTTTACCCGCAGCCCCAAGCTGGTGGCATGGCGCAAAGAAGTGGCTGAAAAAATCACCGAGAAATTCCCAATTTTGAAGCTGAACAAATTCCTAAAGGATAAAAGCAAAAAGGAGGCGGCATAAATGGCACTGCTGGAAGTCAGTAACCTTGGCATTGCGTTCGGCGGCCTGCAAGCCGTTTCGCAGCTGGACCTTAAAATCGAAAAAGGCCATCTGTATGGCCTGATCGGCCCCAACGGCGCGGGCAAAACCACCGTGTTCAATATGCTGACCGGTGTGTATAAGCCCACCGAGGGCAACATTGTGCTGGATGGCAACGATATTACCGGTGCCACCCCGGAAGCCATCAGCAAGGCGGGCATTGCCCGCACGTTCCAGAACATCCGCCTGTTTAATGATATGACAGTTCTGGATAACGTCAAGGTCGGCCTGCACAACCAGGTTGTTTACGGCATGTGGACCGGTATCCTGCGCTTGCCGTCTTTCCGTGAGAAAGAGCACGAGATGGACCGCCGTGCTATGAAGCTGCTGAAAATTTTTGACCTGGATGCGGAGGCTAACTATAAAGCCAGCCAACTGCCCTACGGCAAACAGCGCAAGCTGGAAATTGCCCGCGCCCTGGCTACCAACCCGAAACTGCTGCTGCTGGACGAGCCCGCAGCCGGTATGAACCCCAACGAAACCGAAGAACTGATGAACACCATCCACAGCGTGCGTGACCAGTTCGGCGTTGCCATCCTGCTCATAGAGCATGATATGAACTTCGTTATGGGTATCTGCGAGGAGATCACCGTGCTGGACTATGGCCGTGTGATTGCCCGCGGCGACGGCAAAACCATCCGCAATAACCCCAAGGTCATTGCGGCCTATCTGGGAGGTGACGACTAATGGGTGAGCTGCTTTCGGTTAAAAATATCAATGTTTATTACGGTTCCATCCACGCCATCAAGGATGTTTCGTTCCATGTGGACGAAGGAGAAATCGTTACGCTGATCGGTGCAAACGGTGCTGGCAAAACCACCACCATGCACGCCATTTCCGGTCTGCTCAAGCTGACCAGCGGCGAGATCACCTATGACGGTAACCTGATCAGCAAGATGGAAGCCCACAAAATCGTCCGCCTTGGTCTGGCCCAGGTGCCGGAGGGCCGCCGTGTATTCAGCGGCCTGACTGTGCAGCAGAACCTTTCCATGGGTGCTTATACCCGCCACGATGGCAAGGATGCCATCCAGAGCGATTACGACATGGTGTTTGACCTGCTGCCCCGCCTGAAAGAGCGCCGCAACCAGCCCGCCGGAACCCTTTCCGGCGGCGAACAGCAGATGCTGGCCGTGGGCCGCGCCCTGATGTGCAAACCCAAGATCCTGCTGCTGGATGAACCCTCCATGGGTCTTTCTCCGCTGCTGGTCAAGGAAATCTTTAAGATCATCCGCGACATTAACCGCCAGGGCGTTACTGTGCTGCTGGTGGAACAGAACGCGAAGATGGCACTGGATATTGCCAACCGTGCCTATGTGCTGGAAACCGGCACCATCAAGATGGAGGGCGAAGCCACCGAGCTTGCCAATAACATCGAAGTGCGCAAGGCTTACCTTGGCTGCGAATAACCATAGCATAAGATACGCCCCTGCAATGAACAGAAACTGACAAAACAGCCCCGGCTTTTACCTGATTGCACTCAGGAAAAAGCTGGGACTGTTTTTTGTTTATCTGATGGTATGCAATGATGATAAGATGGTAACTTGGCTATCCGTACTGCCATGATCATATACGGCAGGGGAGTGCCGATATAATTTTACCGTACTCCCTCCGGCGGGCGCTGTTCATCGCTCAGCGGCTGGGTCAACAGATTCAGCACTTTGTTGTAAATTTCGCTCCCGCAGGCTACAAAATGGTCGCGCACCTGTTCAGCGGTCATGGCGTCCGGCATCGTCACCTGCAGGGTGAATGCGCCGTGCTGCTGGTTTTTATCCTGAATGGTGCAGGTTACGCGGTAACGGTCACCGTCTTTTTCAATGTCGGCATGGTTCTGGGCCGCCTTGTGCACCCAGCTCTGGATGCGGATAACTGCCAGAATCGCACTTTCCCGCACGCTGCGGGGCAAATCTTCCGAGAGAGTCTGAGCCACTGTGGTACCTTTTTCGGTAATGGTGTAGCCGTTGGTTCCCTCAATGGCCAGCCCCTGGGCCACAAGGTCGTTCAGCGCGCCAACAAATTCAAAATAATTGACCAGCTCTTCCTGCAAAAGCGCAGCCTCCATGGCTTCACGGGTCACAGGCCCCACGCTTTTAATCAGGTAGCACAGCAAAATACGAATCTCGGTATCATTGGTCAAGCCGCCCATCTTTACACCGGCGGTAAATGCTTCTGCCATGGTCTCACTTCCTGAACAGGGGGCACAGGCAGCACCGTGCCCTCAAACTTTACTTTGTAATTATTATACAGGAGTTTCAAAAAACTTACAAGCGCAAAATTCTTGCCCGCTTAAGCCGGCTTCAAAACACCGTTTCGATCTGCTTGCGGCTTTGCGGGGTGGAGTAGATCCACCGGTCCAGCCGCCCACGGGTCACAAAATAGTGTGGCTCAAACCGCATTTTCTGGTTCAGGTTCTTGTTCACCACCACCAGCTTGATCTTCATTTTATCCGGCAGAATGCTTTTAATATACACGCTCACCGTCTGGCCGGGGTGCAGTGCCGTATCCGGCTCCGCCAGCCCGGCCAGGTTGGGGGCAATCTCAATGAACACACCGTAATCTTCCACGCTGCGCACAATACCCACCACGGTCTCCCCGGCGGCAAAGCAGGCGGCGTTCTCACTCCAGGTTCCAAGCAGCTCCCGCAGGGTCAGCACAATGCGGTCCTGCTCATCCCGGTTCTTGATGGCGCACAGCAGCTGCTGGCCCACCGTTACACGGTCTGCCGGGGAAGCAATCCGCGAAACTGAAAGGCAGTCGATTGGCAGCAGTGCTGAAATGCCGCACCCGACATCGCAGAACGCGCCAAAGTTTTCAATGTGTGTTACCGTGCAGGGAATCACGCTGCCGTTTTCCAGCTGGTCCAGGTACTGCTCCCGGCAGGCCCGCTGCGCCGCCGCGCGGGAAAGCAGATAAACGGCCTCGCCGCTTTCATTCTGCGTCGTACCCTGGACCACAAAACAGGTCGGCCGCCCCACGCGGGTCAGCACAGCGATCTCTTTGACTGTCTCACCGGGGGCAGTGTCCAGACATTCTTCAAACGGCATATACGCATGGTGCCCGCACAGCTCAAAGCGCAGGCGGCGGTTGGTATCAAAGGCAAGGGCTGTGCTTTGCAGCACCTCCCCGGCGGCAATGCAATGATCCAGCTCTTCCCGCCGCAGGTGGGAAGCGTTGCGGCAAAGTCCTTCAGCACGGTATTCAAGCATTTGTTTTCCTCTTTTCTTATATATAAAATAAAAGAACAACGATCATAGCTGCCGCTACCGCCAAAAGTTCACAAAAGATTCTCCTGGCGGGGGCAGCTTTTCCCGGCAGGGCTATTTTCAAAACTGCCGGGATGGTATATAATAATATCTGTATCGCATTGTTCACAGGCACAGCCTGTAGCCCTGCGGACCAGATCAAAGGCAACACCGCACAATTCCCGCCTAGCGGCTTAAGCACCGCTTCGGCGGCTGCGGCACGGCATCTGCGTTGCCAAAATGCT
>SAUS01000065.1 GCA_004000625.1 Candidatus Cibiobacter qucibialis | reverse complement strand
CCGCAGCTGCCGGAGCGGTGCTTAAGCCGCAAGGCGGGAATTGTGCGGTGTTGCCCAAAAGAACAGGAAATAACAAGAGCGCACGTACCTGTAATGATAGCAGGTACGTGCGCTTTCTCTTTATTATGTGCCTTAATGGGAAAGATATTCGCTGCTGAGCTTTTCCAGCGTGGCGCTGTCAATATACTGGTTAATGACCTGGTTCAGCCCTTCCCAAAAGCCCAGGGTCTCGCACTGGGCGCGGTGGGGGCAGCTTTCTGCGGAAGTGGCAAGGCAGGGAACGGGGACAATCTCGCCCTCCACCGCGCGCAGGATATCGCCCGCAGTGATCTGGGCGGCAGGGCGGCTGAGCCGGTAGCCGCCCTGGCTGCCGCGGCCGCTTTCTACAAGGCCGGCTTTGCTTAACGGGGCAACGATCTGCTCCAAATATTTTACGCTGATGCCCTGATTATCGCTGACTGCTTTAAGGGGCAGATACTCCCCGGGGGTGGCGCTGGCCAGTTCCACCATCAAAAGCAGTGCATAGCGGTCCTTGGTTGAAAACTTCACGGTGTTAATGCCTCCTGATGTCTGATGCCTTTATCATAGCAGATTTTTGCCCGTGCGGCAAGCCTTTGGCGTTGCCAGGCGGGGCGGGCCACGGCGATTTTCTGACATATTGCAGATTTTACACTCTACAAACCTGCTAAACTTATAGGAAAATGCTGAAATGTACAAATACGCTTGACAACCGCGCCAAATGGGGCTATACTTGCGCCATAGCAAAAAACAAATGTGCCGCACCACAAAGGTGCTGGTTCAGCAGGGAAAGAAAGTGCTGTCAGAATGAAAACCGCAGAACGCCGTGATGGTATGATGATGTGCATGTGCAGTTTGCTCCGGCAGCCTGTACCTGTTTTCCCTGCGCGCATTTAACAGCAGGGGTGCAGCGGCGGCGTGCCGGGAACGGTACGCCGCCGCTTTTGCTTTATTTGCTTTATATAAATATTTTATCCCCGCGTTTATCTGGATAGAAAGGGTGGGTTACCAATGAAATACAGTCCCCGCTGTAAGCAGCCCGGTGTGCGAATGTGTTGCGCTGTTTGAGGGAACACCACAACATAACTTAAAACAAACACAAACCGGAAAAATAACCGTAACAAAAAGGAGATAACAACCATGAAAAAGCTGATTTCTACTGTTCTGGCCGCAGCCCTTACACTCAGCCTGGCCGCTTGCGGTTCTACTGCCGCTTCTTCCACCTCTGAGGCCGCTTCCGGCAGCGAAGCCGCCAGCACTGCTTCCAGCGAAACTGCATCGGACGCCTCCGATGCCGTCGATTTTACCGGTGATGGCTATGATGCTACCGTTGACTATGCTTCACTGGCTGGCACCACCATCAAGGTGGCTGCTTCCCCCGTGCCGCATGCCGAGATTCTGAAAGTGGCTGGCGATATCCTGGCAAAGGCAGATATCACCCTGGATGTGGTTGAATATACCGACTATGTGCAGCCCAACCTGGTAACCGAGTCTGGCGAAGTGGATGCCAACTACTTCCAGCACGGCCCCTACCTGGAGGACTTTAACGAGAAGAACAACACCCACCTGGTAAGCGTTGCTGCCATCCATTACGAGCCGTTTGGCCTGTATCCGGGCAAGACCAAGAGCCTGAACGACCTGGCTGACGGTGCCAAGATTGCAGTTCCCAACGATGCCACCAACGAAGCCCGTGCCCTGCAGCTGCTGGCTGCCCAGGGCATCATTACCCTGAAAGAGGATGCTGGCCTGGCCGCCACCAAGAACGATGTTGTGGATAACCCCCACAACATTGAGCTGGTAGAGATGGAAGCTGCCCAGCTGCCCCGTACCCTGTCCGACGTTGACTTTGCTGTTATCAACGGCAACTATGCTGCCGAGGCTGGCTTCTCTGCCAGCAAGGACGCCCTGGCCGTTGAGGATGCAACCTCTGAAGCTGCCCAGACCTACGCCAACCTGCTGGTTGTAGAAGAAGGCAACGAGAACGAGCCCGCCATCAAGGCACTGGTTGCTGCCCTGACCAGCCAGACCGTGAAGGATTACATCGATTCCACCTATGACGGTGCGGTGGTTGCCATTTTCTAAGGCAATACCGCATAATTCTAAGTGCCGATACGGCGAGCGAGGTGCGGCAGCTGCTAGGCCAAAAGCGCAGATAATACTGGATGTCTTATCGAGCATTTTGGCAACGCAGATGCCGTGCCGCAGCCGTCGGAGCGGTGCTTAAGCCGTAAGGCGGGAATTATGCGGTATTGCCCTAAATAAAAAGTAAACTCTCATTATCCCCTGTGCCCACCTCAGGACACAGGGAATTTTGGGATTAAGGAGCCAGAAATTATGATCCAGATCCAACACCTGACAAAGCGGTTTGCCGCGGCGGGCGCAACGGTGGTTGCCCTGAACGACATCAACCTGGAAATTCAGGACGGCGATATTTACGGTATTATCGGCATGTCCGGCGCAGGCAAGTCCACGCTGGTGCGGTGCATCAATATGCTGGAACGCCCGGACGAGGGCAAGGTGATCGTGAACGGCCGCGAAATGATGCAGCTGAGCCCCGCAGAGCTGCGCGATGCCCGGCGGGAGATCACGATGATCTTCCAGCAATTCAACCTGCTGATGCAGCGCACCTGCCTGAAGAACATCTGCTTCCCCATGGAGCTGGCCGGTGTGCCCAAAGATAAAGCCACAGCCCGCGCCAGGGAGCTGCTGGAGCTGGTTGGCCTGCCGGACAAGGCGGACGCTTACCCGGCGCAGCTTTCCGGCGGGCAAAAGCAGCGCATTGCCATTGCGCGTGCCCTGGCCACCAATCCCAAGGTGTTGCTGTGTGATGAAGCCACCAGTGCCTTGGACCCCAACACCACCCATGCCATTTTGCAGCTGATCCAGAAGATCAACCGCGAAATGGGCATTACGGTGGTTATCATTACCCACCAGATGAGCGTGGTGGAGGATGTGTGCAGCCACGTTGCCATTTTGGATAACGGCACCGTGGTAGAGCAGGGCAGCGTGCGGGATATCTTCTCGAACCCGCATTCCGACGCTGCCAAGCGGCTGGTGTTCCCGGCGGGCACGCCGGAGCGCGAGCTGCTGCCCGGCCGCAAAATGGTGCGTGTTGCCTTTAACGGCACCCAGACGACCGATAAGCCGCTGGTGGCCAGCCTTGCCATTGAGTGCGGGGCGCTGGTTTCGATTGTGGCAGCGGACACCCGCGTTGTAAACGGCCAGACGCTGGGCAGCATGCTGCTGGCCCTGCCGGAAGGCGAAGGCGCTGCCAAGGCGCTGGATTACATCAAGAATTATCCCGGCATTACCTACGAGGAGGTGGGCAGCAATGGCTGAATTTTTTGCATCGAAGGACTGGCAGACTTTTTTGGATGTTCTGCCTTCCATCCCGGCAGAAACCTGGGACACTTTTTACTCTACCGTGGTGGCCACCCTGTTTGCACTGGTCATCGGCCTGCCGCTTGGTGTGCTGCTGGTAACGGGTGAGCCCGGTGGTGTGCGCCCGCTGCCCCGCTGGGTCATGCGGCTGCTGAACGGCGTGATCAATCTGCTGCGCAGTGTGCCGTTCTTGATCTTGATGATCATTGTCATTCCGCTGTCCCGCTTGATCGTGGGCACTTCTATTGGTACGGTGGCATCCATTGTGCCGCTGGTTATTGCATCCTTCCCGTTTGTGTCCCGTCTGGTGGAAACCAGCATCCGTGAGGTGGATTCCGGCGTGGTGGAAGCAGCCCAGAGCATGGGGGCAACCCCGCTGCAGATCATCACCAAGGTGCTGATCCCCGAAAGCATGCCCAGCCTGATTGCCAACGCAACCATTGCTGCCACAACCATTCTGGGCTATGGCGCTATGGCAGGTGTGATCGGCGGCGGCGGCCTGGGCAAGGTTGCCATCAACTATGGCTACTACCGCTATAACCTGGTGCTGGAAATTTTTGCAACTGCGCTGCTGGTTGTGCTGGTACAGGTGCTGCAAAGCATTGGCACCCGCCTGGCCACCAGGTGCGACAAGCGCGTGCAGAAAACCAAAGGCTAAAATAAAACGATAAAAAGCGAAACGGCTGGCCGTATAGATAAAATCACCTGCACGGCCAGCCGCTTTTTGTGTGCTTTTGGGCTTATTGGCATCGCTTTTGCTTATTCAAAATTTGTTCACCAAATCTTACCAAATCGTTCAGAACTCTTTAACGAGGTTTCCATAATCTGCCCGTATAATAACAGTGTACTCGAAAGAGAGAAACAAAAACGTAAACGACGTTTTAAAACATCCACTGCGTCCTTCGCCATGCCAGACGCCCGCAGCAATCGCAGCGGCCGCCGGCGAAGGCCAGACAACCAACAATGCCGGGCAACCGGCTTTACATACATTTCTCCTCCTTCTCCTTCCTTTCCAATTTGTTACGAAAAAAAACATGCGCCCTTTGCAGCGGCCAAGGCTTCGCAGCCTGCCCAACGCAAAGGGCGCATCGTTTATTATTTCAGAATATACTTTATCATCACAGACTGGCAATATCCGCCAACAGGGCATCTACGTCCTCGTCACGGGTGGCCCAGCTGGTGCAGAACCGCACGGCAGTGTGCTCGGCGTCCGGCTTGGCGGTCAGGGTCATGGCGTACTTCTCGCTCAGGGCATTGTACCAGCTGTTGGGCAGGATGGGGAACTGCTGGTTGGTGGGGGAATCAAACAGCATGGCGCAGCCCTTTGCTTCAAACGCAGCGCGGATGCGCATGGCCTGGCGATCCGCCTTAGCGGCCATAGTGTAATAGGGGCTGGAAGCGGTGCCGTCCTCGCCGTTCAGCAGGGCAAGGAATTGCAGCCCCAGCAGGCGGCCCTTGGCCAGCATGGCGCCGTGCTGCTTGATGGCGTAGCGGAAATCCTGGTCCAGATCGGGGTTATTGATGACAACAGCTTCGCCAAACAGCGCACCGCACTTGGTTCCACCCAGGTAGAACACATCGCACAGGTTGGCGTAATCCTGCAGGTTCAGGTCATTGGCTTCGCTGGCAAGGCCGTAAGCCATGCGGGCACCATCCACAAACAGGCACAGGCCGCAGTCATAGCAGGTGGCGGAAAGGTCGGTCAGCTCCTCCTTGGTGTACAGGGTGCCGTCCTCAGTGGGGTTGGAGATATACACCATGCCGGGCTGGGCAATGTGCTCGTGGCTGGCATCGGCCCAGTGAGCGTCGTAAGCATCCCTCACCTGCTGGGCGGTAATTTTGCCCTGCACGCTGGGCAGGGCAAGGCACTTGTGGCCGGTGGCTTCCACCGCGCCGGTTTCATGTACATTGATATGCCCGCTGTCGGCACACAGCACGCCCTGCCAGGGTTTTAACAGGGCATCCACCACGGTAAAGTTGGCCTGGGTGGCACCCACAAAAAAGTGGACTCCGGCATCCGGGGCATCGCACAGCTTACGGATCAGGCCGCGGGCCTGATCGCAGTAATCGTCCATGCCGTAACCGGGGGTCTGTTCCAGATTGGTCTTTTGCAGCAGGTCCAGCACCGGCTGGGCGGCACCCTCGCCATAATCACATTCAAAGCGGATCATAAGATCGCTCCTTTCCGTTTTAACCGTTCGCTGCGGGCAGAGTACCCGACAGCATACTTATCCATTATAAAGTCTGTACCGTTTTTTGTAAAGGCAATACCACATCATTCTAAGTGCCGATACGGCGAGCGAGGTGCGGCAGATGCTAAGCCAAAAGCGCAGATAATACTGGATGTCTTATCGAGCATTTTGGCAACGCAGATGCCGTGCCGCAGCTGCCGGAGCGGTGCTTAAGCCGCAAGGCGGGAATTGTGCGGTGTTGCCTAAAGAAAGCACTGTGCAGAAAAGCCGCAGCAGCGGCGTACAGGGAGCAAAACAAAAAATCCGGACGCTTTTTGGCAAGCGCCCGGATTTTCAACAAGTTCAGCGGTTATCGTGGATAACTTTGCCCTTTTGCACCACGGCAAGGATGTTCAGGTCATCATCGGCCAGAACCACGTTGCCATAGCGCCCGGCGGCCAAAGAGCCATAATCAGCATCAACGCCAATGCTCCGGGCCGGGTTTTCGGTCGCGGCGCGCACCGCGCTTTCCAGCGGAACGCCCATCTCGCACACAGCACGGCGCATGCAGTCATACAGGCAGGTAGCACTGCCGGCGATGGTATCGGGGTGCTCGGTCAGGGTGGCGCGGGGGCCGCGCACCGTAACAGCCTGGCCGCCCAGGCTATAAGCGCCGTCCGGCAGCCCGCAGGCCATCATGCTGTCTGCAATCAGGATCACATGGTCATCCCCGAAGGTGTTAAAGGTAAAGCGCACCACAGCGGGGTGAATGTGAACATTATCGGTGATCAGCTCCACATCGGCACCGTCTTCCAGCGCGGCAATAATGGGGCCGGGGGCGCGGTGGGTGATGCCGGGCATGGCGTTATACAGGTGGGTCATGTGGCTGGCACCGGCGGCAAACGCAGCCTTGGCGGTATCATAATCCGTGCAGGTGTGGGCAATCGAGATGCACACCTCGTTGTGGCAGTCACGGATAAAATCCAGATTGCCGGGTTCTTCCGGGGCAACGTCCACCAGCTTGATCAACCCGCCGCTGCGTGCCTGCAGCCGGCGGAACATGGCGGCATCGGCCCCCTGCACATACTTGGGGTTCTGTGCGCCGATCTTTTTGGGGCTGATGTAGGGGCCTTCCATGTTGATGCCGACCAAGTCAGCACCCTGACCGTTCTTGTGGGCGGCGGCCACATCCATAATGCCGTTCAAAATCTCCTCGCTGAACGTCATGGTGGCGGGGCAGATGGCCAACACGCCTTTGCTGGCCTCAAAATCGGCAATGGCCTGCAAACCGGCTTCATCGGCATCGCAGAAATCATGCCCGACAGCACCGTGGAAATGAATATCCACCAAACCGGGCAGAGCATAGGCACCGTTGGCATCCAGAACTTCCTCGCCCTCCAGCGGGGGCGCACCAAAGGCAATGCGGCCATCCCGGATGGTCAGATCCCCTGTTTTGAAGGTATGTTCCGGCGTATAAATTCTTGCATTTTTGATAATCATTGAGAAATTCCCTCTTATCAGTTATGCAGTAAGGGCTTGAGCGATACGCTTAGTCCAGCTTGGAAGCAGCTTCGGCATCCAGCACCAGGGTGAAATCCGGGTGCATCTGCAGGATGGAAGCGGGAACTTCCGGCGTGACGGGGCCGAAGAAAGCTTTCTTAATGATGTCAGCCTTGCCAACGCCGTTGGCAACCATCAGAACCTTGCGGGCCTGCATGATGGTTTTGATGCCCATGGTGTAGGCTTCTTTCGGGACCAGATCTTCGTTGTTGTCAAAGAAGCGCTTGTTGGCCTCAATGGTCTCTTTGGTCAGGTGGACACAGTGGGTGCCAAGCTCAAAAGCGGCACCCGGCTCGTTAAAGCCAATGTGGCCATCGTGGCCAATGCCCAGCAGCTGCAGATCCACGCCGCCCAGATGCTGGATGATTTCATCATAGTGGGAGCACTCGGCAGCAGCATCCATGTTGGTGCCGGCAGGCATATGGATGGCTTCGGGGCGGATGTTGACCAGGTCAAACAGGTTGCGGTGCATGAAGGACCAGTAGCTTTCGGGATGCTCGCGGGGCAGACCGCGGTATTCGTCCAGGTTGACGGTGTTTACTTCCGCAAAATCAAGGTCGCCCTTGTTGTACCATTCAACCAGCTGTTTGTAGGTGCCAACGGGGGTGCCGCCGGTTGCAAGGCCCAGCACGCAGTTGGGCTTCATGATGACCTGTGCCGAGATGATATTGGCCGCTTTGCGGGACATATCATAATAATCTTTTGCACGAATAATTTTCATGGGGAACATCTCCTTATTCTTTTTTTGTGCGCGGACAGCCATTACCTATAGTATAGCACAAACACCACAAAGAAACTAGAGATTGTAGAAAAAAGAGAGAAAAAACAAAGAAATATTTTAGGAAAATATAACAAAAAATCCTGGCTCCGGAAGCCGGAACCAGGATGGGGAACGCTGCCTTACAACAGCTTTTGCAGTTCTTCGTAAACAAAGCGGACCTGCGTGCCAAGAATGACCTGGCAGGCCGTGGGGGTGGAGCGGATCACACCGGAAGCCCCGGCGGATTTGAGTGCCTTTTCGTCCACCTTAGCGCCGTCTTTCAGCTGGAAGCGCAGCCGTGTGGCGCAGCAGCTGGCTTTTTGCACATTGGCCTTACCGCCCAGCGCAGCCAGAATGTTGGCGGCGATGCCGGCATGGTCAAGGTCGGCTTTTACCACACCCTCGTTTTCCGCCTCTTTCTTTTTTTGCAGCGCGGCCTTGCTGGTGGAGCGCGCCACAAAGAAGCAGATAACCGCGGCCACAGCCAGCAGCACAGGGATCACGATCCAAACCTTGGGGGCGGCGGGGGCCAGGGCAACGCCGCCGGCAATCACGGCGGCGCACAAAATCAGGGCCAGCACCAAAAAAGCAGGCGACCGGCAGATGCGTTGGAATGAGTTCATGTTACAAAGTACCTCCTTGGGTAGTGTATTTTTGCCGCTGCGGCAAACCCGCAGGAGGCATTTATAGTTCTGATTTTAACATAATCAAGCAAGAAAAGAAAGAGTTAAACGCCAGCTTTTGCCCACCAAAACAAAAAAGCCGCAGGCAGGGCCATGGCGGCCAGCCTGCGGCGTAGAACAAAGGAACCAGAACCCTTGCCCTTGCTGTTACTTAAATTACAGCATCTTCTTCAGTTCATCGAACACGAACTGAACCTGAGGCCCGATGACAACCTGGCAGGAAGTCTTGGACGGGCGGATGACACCGGCAGCACCGGCAGCCTTGACAGCCTTTTCATTCACAGCGGAAGAATCTTTCACTTCAAGGCGCAGGCGGGTTGCGCAGTAGTCAGCACCGGTGATGTTCTCCTTGCCGCCGACAGCAGCCAGAACACCGGTAGCAATCGCAGTGTAGTTGTTGTTGGAAAGCTTGATGTTCTTTTCGCTTTCTTCCACATCGTCGTCCTCACGGCCGGGGGTCTTGAGGTCAAACTTGGTGATAGCGAAGTAGAAGACCAGGTAGAACACAACAAAAGCGGCAATGCCCAGAGGAATGATCATCCAAGTCTTGGCAGCTGCGGGCAGGGAAGCGGAGAAAACCAGGTCCGTTGCGCCTGCGGAGAAGCAGAAGCCAGCGCGGAAACCGGAGTAGTAGGTGATGATGGTGAAAATGCCGTACAGAGCAGCATAAACAACATACAGGGGGAAGCACAGGAACATGAAGCCGAACTCAAACGGCTCGGTAACGCCGCAGACGAAAGCGCAGATAGCGGCGGAAACAACCAGACCGATAGCAGCCTTCTTGTTCTTTGCGGTGCGGACCATAGCCAGTGCAGCGCCGGGGATACCGAACATCATGCAGGGGAAGAAGCCGGACATGTACATGCCAAGGTCCCAGCCCACGTCAGCACTGGTCTCGCCAGCCCAGAAGTGTTTCAGGTCGCCCAGGCCGATGGTGTCAAACCAGAACACGTTGTTCAAAGCGTGGTGCAGGCCGGTGGGGATGAGCAGACGGTTCAGGAAAGCATAGATACCTGCGCCGATGCCGCTCAAGCCGGCAATGCCGTTGCCCAGAGCAACCAGAATGCCGAAGATAACGGGCCAGACGAACAGCAGGATAACAGAAGTCACGATGGAAACCAAAGCGGTCATGATAGCAACGCTGCGCTTGCCGCTGAAGAATGCCAGCCAGTCAGGCAGCTTGGTGCTCTTGAACTTGTTGTAGCAGGTGGCGCCGATGACAGCGGCCAGGATGCCGATGAAGGAGTTGCCGGCGATCTTGCTGAAAGCAATGTAATCAACGGTGCCTTCTTCCAGGGTGGAACCAACAGCAGCGCGGATGGTGCCCACAACACCGGGGCTGAGCAGCTGCTGCATCATCAAAAAGCTGACCAGACCAGCCAGACCGGCGGTGCCGTCATGGTCGTTTGCCAGGCCGACAGCTGCGCCGATGGCGAACAGCCAAGCCATGTTATCGATCAGAGCGCCGCCAGCCTTGACCAGCAGGAAGCCGATCGTGTAAGCAGCACCGGTAGTAGGACCTTCAGCACCCATAACGGCGGGAGCCAGAGCGTAGCCAATACCCATCAGAATACCACAGACGGGCAGCGCGGCAACGGGCAGCATCAACGCCTTGCCGAGCTTTTGCAGCCATTTCATCATAAGATACATTCCTCCTAATACGGACGTATTTTGCCGGGGTGAAGCTAATGCCCCCGGTGGGGATTGCAAAACCGCTCTGGTTAGCAAAATTCCCGTTCATGCAGTGGTAAATAGGAACATTGTTTGCGGTGTAACAATCTGTTAAATCTATCTTAACATATTTTCAATAAATTGCAAATGTATTTTGTCAAAATAGCACAATGCCGAAAAAACAAAGGTGACTTTGGTTATATTGCTAAAAATATAACGCATTTTGACCGAAACTTGAAAGAAAGACAGGTGCCCCGGCGCTTTAACGAAACAAAGAGATAGATAAAGATAACATAAAGTGAGCGTTTTTTGCTAAAATATTGCAACAAAAATACATTTGAAAAAACTGTACAAAAACGCATTTCTGTAATATTTAGCAGCTGAAACGAGCAGCTGCTGGTGCAGGGCAAAAAACGTGCGGTGCGGCTGGCGGGCGGGGCGGAAAATGTGATGTCTGCCATGGTAAAACTTTTGTGCAGCAGGTACGGGCAAATCAAGAAAAAAGGAAATAAAAAATCCTGGGACGCCGTAAAAACGGCACCCCAGGCAAACGGAGTTGAAAATGGAAAAATCAGTTGTTGGCGCTGAACAGCTGGGGCGCAGCCTTGTACAGCAGCACCACGGCAATGGTGGTCATAATACCTTCCGGCAGCATGTAGGAGCCGTTGTAAGTCAGGCTGTAGATCCACGCGGGCAGACCATCGCTCAGGTTGCCCCAGATCAGCACGCCGGACAAAAAGCTGCACAGGAAACGCAGCACGCACACGGCGGCGGAGCCCACGGCCACGCCGATCAGCTTGTTTTTGAACGGCTTGGCAAATACGCAGGCAAGCCCCAGAAAGGAGAAGGCCAGCACATAATCCAGCAGGATCATGCCCACCAAAGGCAGCAGGCCGGGCGCCGGGGGCGCATAAAAGCCCAGCAACATCTGCAGCAGGCTGTTCACAAAGCCGGTGAACAGGCCCCACTTGACCCCGTGGCGGAAGGATACCAGAATGAACGGCACCATGCTGAACAGCGTGATGGAGCCGCCGTTGGGCAGCTCATAGATTTTGATGTTGGCCAGGATGGTGCCCAGCGCAATCATCAGGGCGCATTCTACCATAATGCGCGTTTTGGTGTAAGAGGATGACATATACATACCACTCCTGAAAAATAGTACATAAAAACAAGAAAAGCGCCCGCAGGTACAGCGGGCGCCAAAAGCGTTGTGAGCAGTATATAACCACAGCAAAACTTCCTACGCCGGCATTACCCGGATCAGGTATAGGGTGCTCAAAACACAGTTGCTTTGATCTCAGCCGGAGATGCCCTCCAGCGCCCCTGTTCTTATGTCCGGTTCCCAGTATAGCAGGAAATGCCGGTTTGTCAAGGCGGAAAATTACTCGATCTGCCAAATTCCGCCGCTTAACGGTGCAAGGTCCAGCGCAAGCCATCCGTTGGCAATGGGGCGGGGAGCATTATCCACCCAGCCCGCGGCAAACAGCGGCAGGGCACAGCTGCCCCAGCCCGGCTTTAGCCCAAACCCCTGTACGGCCTGTGTGCCGGTGTTCAGGGCGCACAAAAGTGTTTCACAGCCGGCCTGCAACGTAAAGCCCAGCACGCCGGTGCTTGCATCCTGCGCGGTCCAGGCAAAGCTTTGGGGCGCATACAGCGCCGGGTGTGCCAGGCAGAAAGCATTCAGCGCCTTACTGTAATCAGCCAGGGCGCGGTGTCCGGCGTCCGCCAGCATAGCCCAGTTCGGCTCCCGGCCATCGGTAAAGGCATCCGGCTGGCCGAACTCCACCCCCGCAAACAGCAGGCTTTTGCCGGGGCGGGCGGCCTGTAATAACAGCAGCAGCCGCATCTGGGCCAGCTTTTCTTCTGCATTGCCATACAGGCGGGTGAAAATGCTGGCGGGGTGGTTTTCATCGTGGCTCAGCGCGTTGATGCCCTGAACCGCGCCAAAGGGGCCAAAGCTGCCGCACAACTGCCGGAACAGAGCGCTGCGCCCGCCGAACGGCGCGGCAAAATAGGCCAGCGTATCCTGTGTCCAGCCGATCTCCCACACATAGTCAAAGCCCAGCCCGCCGCTGGCGGTATCGGAGGTGGCGTTCATGGAACCGGCGCTGTCCTCTGCCACCAGCATGCAGCCGGGGAACCGCGCGTGCAGCCCGGCAGTCAGCGTTTTGAAAAACTCTGCTGCCTGCCAGCCGTTGGGGCAGTGGTACAGCGCGTTGCCGATGGCATCCACCCGCAGGCCGTCGCACCGGCACACCTGCAGCCAGAACGCCGCCGAACTGAGCAGAAAGCTGCGCACCGGCGGGCTGGCCAGATCAAAGTTCAGGCTGCCCCAGTCGCTGGGGCCGGATTCAAATAAAGGCGCACCGTCAAAACAGGCCAGGCGGTCGGCATCCGGCGCAAAATGGACCGGCACAAAATCCATCAGCACGGCAATGCCTGCGGCGTGCAGGGCATCCACCAGCGCGGCAAAGCCTGCAAACCCGCCAATGCGCTGGGTGGGGGCAAAATACCCGCACCCCTGGTAGCCCCAGCTGCCGTCAAACGGGTATTCTGCCAGCGGCAAAAACTCCACATGGGTGTAGTGGTGCTCCACAAGATAGGGCACCAGACTTTTTGCCAGCTCCGGCCCGGTGTAATAGCGGCCGTCCCAATGGCGGTGCCAGCTGGCGGCGTGCAGTTCGTAAATCAGAACGGGAGCATCCCGGCGGGCACCGCGCAGCAAGGGAGCGGCGAACGGGTAATTCGGCTCCGCCAGGCGGGAAGCCGTGCCGGGCAGAGCTTCAAACGCAAAGGCAAACGGGTCTGCCCGCAGCTGCCAGCTGCCGTCCGGCCCCTGAATGTTATACTTGTACAGCTGCCCGAGCTGCGCCTGGGGCACCCGCCCGCGCCACAGGCCGTCCTCACAAAAGGTGAGCTCGGCGGCAGAATAGAGATCCCAGCTGTTCCAGTCCCCCAGCAGCTGCACGCGGCGGGCGTGCGGCGCCCACAGGGTAAACAGCCAGCCGCGCCCCGGCCCCGCCGGGTGGGAACCCAGCAGGCGGTAAGCGTCAAAGCTGATGCCGCAGAAAAACTCTTCCACATCCGGCCGCATAGCTCTGCCCCCTTACCCTGCAAAATTGAACGTGTGTTAAACAAACTTATTATAACATAGGCACGGCCCTTGCGCAAACAGGGGGCGGCCCGTATAATAAAATGGTGTGTCTGAAACGTCGAAAATATCGTCTATTTCTACAAATATGGCGGGATTTTGTGTTAAGGCAATACCGCATAATTCTAAGTGCCGATACGGCGAGCGAGGTGCGGCAGCT
>SAUS01000064.1 GCA_004000625.1 Candidatus Cibiobacter qucibialis | reverse complement strand
ATTTTTTCACCACTCCTCCGCATTTCGGGCTTGACTTTTAATAGTTAGTCTATTCTTTTCCCCGCCATGGTGCTATGATAGGAAACCGGACGTTATAAAAAATAAAGAGGGGATTGTTTTTGATGGAAAAGGAACAAAGCGGAAAAACACTGTTCCGTGGGGAGCTGGCGGACATTACCAAGGTGCCGTACCCGCGCATTAAAATCGGCTTTGATGTAACCTGCCTGGCTATTACGGCGGGCATGACCTTCTTCTTCCTGGGCCGCCTGGAAGGGCTGGGCATTGGCACCATTGCCGCGGCGTTCACCATGGGCAAGGGCATTGGCCTGGTGGGGGACCTGCTGGACAAGCACTTTTATTTTGAAAACTACAAGACCTTGCGCACCGCTAAGAACAAACAGTAAAATATGCAAAGAACAACGGCCTGCCGCACAAGCGCATTGCTTGCAGCGGCAGGCCGTTATTCTTTATTCATTATTATTTATTATTTTATTCTATATTAGTGCTGGATACTGTCGGGGTCAAAGTTGTGTGCCATCAAGGCAGAGATGGCGGGCAGCGTGGCAGCAATCAGGGCTTTGTCATGGTTAGGGGCCAGGCGGGTGGCGGAATCAAACAGCATGGTGTTTTCCTGTTGCGGGGTGCTGGCGGGCCAGGTGGGAATGCCGCTGTGCTGCGGGTTTCCGGTGCGGGCAAAGGCCAGAACGGCATCGAAAATCTGCTGTTCCAGCTGCGGGGTCACGCCGGAAATGTTGGCAGAAGGCACCAGCTCAGTATTATGGAAAACAAACGGAATATCGGAACAATGCCATGGGGCGCGGCCGCCCTCAATGGTGAAATCCTGATTGAAGAAATAGCTCCACACCGGGCCAGTTTCCGCCCGGCGGCGGATATAGCGCATGGTCGGCTCCCGGAACAGTACATCCAAAAACGGCAGGTCGGCGGCGCTGCGTTCGGGGTAGGCGGCGTGGAACAGCGGCAGCAGGGCATCCGCCGTCTGCTTGCCCAGCATTTTTTCGGCAAAGCCTTCGGACTCGGCGGCGCTCATCTGCGCTTTGTTCAGGCCGAAGCCATTGAAGGCGGCAAACTCGCCAAACACGGTGCCCACCAGAAGGGGAATGCGGGCGGTTTCGGGGCGGAACGCATTTTCCAGCGGGTCACCCAGATAAAAGGCGTTGGGGTGTGGGGTGCAGCCGGTGTTTTTTCCGGCTGCTTTCAAGGCGGGGGCTACTTTATTATAAGCGGCGGCAAGCGCGGCATAGGGTACCGTTTCCAGTGCGGCGATATCCGCCGCGCCAAACTCCGCTATCAGAGCCTCGGCGCAGTCCCGCCCGCTGCCGGTGCAGTCGGCCAGGCGGCCCAGAACGCCGCTCATCACAATACCTTTGTGGAACAGCCCGTCCGCGGCGGGGGTCTGCAGCAGGGTGGTCACCTTGGCGCCGCCGCCGGACTGGCCGAACACTGTCACATTGCCGGGGTCACCGCCGAACGCGGCAATATTATCCCGCACCCAGCGCAGCGCGGCGATGATATCGTCCCCGCCCGCGTTGCCGGAATTGGCGTATTCCGCCCCAAAATCCGAAAGGTCGAGATAGCCCAGGATGTTCAGCCGGTGGTTGATGGAAACCACCACGCAGTCCCCCAGGCGGGCCATGTTTTCGCCCTCGTAAGCGATCTGCTCAATGGAGGAACCGGCAAAGTATCCGCCGCCGTGCAGCCACACCAGCACGGGGCGGTGGGCGTCATCCAGCGCGGGGGTCCAGATGTTCAGGTTCTGGCAGGCTTCGTCCATCAGCCAATAGCGGTGGGGCACCAGCATTTCGCCGTTGGGCTTGGGCATTTCCAGCAAAGGGCAGACATAGCCGTAACTGGTGGCGTCCAGCACGCCGTCCCACACAGCTGGCTCCGGCGCGTGGAAGCGCCTGGCCTTGGCGTAAGGGATGCCCTTAAAGATATCCAGCCCGTCAAAACGGTAGCCGCGCACCGAGCCGCCGGTGGTGCGCACCAGCGGGGCATCGGCAGAACAAGAAAAAGTATGGGTCATAGCAAACTCCTTTCCAGCAGTGGGCAAAAATGATACATTTTTTGATACTGGTTCTATTGTAGCAGATTTACGCGAAAAAAGAAGCCATAAAACGTAGAAATGCAGCAAACCTATCAAATTTTGTTGACCAGGGATGTACAGTGGCGCTACCATGAATAACGGAAGATTATACATGAAAATAATGAACAGATGTGCAAAAGCGCAGTGTGCGGCTGCCGGAAGAAAGCGGAATATGCGTTATTTTCGTTGTTTTGAGCTACACCGTTAAGTGAGAATGCTGAAGAAGAGAAAAAACGTACATGGGCGGATGCTCCTTTGGGGAAAAGTCAGGCGGCAGTATACAGGGTGCCGCGGCGCTTCATCCAGCGGTAGGCCGCCACGCAGATCATGACGGATAACAGCGAACCCGCCGGTGCGGCCAGCCCCATAGGCAGCAGGGTTCCGGCAAACAGCCGGGAAGCCAGGTAGGACCCCGGAACGCGCACCAGCACAATAGCGATGATGTTGTGGAGAAAGCCGACGTAAGACTTGCCGCAGGCGGCAAAATACCCGGTAAAGCTGAAGTGGATCCCGGCAAAAATGGTATCCACAATATAACCGCGGATGTACTGGCAGCCCATCAGCACCACGGCGGCGTCGGTGGTGAAGCACCCCAGCAGCGGCTCGGCCACAAGCTCAATGACCAATACTACGGCAATGCCGTAACCGGTGGCGATCATGGCGGCGTATTTCAGGGTCTGGGCGGCGCGCTCCGGCTTGCCTGCGCCAAGGTTCTGGGAAGACAACGCCGATACCGCCGCCAGCATGGAGGACGGCACAATGAACATGGCGCTGATGATTTTTTCCACAATGCCCACGGCGGCAGAATCAATCAGGCCGCGGTGGTTGGCAATGATGGTGATAATGATGAACGCGACCTGAATGCAGCCGTCCTGCACAGCGACCGGCAGGCCGATTTTAAGAATACGGCCCAGCACGCCTTTGCGCGGGCGGAAGTTCTGGCGGCTCAGCCGCAGGCCGGTTTTGTGCCGCCGGATGCCGAACAAGGCAACAATAACACTCAAGGTCTGTGAAAGGGTAGTGCCCAGCGCAGCACCCACCGGGCCAAGGGCCATGGGACCGATGAAAAGAATATCCAGCGCAATATTGGCGGCGCAGGCAACGGCGATAAAGTACATCGGGCTTTTGGAATCCCCCAAACCGCGGAAGACGGAGCTGATGATGTTGTATGCCGTGATGAACGGGATGCCGATGAAGCAGATGGTCAGATACTGCACCGTGCCGGGAACGGCCTCTGCCGGAACACCGATCAGGCCGACCAGCGGGCGCACTGCGGCCACCAGCACGGCGGTAAAACCGAGGGAGACCGCCATGAACAGGGTGACGGTGTTGCCGATGGCGGCTTCGGCATCGCGCATATTGCCCGCCCCCACGGCGTGGCCGATGATGACGGTGGAACCCATGGCAAGCCCAACAATGATAACGGTCAGCATGTGCATGACCTGGCTGCCGTTGGCAACGGCGGTGATGCTGTCCACCCCGCAGAATCGGCCGGTGATGTACAGGTCAGCCATGCCGTACAGCGTTTGCAGAAAGTAAGAGAGCAGATACGGCAGGGCAAAGGTCAGAATGGCTTTGAACACGCTGCCGGTTGTAAGATTTTTTTCCATGATAATTTCCCATCCTCAGCTGGCAATAGTCTCGGGTGTATCTGAAAAGTCGAAAATGTAGTCTATTTCTACAAACACAGCGGGATTTTTGCCTTAAATTCTGCTTGTGCTTGCAGGCGTCTGGATCCAGAGCCTGTTCACCGCCGCTGTTGTGCTGGTGTTCGCCGCCAGAAAGCTGACTGCCGCCATGCAGAGCGAAAAAGCATAAGCTGATTTTATTCTAACACAAGCCTCCTTACTTTGCCATCAATTTTGGATGGATTGGGAATTTAACAGAAAACCTCCGGCTGCATTGTGCGAGCAGCCGGAGGCTTTCTGTTTTAAGGCAATACCGCACAATTCCCGCCTTACGGCTTAAGCACCGCTCCGGCAGCTGCGGCACGGCATCTGCGTTGCCAAAATGCTCGATAATGTCGGGTTGCGGTACCCGCATCGTGCTTCGGGGGCAAAAGCCCCTCGCACTCTGCGACCGCTGCCCCTGCTTCGGTTCGCTGTTTCCGCCACTGGCGGCGCTCACCTTTGCAGCATCCAGTATTATCTGCGCTTTTGGCTTGGCATCTGCCGCACCTCGCTCGCCGTATCGGCACTTAGAATTATGCGGTATTGCCTTAAGATTCTCTTGCATTTCTCTCTCTTACAACATACAGCCACAGCAGCAGGCGGGCCCCCTTGAGGCAGGGATCCCGCCTGCTGTTTTGATGGAATAGAAACGTTTGATTTGCGGCAAAACAAAACACCGGGCGCCATATGGCACCCGGTGCTTCAGTTAAATAACCGGCGCAATCAAACCGGTATCAGAGGAGGAGAAAACAGCAAAATTAGTTTGCGCGGTACTGGGCCGGCAGCTGGTCAATGGTCTGCCATTTCTGCATGGCGTCTTCCAGGCTCATGCCGCCCGCAACAGCGTCGCGGCGGCAGGCGTTGACGGCCTGGATCTCTTTCATCTTTTCGCCGGTCAGGCTGTAGTTCTTCATGGCGAGCAGGGTAGCAGCCCATGCAATCATGGGGATGACGCAGAACAGAACGATAACAACCACGTTCATGCCGGGGGTGTACGGGTCGTACTGGGTGGGCAGGCTGTCAAGGCCGATAAAGCTGACGGCCACGCCGACCACGGTAGCGGACAGGCTGGAAACCAGCTTGTCAACCAGGCTGAACAGAGTACCCATGATACCGGGGATATACTTGCCGGAGATGTAGGTCTCGTAGTCAGAGCAGTCGGCAACCATGGGGATGGGCATATCAGCAGTAGCGTAATAAGCGCCATAGCCAATGCCGAACAGAGCGATGAACAGGATGGTGTAAACGTTGATGGAAACCTTGCCGTCAGACATCAGAGACAGGGTGAAGGCATCGCCCTTGCCCCACAGGAGCAGCAGCACCAGAACGCCGATGTAGCAGATCAGCGCAACGCTGACATAGCGCATCAGGCTGGCTTTCTGGCCTTTCTTCTGGCTGGTGCGGACGGTGAGCAGGAAGAAGGGAACGCTGAACACATAGCCCAGAACCATCATGGGCAGGTACAGACCATCATAGTTGCCCATCATGCAGCCGTACAGCATGCACAGAACAGTGGTGTTGGTGGCAATGGAAAGTGCCAGCTTGCAGCCTGCACCAGCCACCATCAGGCGCTGCATGGGGGTGTTGCCCTTGATGATGGCAACATACTCAGCAAACTTGATCTTTTCGGTTTTCTGGCCGCCGATGCCAAAGTACTTCGGCTGGTCCTTTTCCCAGATGCCGATGACAGCCAGGATGGTCAGGGCGATGGAGATCACGATGCCGACAGGAGCCAGGGTGCGGAAGAAACCGGCGGAAGCGTAACCGCCCTCATAGTTTTTGGCCAGGATGGGGGCAAAGAACTGCATGGCGCCCATGCCCAGCAGGGAGCCGACGGTGTTGAAGATGGTGAACAGGGGGCGCTGCTTGGGATCGTTGGTCAGAACAGTCTGGCCGGAACGGGTGCAGGAAGTCTGGAAGGTGTAGCCGATGACCCAGATGGCGTACAGGGCTACAAAGGCAACATAACGTGCCCATTCCATGGAGGCGGGGATCAGCGGGGTCAGGCAGTACAGCACCAGGATGCTGACAGCCATGATGAGGTTGCCGATGACCATAAACGGGCGGAACTTGCCGAACTTGCCGTTGGTGCGGTCCATCAGGGCACCGATGATAGGGTCGGTAATGGCGTCAAACAGGCGCATGCCGGTGACCATCACGGAGGCGAAGATCATGCTCAGGGCCAGAACCTTGCTGCCGAAAGTGGCAATGTAGGAAAGCACCAGAACATAGTACACGTTGGTAGCGCCATTGTTAAGCGGGAACAGCATCAGCTGGTAAGGCTTGGCGCGGTTGACGCTGGCAGACGCCGCAGAGTTTTGTTCACTCATGGAGGCATTCTCCTTTCATAACAAAGACCCCCGCCCCGAAACGGGCGGGGGCATAAACGATTCAAAAGGGGGAAGATGCGGAGGCTAAGGCAACACCGCACAATTCCCGCCTGACGGCTTAAGCACCGCTCCGGCGGCTGCGGCACGGCATCTGCGTTGCCAAAATGCTCGATAAGACATCCAGTATTATCTGCGCTTTTGGCTTAGCAGCTGCCGCACCTCGCTCGCCGTATCGGCACTTAGAATTATGCGGTATTGCCCTAAACCTTACTGCTGATTCTGAGAGCTTGCAGTGTTGGCAGCCTGCTCAGCAGTCCAGGTCTTCTTGCGCTTGATGGCAACAACCAGGCGCCAGATGCACAGCACGGTCAGAACAGCCAGAACGGTGTCCAGAGCGTACAGGGCGGTCTTCCACCACGGGGTGATGACCTTCAGGCGGTCAGCGGAGGACCAGCCGTTCATAGCGTTGGAGTTGGCAACGGTGTACAGGATCTTGTGCATGGATTCGCGCATTTCGGTCACGATGTAAGCATCGTTCTCGTACTTCGGAGCCAGGGTGGTGTGGATGGTCGGATCCGGGCTATCCCAGATATCGGAACCGGCAATCAGACCATCGGCCAGATCCATGTATTTGCTGGAACCGGAGTAGTCGGTGATGATCATGCCGCGCATGCCCAGTTCGCCGCGCAGGAAGCCGGTCAGCAGGTTATCGTAAGCGCCGCACCAGTAAGCGCCCCAGCGGTTAAAGCCGGTCATAACGCTCCAGGCGCCGCCATCGGTGACGGCCTTGTCGGCAACTTCCAGGTAGATTTCGCGGGCAGCCTGCTCGTTCAGCCAGGTGTTCACGCCGCGGCGGCTGGATTCAGAGTCGTTCAGGGCAACGTGCTTCAGGTAAACGTAAACGCCCTTGGACTGGATGCCGTTGACTTCGGCAGCGCAGATGGTGCCGGCAATGAACGGATCAGAAGCATAGTACTCGAAGTTACGGCCAGAGTAAGCGGTGCGGTGCATGTTGATACCGGGGCCATACAGACCAGAGTAACCCATGGCCAGGCAGTCTTCGCCAATGCAGCGGCCCACATCGTTGATCAGGTCAACGTTGAAGGTGGCGGCCATAACGTCTTCGGAGGTGTAGCACATAGCGGAAGCGCCGCCGGTCAGTGCTGCGGTCAGGCCCTGCGGGCCGTTTTCGTCTTTGGTACGGGTCTTGCCGATGGATTCAATAGCGGCAGTGTTGTGGAAGCCCAGGGTGATGGTGTTGACCATCTCGTTGAAGGTCAGCTGATCCAGCAGAGTATCCCACTGGGGATCGTCATAGTCGGCACCGATCATGGAAACCAGAGCCAGACCATTGTCAGCGCCCAGGGTGGGCATTTCAACGCTGTCAGCCTTGCTGCCGTCGTAACGGGTGAAAGCCAGGTGATCAGCCAGGGTCTGGGTTGCGTTCAGCACAACAGGCTGGGTGGGGAAGGTGGCAACCCAGTTGGAGCGGCTCAGCCAGGTAACTTCGCCGGGTTCGCTGCTGCTCTTGTTGGGGTCTGCTTCATCAAACAGGTTGGTGATGGCAGTGCCGTTTTCGCTGGTGGCGAAGGTGGTGCTGTCCAGAGCGGCGTTGGTCCACTTGTAGGTCAGGGCAACGTCGCCATCGGCGGTCATGCGGCCATCGGTGTTCTCAACGGTGTAGCCCTTGGCAGCCAGGATGTTGTTCACAGCGTTGTGTGCATCGGTGGCAGCGGTGAAGTAGTAGTCGCCAGCGTCAACAATATAGGTCTTGGCGTTGTTGGCATCATAGGTGCGCAGCTCACTCTTGTCAACGGTGATGTTGACAGTCTCGGAAGTGCCGGGAGCCAGGATATCGGTCTTGGCAAAGCCGCACAGCTCAGCAGAAGCCTTCTCGATGCCGTTGGCCTTGTCGTAATCGGTGTAGGGGCTCTGGAAGTACAGCTGAACGGTTTCCTTGCCGGAGTAGGTGGAACCGGTGTTGGTGACTTTCAGGGTGACATTGAAAGCATCAGCAGACTCGGTCACGTTGAAATCGCTGTACTCGAAGGTGGTGTAGCTGTCGCCATAGCCGAAGGGGAAGGCAACAGTGGTGGACCAGTTGTAGTCGCCGGCATTGCCGGTGCCCATAACAGCGTCCTCGTAGCGGGTCTCGTAGTAACGGTAATCCAGGTAGATGCCTTCCTGATACACGCTGTACATACCCTGCACATCAGGGCCGTCGGTCAGCAGGTTGTAATCTGCTGCGTTGGGGTAAGCCTGGGTGTAGAAGTTGTACATGGCGGGGTTGGCCATGTTGTCATACAGGTAGGAATCAACCAGGCTGCCGGACGGGGTGGCCTCGCCAGCCAGCAGCTGGGCAACACCGTTGATGCCGGTCTGGCCCACGTCGCCGATCCACATAGCGGAATCGATGCCGTAATCCTCGCCGCAGATCTCCGGGTTCAGGAAATCCATCTCAATGGCGTTGGAAGAGTTGATCAGAACGATGATCTTCTTGAAGGTGCCGTTGTCCTTCAGGGTCTTCAGGTTCTGGAGCAGTTCCTTTTCTTCAGCGGACAGGGCCAGGTAGTTACCGTCGCCCTCCTGGCCTTTGATCCAGGAATCATTGGTGCCGTTTTCGCCACTGGGCAGGTCAGCGCCCTCGCCGCCGGAACGGGAGAACACGACGATAGCAGCATCGCCGTAGTCAGCAAAGCTGGACTCGGCGCTGGACAGCTTGCTCCAGGGAGTTTCGTTCACAGCGTACTGGGTGTTGGCTTCCAGGGTATCGGAGATGGCAGCCGGGGTGATGCGGCTGTAGTTCTTCATCATATCGTCAGAAGAATACAGATCCCACAGGGTGCTGTTGACCTGGATGCCCTGATCTTCCAGAGCCTGCTTGAAGTTGGGAGCCTTGCTGGTGTCAACGGAGCCGGAACCGGTGCCGCCGTACATCAGGTCCACGGAGCCGTGGCCGAACAGGCTGACCTTTGCGCCGCTTGCCAGGGGCAGGGCGTTGTTGTCGTTCTTCAGCAGGGCTGCGCCTTCGGCTTCAACCTGTGCGCACAGCTCAGCCTCATAGGACTCGCGCTCTTCATCAGAGGTGAAATCGCTCTTGAAGTACTCAGTGTCTTCGTCGCTGTCGCCCCTGATGATCTTGTAGGTGTCGGCGTCCAGGTAGTTATTAACGGTGGTCGTATAATGGAACGCAACCGTCGTGCCTACAATGGCGCCTGCGGTCAGGACGGCGGTAACGGCGGTCAGGCCGGACCACATCCCAACTTTGGGTTTCTTACTCATTGTGTTCTCCTCCTGTTAGAAAATGCTCTATAACAAACTGTATTAAGCGAGAACAAAATACAGAGTGTTCAAAATAGATTATACCCAGTTTGCACTCTTGGATTTGGTCTTGTGCAGCTTGTACTCCGGGTTGGGGGTATCTACATGGCGGATGACGGACTCATCGGTGCGGTCACCAGCCACGGCCTGAATGTGCAGTTCGCCGTTCAGGGGAACCTTGAAGGTGAAAACATGCTCGCCGGTCTGCTCGCCTACCTTGTTGCCGTTTACATACAAGGCAACGGTGCTCTGGTTGGAATAAACCTTTACGGTAGCGGTGCTGCCGGTGCGCTCCACAAAGCGCTTGGAGCAGATGTGCACAAAGGCTTCATCGCTCCACCATGCTTTATACAGATAGAAGCTGTCCTTCTTGGTTTTGCGGTCAAAGGTCACAAGGCCCTTGTGGTTCATGCCCGGCTCGCCGCCTTGGTCACGGGCGTCTGCAGCAAAGTCAAACATGTTCCAAACGTGGGTGGCCCACATCCAGGGGTGGCGCTTGAAGCAGCGCAGCATGTACTCATGGTACTTGGCCTGGTATTCTTCGGTGTGGTCGCCGCGGTGGGGGTGTGTGCTGTGCAGGTTGGGCATGCCCTCCGCGCCGTATTCGCTGTAGCCGAACGGGCGGTTGGGGAAGCAGAGATGGAAGAAGCCCATCCACAGGTCGTTCAGGATAAAGCCCGGAACGTACCAGCCCAGGTACAGGTTCCAGCTGACCATATCGGTAATGTGGGCCGAACGGTTGAAGGGACCGCACATGGCGTAGCAGGCCAGGGTGGTCAGGCGGGTCTTGTCCATCTCGTGGCACAGGTCGTTCAGCTGGCGGTGGTTATCCAGCATGTCCTTCTTGTCCTTGGTGGAGATGGTGATCTCGTTGGAAACGCCCCAGCAGACGATGCAGGGGTGGTTGTAGTTCTGGATGATCAGCTCTTTCATCTGGCTGATGGTGTTCTCGCGGCCGTTGGGCATGTGCTCACTGATGTAGGGGATCTCGGCCCAAACAACCATGCCGACCTCGTCGCACAGATCATAGAAGTACTGGTCGTGCTGATAATGAGCCAGGCGGATGGTGTTGGCACCGATCTCTTTGATCAGGGCCATGTCTTCGTCGTGCATCTCGCGGGTGATGGCGTTGCCCAGGCCCTTGCGGTCCTGATGGCGGGAAACGCCGTGCAGCGGGTAAGACTTGCCGTTCAGGAAGAAGCCCTTCTTGGGGTCAACCTTGAAGCTGCGCACGCCAAAGCGGGTGGTGGTCTCATCTTCCACCGTGCCGTTCACCACAAGGCGGGCCTTGCAGCTGTACAGGTACGGATCCTTAACGCCGTTCCACAGGTGTGCGTTGAAGATGGTCAGGGTGATGTCGGGGCCTTTGCCGGTGGCAACGGTGTTGCCGGCAGCGTCCAGCAACTCAATGCTCACTTCGCCTTCGCCGTCGTGCCAGGTGGTAACCTGAACGCTGGCATCTGCGCCCTGCACAGTGGGGGTGATGCGGATGCCGGGGCCGCCGAAGTAATCCAGGGTGAAGTGGTTCTTGCTGACCACCATCAGGCTGACATCGCGGTAGATGCCGCCATAGAAGGTGAAGTCAGCTTTCTGGGGGTAAACGCGGTCGTTTTTGCTGTTGTCGACTTCCACGGTCAGCTCGTTTTCATCCCGCAGCAGTTCGGTGATGTTGGCGCGGAAGGTGGAGTAGCCGCCGTCGTGGTTGCAGACGGGGGAGCCGTTCAGAACCACATGAGCGCTGGCGTTGACGCCGTCAAACTGAATCCAGACCTGATGGGAGGCGGTGTTAAACTGGGGAGCAGCGAAATGGGTGCGGTAGATGCAGGTGCCGCGCCAGTAGTCATTGCCGCCGTCCTGACCGTCGCGGGCGTTCCAGGTGTGCGGCAGGTCCACCGTTGTGGTGGTGCCGTCGGGGCCGGTGAATTCCCAACCCTTCATGATTTTGGTGATTTCTCGCATGGCGCAGCCATCCTTTCTTTTTGCTGTTATTATTGTAACGAACAGCAAAAAATGTCGCAATGGGTTTTGTATAATCGGTCATTTGCGTGGAATAAACGGTTTTTGCCTGACAAAAAAATAACCCTTGCATTTGTGCAATATGTACAAATGCAAGGGCGTAAATCTTATACCTGAAATTTTGAGGAAACTTTATTGGACCGGGAAAACGGCTTTTATCGCAAAAAATCCACCGTTGGATTCGGTAGTCAAAAAACCATTGTACTTCTGGATAATGCGCTTGATGATCTTTAACTCATCGCAGGTTTCGCGGCCAGGATCCGGGCCATCGGGCACCGCGCTGATGATATTCAGAACAGCAAACCCCTGCCGCCTGCAGACCAGCAGGTCAATCATCCGCTTTTCCGGCTCCGGCAGTTTGCGGGTCAACTCAATGGAATGATCCAGTGCGTTGGCAAACAGAGCGTACAGATCGGCCGGATCCATAAAGTGCAGGCAGGTACCGTCCGCTACATTGTTGATGCTGATGTGGTGGGCTTCGCACAGCATGCTCTTTTCGGTCAGCACAACATCCAAAACCTCACTGCCGGTCTGGGTGCTGGCATCATACTGCCGGGCGGCGGCTTCGGCTTCGTTCAGGCTCTGCTGCAGCGCGGCGTTGGGGGCCATGCGGCGCAGATCAGCGATCTGAACTTTCAGCTCATGGCATTTGCGGTTGATGATCTGTACGTTCCGCTTGGCCACCTGATACTGCTGGCGCTGGCGTTCATACAGCATGTTCAGCGAGTTCATCTCTTTTTCCATGGCCGCCTTTTTGAACAGCTCAGTCTGCAAATATAAAAGGGTGATGCAGTAGAGCTGGCAGAGTGCCAGGGGGACAACAACGAAGATAGAAGTTTCCCGTGATACTCCGGTGTTGGTGACGGTCTGCATTGTTAAAAACAGCAGAACGAACATGCCGCCCAGAATAATAGCGCTGATTTGCTGGCGGGGACCGATGTGGTAGCTGCCTTCATATGGCATGGAATGGGCAACAGTTACCCGCAGCAGGCAGTACGCAGCGGCAAAAAACAGCAGTTGCAGCAGCAAAGCAGAGGGCTGATCCAATGGCAGGAATATGTTTACCTGTGCCAGGCACCAGACAAGAAGCTGCCATAACTCAAATGTCGTCAGGGCACTCAAAATTCCCCAGATGGCGCAATAATTGGCGCCGGACCAGTCCAACTGGGTGCAACTGTGGGAAGCGAAAATCATCCACATACAAAACAGAATATACGCCCCCGCCCGCAGGAACAGCGAGGAAGGCGTGTAATCCACCCATAATAAAAATGTGGAAAGGGGAATGTAGGGAATCAGGCAAAGCAGCGCCCGCTGCCAAAAGTGCGGCGAGTGCCGGAGCGGGAGCCAGTAGGTCAGTGCTGCGCCCCAAAGCTGTATCCCACAGACAAGAAGAGAAAGAAATTGTTGGAGATTTGGCAGCATTACATGGCACCCCCAACATAGGCGGCGACCGCAGCCAGGAAGGCAGCCCGCTGGCGGCGGCTGATCTCCAGCCGGTCCTCCCCAACCTGGACCATATCGTTCTGGACCGCCCGCACATACCGCAGATTGACAAGGTAACACTGGTTGCATTTGGCAAAGTGGTAGGGGGCCAGCTGCTTTTCAGCATTTTGCAGGCTGGAACGCACGGACCATACCCCGGTGGAGGTATGGTAATGCAGCATACGGTCCCGCGTTTCCAGCCAGTAGATGTCCTCGGTATTCAGCAGCTGCACGCCCCCAGCGGTCTGTAATGCAATCTGCCCGCCTTTGCGGCGCTGCACCCGCTGCAAAGCGCGGGCTAGCTTGGTGCTGAACTGGTAATAATTGACCGGCTTGAGCACAAAATCCAGGGCGTCGACCTCATACCCGCGAATAGCGTACTGCGCCATGTTGGTAACGAACACCAGCACCACATCCGGATCCACCGTGCGAATGCGCTCGGCAGCGTCCATGCCGCCAAGCTCCGGCATTTCAATATCCAGAAAGATGATGTCGAACCCCTTGCAATAGTTGGTTATGACCTGGGCACCGTCCGAAAAAGCGGTAACTTCCAGCATACAGTTGTTCTCGCGGCTGTATTGGTCAATCATGCTGCACAGCTGCTGCCGCATATCCGGCTGGTCATCCACCACGGCAATGCGAGGCATCGGGCGGCCCCCTTTCTGTTTGGAATCCAAAGCACCCGGCGAGCCCGGAAAACGGCTGTGCCATGCGCCTTTACTTATAATATATAAATACATTATAGTTGGCGGTGCGAAACCTTGCAAGAGAATTTTGCAGAAAACGGGGCGGTGCAGGGAATCTGGTTGTGATTTAGCGCTGCGTGTGGTATCCTGTAGGCAGCTTTTGGCGGCGGGCGGGGCAAGAAGAATGCCGGGATAAACAGGTGGAGGTTTGCTGCAGCTGCTATACCATGTATTACATATTACACCATTTGCCAGTAACTTGAGTGGAAATTTATGGGGAAATGCGTAATTTGGGGACAAGATTGAAAAGAAAAAGTAGGCAACACCGCACAATTCCCGCCTTGCGGCTTAAGCACCGCTCCGGCAGCTGCGGCACGG
>SAUS01000063.1 GCA_004000625.1 Candidatus Cibiobacter qucibialis | reverse complement strand
ACAACATGAAGGACGGCACTATGTTCTCGGATTTACTGCAATACAAGCGCGAATCTTTTTGGGAGCAGCACCGAATCATCCGCTTTGATACCCTGACGGCGCAGGCAGAGTATACCGTGATGGCAGTATTTTGGGGCGAAGCGGAGGATTTGTTTGCCTATTATCAATTTTTCGATGCCGAAACATCGCAGGAGTTTGCCGCCTATGTGGACGCCTGCAAGGACGCCGCCCTGTACGACACCGGCGTGACGGCTGCTTATGGGGACAAGCTGATTACGCTGTCCACCTGCGACGATTCCGGCAAAAACAGCAGGGTGGTCGTTGTGGCAAAGCGTATAACCGAACCGAGGTGAGAGTATGAGAACGCCAAAAGAAAACAAACAAATTCTCCGCGACCGCACCCCCAAAAGTACGGCGGGGACGATACCCAAAGCCGTCCTAAAAGCGGCGTGGCTAAAAACAAAGGAACAGTCCCGCACCACCGCGCGGGAAAATGACACCGACCCCCGACAGCAGGAACCGGCAGACCTTGCAGGTTCGGCGGCGGAACAGGCGGCAGCTTTTGTGCGGCATCAGGGGCAGAAATTGGCAGAAACCAAAGCCCGACAGCACCGCCAAAAGGAGGCTGCTGCCCGCGCCCACGCCGCCAATGAGCGCGGTGTCAGCCCGAAACAAGCCGAGTGCGGCACGCTGCCCGATGCGGCGCACCGCCCGCGCCGTGGGGCAGATTTGCCCCGACAGCGGGCAAAAGAAAAAGCCATCACCGCCAAAACCGCGCCGCGCGATATTCGCGGTGTGACCAAAAGTCAGCGCTGGACGCGCACCGCCGCAAATGAAACCACGCGCAGTGTGACTACCCAAGCGCAGATGCAGACCCGTGCGCAAAAAATACGGCTTGCCGTGCAAAAGGTTGCGGCTGGTACAGGCAGAACGACTGTGGCGGTACGCTCGGCAATTCGTAACTTTCTTGCCGGCTTGCACAGCCTTACAGCGGTTCTTGCAGCGGGCTCAGGCGCGGCACTGGGCATTGTTATCGTCATCTGCCTTGTGGCATTTGTGTCCGGCTCGGCTTACGGCATCTTCTTTGCCGCCGATGCCCCCAACGCAGCGTCCGTCACCGTGCGCGAAGCCGTAGAAACCCTGACGGCAGAATACCGCGACAGACTGGAAGAAATCTCCGACACCGTACAGCACGACCGCCAAGACATTACCGCCAACGATGATGTATACTACATTCGCTGGCAGGATGTCTTGGCGGTCTTTTCTTCGCATGTGGCGGGCAGCGAACAAGGCGCACCTGTTGCGGCACTGACAGAGGAACAGTTGGACAAGCTGAGGGAAACCATGTGGGCGATGAACGCAGTGGACTACTCTACCCGTGCAGAAACCGCTGTTATAGAAACTACTGACGATGATGGCAATCCTACCACCACGGAGATAACCGAAACCGTCCTCGTAATCGAACTGACCCACAAAACACCCGACGAGATGGCGGCAGATTATCATTTTACCACTCGACAAAACACCTACCTGCAACTCCTGCAAGACCCGCAGTATGAAGAACTGTGGGCAGAATTGCTCGGCGGTTTTGCACAGGGCGGTGGTGAACTTATGTCTCCGGACAGCACCCGCACACCGACAGGCACCCTGCAATGGCCGCTGCCGGTTGCGGGGAGAATTACCTCGTAGTTCGGACATCGCGTAGACCCCATCACCGGCGAAGTCAGCTCCCACACCGGCACCGACATTGCCTGTGCCGAGGGTACGCCGATTCTTGCTGCGGCAGACGGCATCGTAACCGTTGCCAATGGTCTTGACAGTTGGGGCGGCAGCTACGGCTACTACATCCAAATCGACCACGGCGGCGGGCTGGAAACACTGTACGCCCACTGTTCGTCCATCTGCGTCACCACCGGTCAGCAGGTGCAGGCCGGGCAGGTCATCGGCTATGTGGGTCACACCGGGCGGGCGACGGGCAGTCACTTGCATCTTGAAACGCGAGCCAACGGAACCCGTGTGGATTCGATGCAGTTTTTCTCTTAAATTTTTACAGAAACTGTTTAACTACGTCGGTTGTGACTGTTTTTTAATTGGTCTGAAAAAATAATGAAGTCAGCCTTGTTAATCTGTGAAATACACGCTATAATCAACATAATCAGACCAATATATATATAGTAAAACATTTGAGTAGGAGTTCCATGAATAATGAACAAAACGACCGATGAGTTACTGAAGATTCTGATATCCAAGGGAGACATGCAAAAGTACATTGAAGAAAACAGCAACGAATTCTTGAAATTTTCGCTTTGTCAGTATTTGAACCAGCTTTTAACTGAACATGGTCTGAAAAAAGGAAAGATCATCGCAGACGCTCTCATCGAACGTAGCTACGGGTATCAAATTTTCTCTGGTCGGAAAGATATGCCATCGAGGGATGTCTTGATTTCATTCGCACTCGCCATGAAGCTTTCCCTTGATGAATTGCAATCGCTTCTCCGAATTGCCCACATGGCCATGCTATATCCGCGCGTGAAAAGAGACAGCATTATCCTTCATTCTATCGCCAAACATGAGTCCGTGATTCAGTGCAATACCGCATTGGAGTCGTTTGGCGAACCAATTTTAGGAGCTTGACCGATGACCGAAGAATTGCAATACTTAGATGTGAACTGCTCCCATGTCCGTTCCTTGACCTCTTTCTCATTCCGCGGCCACTGGTAACGACCATTATCCAGAACTTTATAAAGAAGCACAAATCCATCCGGTTCCCAGAGCAGTGCCTTTAAGCGGTCACACTTCTTACCGCAGAACAGAAACAGCCCACTTTCATATGGATCCATTTTGAAATTTTGCATGACATACGGAACCAGACTGCGGATTCCTTTTCGCATATCTGTATACCCGGTAACGATATACACATTTTTGGCCTGACGAATATCCCCCAGCATTAGGCGAGTCCCTTAATGATTTCCAGAATATACGCAGCAGGCAAACAGCACGGCAAGGAGATTGACACCTCGCCTTTCCTGATATGAATCTCCTGCGGCAGAGCAGTATCTGGATGAGGAGCGGAAACAATTGGTGGAGCTATTTTTACAGGAACAATAGTCTGCTGCTCCATGACTTGATCCGCTACCTCATCTCGCAGAAGAGCCTGCCAACGCATGAACGTGGAATACTTGATTCCGTTTTCAGAACACCACTGTTGCTTATTCTTCCCGCTGCTTGCACATTCCTTGATGAGATTCAAGTAATGCTGTTTCTTTAAGCTACGATACTCGCCTGCCATATTCTCACTCCATTCTTTGAGACTTCTAATAAATCTCATGCGGCAATCTAAGACTTCTTAAACTTCTAGGACCTCTTAGATTTCTGAGATTTCTTAGAATCTATTATCTCACAACGGAGTGTTCACTTGTATCCGGGGGATTATTGACCGCTTACAGAAGACCGGCTTCATAGTAATCGCCCGTGGGGGATGCTTTTTGCTGTGTGTCCCTCGGCAAATTGCACAAAGAAACGTTCTGGTTTTTTCTGCGATGCCGGAACGGGAAACAGTATGCCTCGCTACGAAACAACAGCGGGGCTTTTTTCGTGTACAATACAACCAGAAAGAGCGATGCGGTACAGCGTGACCGCACAAGGAAAGGAGCGCTTTGCGTGAAACGTCTTCTCATCCGCGCTGACGATCTGGGTTATTCCCAGGGCGTCAACTGCGGCATTGCCGCCACGGTGGCGGCCGGGCTGGTGCGGTCAGTGGGGGTCATGACAAACATGCCGGATGCCGTCCATGGCCTGGGCCTGCTGGCAGGGCACCCGGTCTGTCTGGGGCAGCACACCAACATCTGCGTGGGGCGGCCCCTCACCAATCCCGCTCGCATCCCCAGCCTCTGCACACCGGAAGGAGAATTCAAACCCAGCCGCGCTTACCGGGATGCCGCCAAGGCCGGGAAGGATTTCGTGGTGCTGGAGGAGGTCGTAGAGGAAATCGAGGCCCAGTACCGGCAGTTCAAGGCCCTGACTGGGAAGGACCCCGGCTACTTTGAGGGCCACGCCGTGGCCAGTCCCAACTTTTTCAAAGGGCTGGAGATGGTGGCAGCCCGCCACAACCTGCCCTACTTTGCTATGGGCTGCCCGGGTCAGGCAGTGACCTTCCGCAACACCAAGGTCTACGCTTACATGCCAAAAGATTTCGCCGCCTACGAAGCCGACCCCTTCACCGGGGTGCAGGACGCGGTGGCCAATGCCCACAAGGACGGCTGCGACCTGATGGTGTTCCATCCCGGTTATCTGGACGCCTATCTGCTGGACCATTCCACCATGACCACCGCCCGGGTACGGGAAGTCGACATGCTCTGCCGCCCCCAGGTCCGCGCTTGGCTGGAAGAGCAGCCCGTGCAGCTGGTCACCTACGACGACCTCACCTGAATCCCAAGGAGGAATCCTTTATGCAGAACCAACATCATCCCTTCCCGGAGGATTTCCTCTGGGGTGCCTCCACCAGCGCGTTTCAGGTGGAAGGCGGCTTCGGCGAGGGGGGCAAAGGCCCCGCCACCACCGACCTGGGGGCCAACCGCCCCGGCATTGCGGACAACAGGGTGGCCGCCGACCACTACCACCACTGGAAAGAGGACGTGAATCTGATGGCCGAACTGGGCCTGAAAGTCTACCGTATGGGCTTCTCCTGGAGCCGCATCATGCCGGACAATTCCGGCATTCCCAACCCCGAGGGGCTGGCCTTTTACGACCGGCTCATCGATTATCTGCTGGAGAAGGGCATCCAGCCCTTTGTGACCCTTTACCACTTTGAGTGCCCCCAGGCGGCGGTGGACGCCTTCGGTGGCTGGCGCAGCCGCCAGATGGTGGATGCCTACCTGCAATACGCCGAGGTGTGTTTCACCCACTTCAAGGGCCGTGTCAAAATGTGGGCTACTGTCAACGAGCAGCTCATCGCCACGGCGGCGGGGATGCTCAACGGCAACCACGAGTCGGACCCTCAGAAGAATCTGCAGAATGTCTACCAGATGAGCTACAACGTCTCGCTGGCCGAACACAAAGCCATTTCGCTGTTACGGAAAATTGACCCCGAGGCCAAGATCGGCCCGGTCTGTGCGATTCAGGTGGTCTACCCCCAGTCCAGCCGCAGCGAGGATGTGCTGGCCGCCGCCAACGCCGAGGAACTCATGGAGTTCTATCTGCTGGATATGAGCGTTTACGGTACCTATCCGCCCTATGTGGCCTCCTATTTAAAGAGCCACGGGCTCTACCCCCATACCGAGCCGGAGGATGTTGCAGCACTGCAGGCGTCAAAACCTGATTTCATCGGGATCAACTACTATTTCAGCCTCTGCGTCAAGGCCAAGACGGGGCCCATCAACTACGACCAGCCGCCCTTCTGGGTGTCGGACGCCTTCGACATCTGTGAGAATCCCTATCTCGAAAAAACCGAATGGATGGACAAGGGCATCGACCCGGCGGGCCTGCATATCGGGATGCGCAAGGTGTACAACCGCTACCGCCTGCCGATGATCGTCACCGAAAACGGTATGGCTTACAGCGAAGCCCCCGGCCCCGACGGCCAGATCCACGATGTCTACCGCATCGACTATCTGCGCCGGCATATCGAGCAACTGGAGATCATGCTGGACGAGGGATTGCCGGTATTCGGCTACTGCCCCTGGAGCTTTGTGGACGTGGTATCCAGCCACCAGGGCTTTGCCAAGCGTTACGGCCTGGTATACGTGAACCGCACCGACACCGATGTGATGGACTGTGCCCGCATCAAGAAGGACAGTTTCAGCTGGTATCAACAGGTCATACGGCAAAACGGCCTGTGGGAATCATAAAGAGGAGGAAAAACAATGGCAAACAACAAAGAAATCGCCCACCAGATCCTGACGGCTGTGGGCGGTGCGTCCAATCTGAAGGACGCCACCCACTGCATGACCCGTCTACGGCTCTACCTGAAGGACGACTCCATCCCTAAGGATGAGGAAGTCAAGGCTATCGGCGGTGTGCTGGGCGTGGTGCGCGGCGGCCAGCAATACCAGGTCATCATCGGCACCAATGTGCCCAAGGTCTACGAGGAACTGTGCAAGCTGGCGAACCTCACTGCCAATGCGCCGGTGGAGGACGCCAAAGCCGCGGCGGAAGACGCCGCGGTGGCCAAGCCCAAACTGACCCCCAAACAGGTGGGCAAGAACATCATGGGCTACATGGCGGGCTGCATGACCCCACTGATTCCCGTGTTGCTGGCGGGCGCGCTGTTCCGCTGCATCAACTCCCTGTGCGGGCCGGAACTGCTGGAACTGTATCCGGCGGAAAGCGACCTGTACATCCTGTTTGACTTCCTGTATGACGCCGCCTTCTACTTCATGCCCATTCTGGCAGGTTTCAACGCCGCCAAGCAGCTGGGCATCACCCCCATGCTGGGCGGTTTCATCGGCTGTATTCTCATGGTACCGGATTTTGCGGCTTATGCTACGTCCGGGGAACCATTCACAGTGTTTGGTATCCCCTGCACCGTTACCAACTATGCCCAGACAGTGCTGCCCATCATGCTGTCGGTTTTCTTCTTCAGCGTGGTGTATAAGCTCATCAAAAAGATCATGCCTGATGTGCTGACCACCGTATTCACTCCTTTCCTCAGTATGCTGATCTCCATTCCGTTTATCCTCTGCCTGCTGGCACCTCTGGGCACTATTGTGGGCAATGCCATCAGCAACGGTCTGGCCTGGTTCGGTACCACCACTGGCTTCTTCGGTGTAGCGGTCATTGCAGCTTTGTGGGAATTCCTGGTTCTCAGCGGCATGCACCTGGCCCTGATGATGCCCATGATGGCCTCCTTCTTCGAGACTGGTATTCAGAGCGGTCCCATGGTCAGCGGCAGCTTTGCTACTTGGGCCTGCTTTGGTGTGGCGCTGGGTGCTGCGCTGCGTCTGCGCAATAAAGAGGAAAAGAGCACCGCTTTTGCCTCCTTCACCGCCGGCATCCTGGGCGGTATCACCGAGCCCACCCTCTACGGCATCTGCTTCCGGTACAGCCGCTGCTTCATCACCTCCGCCATCGGCGCCTTTGTGGGCGGTGCTTATGCGGGCATCACCAATGTGTGCGCCTACGCCATCACCAGCTCCAACTTCCTGGCGCTGCTCAGCTTCAGTGGCGGCACCACCGCCAACCTGATCAACGGCATCATCGCCTGTGCCATCTCTCTGGTGGTGGGTGTTGTGGCTACCTATTTCTTTGGCTTCTCCAAGAAAGATCTGGAAAAAGTCTGATTGACCTTTTGGATTTCGCAACAAAAAAGGACCGATACCTGGAGGTATCGGTCTTTTTTCTATTGCAGGAAATGTCTGTTTTATGGTACAGTAATAAAAAGGGAGGTTATGCCGATGAATGACGCAAAAACAATGGGTTCTTTGGAAGAAAAGCTCATGAGTTATGTGAGCACCACTCCCCAGCAGGACGCCAACTACGACATTGCTCTGGCCATGCTGACCCATTACGGCAAGCTGAAAAATCTGTCCCTGGCCGAGATCGCCGACCTGTGCTATGTATCCAAGGCATCCATTTCCCGTTTTTGCCGGTTTATGGGGTTTGACGGCTTCCGTGAACTGCACGACTGCTTACTGCAGGATTTTTCTATCAGAACGGATTATTCCCGGACCTTTTACGACAAACTGTGTGCCGACCCGCAGGCAGCCCTGCAGGATTACAGCGAGGAAGTGATCCGCAACATCCGGGTCACCACTGCCCCCGAAAACACCGAGCGCCTGGCCGAGATGGCCGTGGCTCTTGCTAACAGCGGCAGAATCGCCTTCTTCTCCCACCATTTTCTGTGGGATATCGGGCGGCATCTGCAAAGCAAGATGATCCGGATGGACCGCTATGTGGAGCTATATCTGGACTACACCCAGCAGCTGGCTTGTGCCCGCAGCCTGCAGAAAAACGACCTGGCCATCGTCTGCACAGTGGGGGGAAGCTACCCCATGCGTTACCCTACCATCTGGAACGGGCTGATAGCTGCTGGGTGCCCCATTCTGGTCATCACCCAGAATACATCCAGCTCCTACTGGAATTATGCCCGGTTTGTGCTGGGGTGCGGGGTGTCCAACCGCAACGATGTGGGCAAGTACGGGGCGTTGATGGCGGTGGATATGTTGACCCTGCAATATCTGCGTCAGTATGGAAAAGAATATCTCTGAATAAACTTTTTGTAAGCAGGTGCCGCGACGGGCACCTGCTCTTTTTTTGACAAATCCTACAAATTTGAGACCGGTTTTTTGACACGCTGCCCCTTTCTGAAACTGCTTTTCCTAACAGGGAACCAACCCTTCGGTATGTTGTTGTATACTGAAATCAAAAGGTAAACATCTGCTGATTGGGAAGGAGCTGCCTGTTATGCATATTGCCGTTGTTTCTCTGGGAGCCTTTGGCCACGTGAACCCTACTCTGGAACTGGTAACCGAACTGGTGCGCCGGGGTGTGCGGGTGACCTATTTCTGTACCGAGGGGTTCCGCACCATTGTGGAGCCCACGGGTGCCCAGTTCGTGGCGGTGCCTTCCTGGATGGAAGCACATGCCGGTGAATCCGGGGAGGACAAGTCAGATGTGGCTGCCACTGTGCCGTTTCTGTTCCTGCATGAAGCGGAGGCCTATCTGGAACCGGTGCTGGCGGTGCTGAAAGAGGACCGCCCCGACGCCATCGTCCACGATTTTGCGGGCATTGCCGGTACCCTGGCCGCCGATGTGCTGGGAGTGCCCAACGTTATGCTCTACACCAGCTACCCGGCCAACGGGGAGTACTCGGTGGCGGCCGGGTTCGAGGCGGTGTCCCCCGACCATCCCCTGCGGGTGGCCGCCGACGAACTGGCCGATCGCTTTGTGGTACAGTACGGCTGCCGCAAGATGACCGTGAAGGAAATTTTTGACGGTCGGGGAGATCTGAACCTGGTCATGATGCAGAAGCGGCTGGTGCCCCACAACGAAAGTTTCGACGACAGCTTTGTCTTTACCGGGGTGCAGATCGGCAAGCGCACGGCCTTCGGTAGCTGGAAAGCCCCCGCTGATGGCAAACCCCTGCTGTACTCCTCTTTGGGCACCGCTTTCAACAACTGGCCGGAATACTACCCCATCCTCTTTGATGCTGTACGGGACCTGGATATTCATGTCTTTGCGGCGCTGGGCTCCATTGATCCGGCCAGCTTGCAGGATGTACCCGCCAATGTGGAGCTGGGCCAGATGGTGCCCCAGCTGGACATCCTGTCTCAGGCGTCGGTCTTTATCACCCATGCGGGCATGGGGGGCACCGGAGAATCCATTTACTACGGCGTGCCCATGATCGCCATTCCCCAGATGGACGAGCAGGCCGTCACGGCGGGGCAAATCGAAAAACTGGGTCTGGGCATCGCCTTCCACGGCAAGAACAGCGTTACCTCCCAAGGCTTGAAAATGGCCATCGAGACTATCCTGCAGAATGATTCCTACCGCGAGACTTTGCAGGAATTCAGCGCCGATATGCGCAGCCTGGGTGGGGCAAAGGCTTCGGCCGATGCCCTGGTCCGGTTTCTCAACTGATAAAGGAGCTTCTTAATAAGCGTATTTCCCAAGGATTTTCTGTGGAGCGCTTCCACCGCCGCCACCCAGATCGAAGGCAGTTGGAACGCCGACGGTAAGGGTGAGTCCATCTGGGATACCCTTGTTCACGATGGCACCGGCAAGATCGCCCACAGCGAAAACGCTGACGTGGCCATCGACTTTTACCACCGTTGGCGGGAGGACGTGGCCCTGATGAAAGAGATGGGCCTGAATGCTTACCGTTTTTCCATCAGCTGGTCCCGGGTGCTGCCCCAGGGGACAGGCCCTGTCAACGAGGCAGGTCTGCAATTTTACCGGGACCTGTGCGATGAACTGTTGCGCAACGGAATTCAACCGCTGGTCACCTTGTATCACTGGGATTTGCCCACGGCACTCTACCGAAAGGGCGGCTGGAAGAATCCCGAAAGCCACAACTGGTTTGCCGCGTATACGGATGTGGTTTCCCGTGCGTTGGGGGATCGGGTCAGATACTGGATGACCTTCAACGAACCGCAGATGTTTTGTGGACTGGGGCTGCAGATCGGTGTCCATGCACCCTTTGAGCGAAACGAAGACGCCGATCTGATGATTATTACCCGCAATGTTTTGCTGGCCCATGGGGAAGCGGTGAGGATTCTACGGAAAAACTGCCCCGGCGCCAAAATCGGCATTGCCCCTACCGGGGACTGCTGCCTGCCGGAGGATGACAGCCCCCTGGCGGTGGAAAAGGCACGGGACCGTTCGCTGTCACCCTACCCCAATTACCTGATGAGCAACACCTGGTGGGCAGACCCCATCTTTCTGGGCCGGTACCCGGCCTGGGCCAAAGGCGAGTTGGGCACCCTGCTCTACCCCATGAATGCCGAAGAGTGGGCACTGGTGAGCCAGCCCCTGGATTTTTATGCCTTCAACTGCTATCAGAATACGGTGGACCTGATCCCCGACCCCGCCAGCTACCCGGAATGCGCCGGGCAGGGGAGCCCCCGCACGGCTATTGGGTGGAACATCACGCCTGATGTGCTATATTATGCCAGCAAGTTCTGGTTCGAGCGGTACGGTCTGCCGGTGCTCATCACCGAGAACGGCTTTGCAAACAACGACTTCGTCATGCTGGACGGCAAGGTGTATGATCCCCAGCGCATCGACTTCCTGCATCGCTATCTGCGGCAGGTTGCCCGGGCATTGGAGGATGGCATCCCGGTGCTGGGGTATTCCTACTGGAGCCTGTTTGACAACTTTGAATGGGCCGCTGGTTATGATGTCCGTTTCGGCCTGATTCATGTGGACTATGCTACCCAGCAGCGTACCCTCAAGGACTCGGCGCTATGGTATCGGGATGTCATTGCAACCAACGGCGATAACTTATAAGGGAGGTTTTCCATGCAATACCAGTATCCTCATCTGTGCGCACCCATCACCATCGCGGGCGTTACCTTCCGCAACCGGATGTTCTCTGCACCCATGGGCGGCACCGACATCACCAACGACGGCTGCATCGGCCCCAAGTCCACCGCATTTTATGAGCTGCGGGCCAAGGGCGGCGCCGGTGCGGTCACTGTCTCCGAGTGCATGGTCCACCCGGCCACTGACGGCTCCCACGCCTACCATTTGGACGAGAGCATCCTCAACTCTCTGGCTGCCGCCACCTACACGGCAGATGCCATCCGCCGCCACGGTGCCATGCCCAGCCTGGAACTCTCCCACTCCGGCATGTACTCCGGTACCTATATGACCGATAAAACCAAACAGCACGGCATGGCCCAGTGGGGGCCTTCTGCCTGTACCCGCCCCGACGGGGTGGAAGTGGGCGAACTGACCAAGGAGATGATTGCCGATATCGTCAAGGCCTACGGTCATGTGGCGGGCCTTGCCAAGCGGGCAGGCTTCGAGATGCTGATGATCCACGGCGGTCACGGCTGGCTCATCAACCAGTTCTTCTCTCCCTACTTCAACAAGCGCACCGACGAGTACGGCGGGTGTCTTGAAAACCGCTGTCGTTTCGCCATCGAGGTGCTCAAAGCCGTGCGTGAGGCCGTGGGTCCCCGGTTCCCCATCGAGTTCCGCATGTCCGGCTCGGAACTGTTCGAGGGCGGCTACGACCTGGAAGAAGGCTGCCGCATTGCCCAGCAGATCGAACCCTACATTGATTTGCTGCATGTTTCCGCAGGCACTTACCAGCGCGGCTTCGGCGATACTCACCCCAGTATGTTCAAGGAGCACGGCTGCAATGTCTATCTGGCGGCTGAGATCAAAAAGCACGTGAAGGTGCCGGTGGCCACCATCGGCGGCCTGAACGACCCCGCCCAGATGGAGGAGATCATCGCCTCTGGCAAGGCGGATATCGTCTACATGGCCCGTGCCCTGCTGGCCGACCCCTTCCTGCCCAACAAGGTCATGGCCAACCGCGGCGACGAAATCGTGCGCTGCCTGCGCTGCTTCACCTGCATGGCGGAACGCGCCGCCACCTCTACCCGCCGCTGCACCGTGAACCCCCTCATCGGCCGGGAGCTGGAGGGCGACACCATCTACCCCGCCCCCGAAAAGAAAAAGGTCCTCGTCGCGGGCGGCGGCCCCGGCGGTCTGTATGCCGCCTACACGGCAGCCCGCCGCGGCCATCAGGTCATTCTCTGCGAGAAGGACGCCGAGCTGGGCGGCATCCTGAAAAGCGAGCAGGCCCTGCCCTTCAAACAGGAGATGTACCAGCTGGCCGGCACCTACGCCAACCTGGCCCGTAAGGCCGGGGTGGAGATCCGGCTGAACACCGCCGTCACCCCCGAACTCGTGGCGGCCGAAGCTCCCGACGCCCTCATCATCGCGGTGGGTTCCGCGCCGCTGGTGCCACCCATTCCGGGCCTCAAGGGCGATAATGTGGTCGTCGTTAACAACTACTACAAGGAAAAAGACAAGGTCACCGACGATGTGGTGGTCTTTGGCGGCGGGCTCGCGGGCTGCGAGTGCGCTATCCACCTCGGCCAGGAGGGCAAGCGTGTCCACCTCGTCGAGATGCGGGATGTCCTGGCCCCCGATGCCAACGTGCGCCACCGTCCGCTGCTGCTCAAGGAAATCGAGAAGTACGTCACGGTGCACACCGGCTGCAAGGGCCTGGAAGTGCGCCCCGACGGCATCCTCTGCGAGACCAAGGACGGGGAACAGGTGCTGGTCCCCGGCACCAGCGTCATCTGCGCGCTGGGCCAGCGCTCCCGCACCGCCGATGTAGAAGCCCTGCGTGGCACCGCACCGTTCGTGCGCATCATCGGCGATGCCGCCAAGGTGAGCACCATTACCAACGCCGTCTACTGGGGTTACCACGCGGCCCTGGATATCGGTGCTGGGATGGATTGATGCAATAAAACAACGTTTGCTTTGGTATTGCTGTATCAGCGGCATTTGCGGTAGCCCAAAGTTTACTTATGCGGATAGCGCAAATAAAGATAAAGCCATCAACCTGCTTATATATAAAATAACAGTCGACCCCTTATACAAAATGCTCCCCATATAGCTTTCAGTGTTTTATTTCACTGTTCGCTATATAGGGAGCATATCATTTTGTCGGACGGCTTTTTGTTTGCATATAGAAGGATACCACCCGCCAGAATACCTACCTGCAACTGCTGCAAGACCCGCAGTACGAGCAACTGTGGGCGGAATTGCTCGGCGGTTTTGCACAGGACGATGGAAAACTTATGCCCCCGGACAGCACCCGCACCCCGACCGGTACATTACAATGGCCGCTGCCGGTTGCGGGTACGATTACCTCGCAGTTCGGACATCGCGTAGACCCCATCACCGGCGAAGTCAGCTCCCACACCGGCACCGACATTGCCTGCGCCGAGGGTACGCCGATCCTCGCCGCCGCAGACGGCATCGTCACCGTTGCCAACGGCCTTGACAGTTGGGGCGGCAGTTACGGCTACTACATCCAAATCGACCACGGTAGAGGGCTGGAAACACTGTACGCCCACTGTTCGTCCATCTGCGTCACCACCGGTCAGCAGGTGCAGGCGGGAGAGGTTATCGGATATGTCGGGCATACCGGGAGAGTCACGGGCAACCATCTGCATCTGGAAGTGAGAGTTGACGGCAATCGTGCGGATGCAATGCATTATTTTATACTATAAAGTATATAATTTTTTGACGGTTGCTGAAGCAGTGTACAAGAATAAGATAGGAAACAAAGGGAAAATAATAACTGCAATATGACAAGCAGATGTACTTTGTGATAATCAGCGGAAGAATAAGAGATATTGCGTAAGCGCCTAACGAAACCGCGCCCTTGACACAAAAATAAGGACCAGCTTGACGACCGATCCTTTAGCAGTTGCTATTCAATTTCGAAGCGGGCTTTCATGTAATCGCTCCGCGACGTCAAATGCGAAGTATCTCCAAAACAATTTCCAAGTAGCCCCTTGAGGACTATCTGATATGGACAATATCATTTTGCATCGCATAGGTTGTTCCATTTGTCTTACTCTTTACGCTTCAGCATATTCGCTCGGCGTTTTCCCATAAAAATCTTTGAATTTTCGCGAGAAGAAGTAGGGGTCATCAAAACCTACGGCGGCAGCCACTTCCTTGATATAGACCTGCTTATTACTGCGGATCATCTCACCGGCGCGTTTCATGCGCACCTCGTTGAT
>SAUS01000062.1 GCA_004000625.1 Candidatus Cibiobacter qucibialis | reverse complement strand
GCAGCTGCCGGAGCGGTGCTTAAGCCGCAAGGCGGGAATTGTGCGGTGTTGCCTTTAGTTTGGGGCTGCCCCAGCGCCGGATAGAAAACGCGCACGGGACTGGCCGACAAAAAGGTACAAAACGTGGGACGATGCACAAGCACCGCCCCACGTTATTTTATATTGGCAGAAATAAGATCAGAAATAGCACTTGATGTTGAACTTATCCACGTTCTGCTTTTCTTCCACCACCAGTTTTTCATGGTTGAAGTCAAAATGCACGCTGCGGCAGTCATCCGTATTGCGGGTCAGGCGCAGCAGGGTGTCCACGCGCTTCTGCTCGTCCTTGGTATAGAACAGGTAGCTGGCGCCTTCGCGCTTGGCGCGGCCGGTGCGGCCGATGCGGTGGGTGTAATGCTCGTTCTCTTCGGGCACATCATAGTTGATGACGGCGTCCACATTCGAAACATCGATGCCGCGGGCGGCCACATCGGTGGCAACCAGCACATTGATCTCGCCGGCCTTAAAGCGCTGCATGATGCGGTTGCGTTCCGCCTGGCTCAAATCGCCATGCAGGCAGTCTACATTAAAATGCAGCCGGGCCAGCTGGTTTGCCAGCATGCCGGTGTTGTACTTGGTGTTGCAAAACACCATTACGCGCTTGTAATCCTTGCTGATGATGATCTGGGCCAGGTCAGCCAGCTTGTCGCGGCCGGTGGTCAGCAGCTTGTACTGGGCAATTTTGGGGCTGGATTCCTGCACCGGCTGAACGTCTACTTCGGCGGCGTTGTGCTGGTACAGCCAGCCGATATCCAGTACCTCGCGGCTGATGGTGGCGCTGAACATGGATAGGGACTCTCTGCTTTTCAGCAGGTCAATGATGCCGCGCACATCCTTGTAAAAGCCCATGTTCAGCATTTCGTCGGCTTCGTCCAGCACAATGGTCGTCACCTGCGAAAGATCCAGCGCATGGTGGCGGTAGTGGTCCATCAGGCGGCCGGGGGTGGCAACCACGATCTGGCAGCCGGCTTTCAGCTGTTTCTGCTGCTTTTCCAGCCCGGCACCGCCGTACACGCACACCACGCGGATCTCCGGCAGGAACTGCGCCAGGTTAGTCAGATCCTGTGCAATCTGCTGTGCCAGCTCACGCGTGGGGCTGAGCACAACGGCCTTGGGCGCACCTGCCGGGAAACCAGCGGCCTTTTGCAGAATGGGAATGCCGAACGCAACGGTTTTGCCGGTGCCGGTGGGGGCCTTGGCAATCATATCATGCCCGGCCAGCATCAGGGGAATGGCCTTCTGCTGGATTTCGGTCATCTCGGTATATCCCATTGCCTGTGTTGCCCGGATGATCTCCGGCCGCACGGAGGAAGAAAGTTCAGTGAAGTTCATAAATTAGTGTACACCTTTCGTGTTAGTCAGGGGTTAGGAGGGAGGAGTTAATTAGGAATTAGGAATGAGAAATTAGAAATTGGAATGAATGATAAATTTATATGTAGGGCGGGGTGCCCCCACCCCGCCGGGGAAAAACGTAAATACTCGCAATAAACGTTGCAAACAATTTGTAGGGGACGATGCTCGGCATCGTCCCGCGTGTTAGGCTTTGCTGCATATTTCACCCTGAACTATGCCGCGTGCCCCTACGGGTTACGGGCAACATATATGGCTTTCCGACTTTCCCGAAAAAACGCTTTTTCCCATTATAACAGCAAAAGCCGGGTGCGGCAAGTGCGCACCCGGCAAAATGCGGTGTGTTTTGCGTTTTACAGCTCACAGGAGGCAAAACCGTCCTTGCCCAGCACCAGAACACGGGTATAGCCCAGTTCCTTCAGCTGTGCGGCGGCTTCCTCAAAGCCAAAGGTCAGGGCCTTGGCTTCGTGGGCATCGGCGGTAATGGTCACATTGCCGCCCATGGTCAGCCATTCTTTCAGGATGGCCGGGGAGGGAAAGTAATCCTCGCGGAAGCCGCGATAAACCGAGCTGGTATTCACTTCCAGCACGCAGCCAGCCTGTGCAGCGGCTTCCAGTGCCTTGTGGGCAGCGGCGGTGTAGCGCAGGTCGGATTCATCAAAAAACTTGCCGTTGCCGTTCACCTTTTTGATCAGGTCAAAATGACCCAGGATGGTGGGCTTTTTGGCGGCAACTGCGGCTACGTTGGCAAAATACGTTTCCACCACAGCAAGGCCGTCGCCGTCAAAGTCGTCCTGGATGCAGGCAGCCAGGTCCGCTTCGCGCCAGTCAATCTCGTAATATTTGCCGGTCTTGGGGCCCTTGACATAATGGGCGCTGCCGATCCAGTAATCATAGGCAGCCGGGTCGTCATCGCTGTACAAATCCCATTCCAGGCCGCACAAAATGTCCAGCTTGCCGGCATAGCGCTCTTTCAGCTTGGCTACCTGGGCGCGGTACAGCTGGGTGCGTGCATTGGTCATGCAATACTCAATGTCGTGCGGGGTGTGGCTGTGGCCAGAGAAGCCCAGCGTTTTCAGCCCGGCTTTCCAGGCGCTCAGGGCAAGCTCCTCCGGGGTGTTTTTGCCGTCACACAGCTTGGTGTGAACATGAACCGAACTGAGCAGATACTCTTTAGCCATTACTGCATCCTCTCCTGTTTCACTTTATGGTCAATAACATGGCGCTTTTCCAGCTCTTTGGTGATGTCTTCTACGGAAATGCCAAGTTCAATCATCAAAACCATCACATGGTAGGCAAGGTCGCTGATCTCGTAAACGGTTTCCTCTTTGTCGCGCTTGCTGCCTGCAATGATCACTTCGGTGGATTCCTCGCCGACCTTTTTCAGAATCTTTTCCAGACCCTTGTCAAACAGGTAGGTGGTGTAGCTGCCCTCTTTGGGGTTGGTCTTGCGGCCTTCGATCAGCTCATACAGCCCCTGCCAGGTGAACTGCTTCAGCTCATCGGAAACATAGACCGGGTTAAAGAAGCAGCTTTCCGCGCCGGTGTGGCAGGCGGGGCCGCTCTTGATGACATCCACGACCAAAGCGTCCTTATCGCAGTCTGCGGTGATGGAAACCACGCGCTGCACATTGCCGCTGGTTTCGCCCTTGCGCCAGATCTCCTGGCGGCTGCGGGACCAGAACACCGTGCGGCCCTCGGCAATCGTCAAAGCCAGGGTTTCGGCGTTCATATAAGCCAGGGTCAGAACCTCTTTGGTGTAGTGATCCTGCACAATGGCCGGAATCAGGCCGTTGGCATCAAATTTCAGAGTTTTGGAATTTTCGGTGATTTCCATGGCGAACTCCTTATCTAAAACGGCGAAAGGCTGGGGACACTCTGCCGGGCCGCAGATTCATGCGAACCGCACAGCCGGATTCCCAAAAGATTCCCCATTCTCAGTAAAAAATTATAAGTATAGTTTAGCGTGTTTTGCGTTGTTTGGCAAGCCCCAATTATATGGGCTGCTTTTGCCTGTTATACCCGCATCTCCACGCCGTTTTCACGCAGGTAAAGCTTCAAATCGCGGATGTCCACCTGCTTCGTGTGGAAGATGGAGGCTGCCAGCCCGGCGTCCACGCGGGGGTGGTTCAAGAACAGCTCCTTGAAGTCATCCATCTTGCCAGCACCGCCGGAAGCGATGATGGGCACAGCACAGCGCTGGGCCACGGCGTCCAGCAGCTCCAGGTCAAAGCCGTTCTTTACGCCGTCCGTGTCAATCGAGTTGACAACCAGCTCGCCCGCGCCGTTTTTCACGCCATGCTCCAGCCAGTCCAGCGCGTCAATGCCGGTGTTTTCGCGCCCGCCTTTGGTGAACAGCTTGAACTTGCCATCCACCCGCTTGATGTCCGCAGAAAGCACCACGCACTGATTGCCGTAACGCTGGGCAGCGGCGGAAATAATGGCCGGGTTCTTGATGGCACCGGAGTTGACACTTACTTTGTCGGCACCGCATTTCAGCACCCGGTCAAAATCTTCCAGGCTGCCGATGCCGCCGCCAACCGTCAGCGGGATAAAAATTTCGCTGGCAACGCGGCGCAGAATATCGGTAAAAATCGTGCGGCCCTCCACGCTGGCGGTGATATCATAAAACACCAGCTCATCAGCCCCGGCCGCGTTGTAATAGCGGGCCATCTCGACCGGGTCGGCCATATCCTGTAATCCGGCAAAGTTGACACCTTTGACCACACGGCCGTCTTTTACATCCAAGCACGGGATAATGCGTTTGGTAATCATGCGCCCAACCCCCTTATTCCTGATACAGTGCCACAGCCTGTTTGAGGTCGATGGCGCCGGTGTAGATGGATTTGCCCAAAATTGCGGCGTGGCAGCCCATGGCCTGCAGCTCTGCCAGCTCTTCCATGCGGGCAATGCCGCCGGATGCCGTGATCTCCAGGCCGGAAATCTGCAACAGCTCACGGTACAGGTCCATGTTGGTGCCCTGCATTGTGCCGTCGCGGGAAATATCGGTGGCGATGATCGCCTGCACGCCAGCTTCGGCACAGCGGCGGCAGAAAGCAACGCCCGGTTCGGGGGTGACTTCTTTCCAGCCGTTCACAGCCACAAGGCCATCGCGCATGTCCACGCCAACGGCAATTTTGGGGCCGTATTTCTGCGCCATGCGGGCGGTAAAATCAAAATCCTTTACGGCAATGGTGCCCAGGATGCAGCGCCCCACGCCGAGGGAAAGATACTGTTCAATGCGGGCTTCGTCACGGATGCCGCCGCCGACCTCGATAAACAGCCCGCCCTGCTTAGCAATGGCGGCAATGGTGGTCATGTTGGCGGTGGTGTCATCCTTGGCGCCGTCCAAGTCCACCACATGCAGGTACTTGGCCCCGGCGGCAATAAACTCCCGTGCTTGGGCGGCGGGGTCTGCATTGTAAACGGTCATCTGGTCGTAATCGCCCTGGTACAGGCGCACGGCCTGCCCGCCGCGCAGATCAATGGCAGGATATAACTTCATGGCTGCACCTCACAATTCTGCAAAGGCCCGCAGCATGCGCAGGCCGGTATCGCCGGATTTTTCGGGGTGGAACTGCGTGCCGTATACCAGGCCGTTTTTCACAGCGCCCGTTACAGGGATGCTGTACTCACTGGCAGCCAGCGTGTTGGCGGCACAGTTTTTGGCGTAAAAGCTGTGCACATAATACACATACTCACCGGGCTTGGTGTACTTGAACAGCGGGTCGTTTTCCCGCCCCGGCACAATGTCCAGCCGGTTCCAGCCGATGTGCGGCACTTTCAGGCTGGGGTCTTTCAAATCGTCTGCCAGCGGGCACACTTCGCCGGGAATCAGGCCAAGGCCGGTGTGTTCGCCGTACTCATAGCTTTTTTCAAACAGCAGCTGCATGCCCAGGCAGATGCCCAAAAGCGGTTTGTGCTCCACTTCCTGCTTGATAACGGGCACCAGGCCGGTAGCTTCCAGCTTGGCCATGGCATCGGCAAACGCGCCCACACCGGGCAGAATGATGTGGTCCGCCGCGCGGATGGCGGCAGCGTCGCGGGTCACTTTGGTTTCCAGCCCCAGGCTTTTCAGGCTGGAAGCCAGACTGAACAAGTTGCCCACGCCGTAATCAATAATGGCGATCATATACGTTCCCCCTTTTTGTATGCTGCTGTTGCAGCGCCCCTCTTAATACCTGGGGTTAATGTAGCCCCAGGGCCAGCCGGACCTCGTTCATTTGGATCTGGTCCGTGTCATATTGGTAAACCGTTCCATCGGCAAAGGTATAACGCACAAAAACGCCGGTGGGGTTTTTGGCGGTCTCTTCGGGTATTTCCACTTCCCACAAGTCCAGCACCGCGCCGCTGTGGTAGCGGACGGTGAGCGGCTCCCCCTGCGGGCAGCTTGGCTGCACTTTACCCGCCCCGGCGGCGCAGATCAACCGGCATAACCGGCTGCTGGCATCCGGGTCCAGGGAGGAGGTTTCGCCGTTGCGGGTCAGCGCAGCGCCGATCTTGCCCGCGTTTTCCACACTGGCGGCAAAATCGGTGGAAAACCTGCGGTAGCGCTGGTGGTAACGCGCCGCCCAGCCAATGGTGCCAATGCAGATTACCAGAACCACACAGGCCGCCGCCAGGAACACCGCCCCGCCCCAGCCACGCCGCCGTTTGCCGGGTTTAATTCTGTCATACAGGTTCATGGTGTTCCCTCCTGATACAGTGGGTCCAAAACCCATTTGAGCGGGTTTTCGTCAATGTATTGCACAATGGCCCAGTAATCGGTTTCAGTGCGGATGATGTGGTCGTAGAAAGAGCGTTGGAATACGGAATGCCCGGCCCTGTGAGCAACGCGCCCTTTGAAAATGCGGACAATCTGGGAAATATTTGTAGGGGACGATGCTTGCATCGTCCCGTCCGCTTTGGGTTGGATGCCCACCAAAAAATGAATATGGTTTGGCATAATTACATAATGCAGCAAACCATCCATTTGCAATAATGCCTGTTCAGCAATGCGGCCCAGCGGTGATAATTCAATATGCACATCAGGGTTGAGCCCGTCATGCGGGCCGATGCGAGCATCGGCCCCTACAACTGAACCAAGGTTACATACACGGTTTTGGGTGCATATGGTAACAAAATACACGCCGCGGGCACTGTAATCATACCCCTTTAACCGGTTCCCTTTGCGGTCTGGTAATTCCGTCCCCATGCCACTTTACCCCAAAGGCAACACCGCACAATTCCCGCCTGACGGCTTAAGCACCGCTCCGGCGACTGCGGCACGGCATCTGCGTTGCCAAAATGCTCGATAAGACATCCAGTATTATCTGCGCTTTTGGCTTAGCATCTGCCGCACCTCGCTCGCCGTATCGGCACTTAGAATTATGCGGTATTGCCCAAAATCAAATCCAGCTCCTCAAAGAATCGTTGCATCTGTTCCGGGGTACCGATGGTGATGCGCAGATAATCGGAAAGGCGCGGGGCGCTGAAATAGCGGATCAGCACGCCTTTTTGCCGCAGGCGCTCAAAAATCTGTTTGCAGGGCATGCGGCTGGTGGTAACGAACAAAAAGTTGGTGGCGGAATCCGGCCCGGTAAAACCGCGCTCCCGCAGCTTGGTCATTGTGTCGGCGCGGGTGGCGCAGATCTTGCCCACCGTATCACGGAAATAATTCTCATCCTCCATGGCGGCCACGGCGGCAGCCTGGGAGAGGGAATTGACGTTGTATGGGCTGTAGCTGAACTTGATGCGGTTCATATCGGCAATCAGCTCCGGGTTTGCCACGCAGAAGCCCACGCGGGCACCGGCAAGATTGTGGGATTTGGAGAAGGTCTGCACCACAATCACATTGTCATATTTCTTGGTCAGCGGAACGCAGCTGGCGTTTGGCCCGGCAAAATCAATGTACGCCTCGTCCACAATCACAATGCTGTCGGGGTTGGTGCGCACCACTTCCTCAATGGCAACCACCGGCTGCAGCAGGGTGGTGGGGGCGTTGGGGTTGGCAATCACGATGGTCTCATTCAGGCCGTGGTACTTGCTCAAATCCAGCGAGAAATCTTCCTCCACCAGGATCACATGCTGCGGAATGTGCAACAAATCGCACAAAACCGGGTAGAAGCTGTAGGTGATATCGGCAAATGCCAGCGGGTGGGTTTCATCGCAGAAAGCGCGCAGCGCCAGCAGCAGGTTTTCATCGCTGCCGTTGCCGCACAAAATATTTTCCGGCTGCACGCCGTAGTGGCGGGCAATGGCGGCGCAGAGCGCGGCTTCGGTCAAATCGGAATACAGCCGCAGCCCCGGCACTGCTCCGGCCACCGCCGCCGCCACGCCGGGGGCAGGCGGGTAGGGGTTTTCGTTGGCGTTCAGCTTGACAAGGTCAGGCAGTTTCAGCTGCTCGCCGGGGGTATAAGGCTCCAGCGCAGCCAGCGTTTTGGTAAAATAACGGCTCATTTGGGTCACCTCTTTGTTGGTGCAGCAGCCGGGCCGCTGCACCGGATCAGGAAAGTCCGTGACATAAAGTGTATCCTGCGCCCATTTGGCGGGGTTGGTGTCGATGTAGTGCCAGATTGGTGTTGTAATCGTCCGGGGAGCGGATGATGTGGTCGTAATATCCGCGCTGCCAGAGTGCATGCCCGGCAGTTTTGTTGGTCAGCCGTTTCAAAGTGGAGATAAACATCGGGATGACCTGGCTTGCGCGGGCAGATGTAGGGGGCGGCGTCCTCGACGCCCCGGATGGGCCTTGCTGAATGGCAATCAATAAATGGATGTGATTGGGCATTACAACATATTTTTCAATCCGCACATGGGGATAAAATGCAATCATATTCCCCAACTGCCGTGCAACAATTTTACCGGTTGGTGACAATCGGGTTCGCGGGGCGTCGGGGACGCCGCCCCCTACAATCGTTCCAAAGGTGCAACGCTTGTTTTTGGAACAAATCGTAATGAAATACACACCGGATTGGCTGTAATTATATGTTGCTAAACGGTTGGCCTTCCGCTCCGGTACCCCATCCTTCACTGGTCTTCAAAACGGATGGTAACGCTCTTGGCGTGGGCGTGCAGGCCCTCATGCTCGGCAAAATCGGCAATGCGGGATTGAACTTTGCCCAGGGCATCGCGGGTGTAATAAATGAAACTGGACTTTTTCACAAAATCGTCCACGCCCAGCGGGCTGGAAAAACGTGCCGTGCCGCTGGTGGGCAGGGTGTGGTTGGGGCCGGCAAAATAATCGCCCAGTGCTTCCGGCACATTCTTGCCCAGGAAAATGCTGCCCGCGTTCTTTACGCTGTTCAAAACGGCGAACGGGTCGTCCACACAAATTTCCAAATGCTCCGGGGCAATGATGTTCACGGCGTCAATGGCCTTGTTCATATCGTCCGTCACAATGATCTTGCCGTTGGTGTCTACGCTGGCGCGGGCGATGGCGGCGCGGGGCAGCTGTGGGATCTGCACTTCCAGCTCGGCTTGTACGGCCTTGGCCAGCTCGGCGCTGTCCGTTACCAGCACGGGGCTGGCCAGCTTGTCATGCTCGGCTTGGCTCAGCAGGTCAGCTGCCACCCAGGCGGGGTTGCAGCTGCCATCCGCCAGCACCAGAATCTCCGAAGGCCCGGCGATCATATCAATGCCAACCTTGCCGAACACTTTGCGCTTGGCGGTGGCAACGTAAATATTGCCGGGGCCAACGATCTTATCCACCGCGGGAATGCTCTCGGTGCCGTAAGCCAGCGCGGCCACGGCCTGGGCGCCGCCGGTCTTGAAGATCTTGTCAATACCGGCAATCACCGCAGCAGCCAGGATGGAGGGATTCACCTTGCCATCCGGCCCGGCGGGGGTGGTCATCACGATCTCCTTCACACCGGCCACCTTGGCGGGGATCACATCCATCAGTACGGTGCTGGGGTAAGCGGCGGTACCGCCCGGCACATACACACCGGCTTTTTCAATCGGGGTATATTTCTGGCCCAGCACAATGCCGGGGGTATCGTTCATCACAAAGTTCTTGTGGACCTGGTGCTCATGGAAGGCGCGGATGTTGGCGGCGGCCATCTTCAGGGTAGTCACAAAATCCTCACCGGCGGCTTCAAAGGCTTCGTCAATTTCTGCCTGGCTCACCCGCAGCTCGTCCAGCTGGGCGTGGTCAAATTTCAGAGCGTAATCTTTCAGGGCGGCATCACCGCGGGCGCGCACATCGGCGATAATGGCATCCACGGTTGCTTCCACGCTGGCTTCCGCACGGATATCACGGTTCAGGATTTCTTCAGGCTTCAAAGCGTCAAACTCAAAAATGCGGATCATTTGGCAAGCGCCTCCTTCATCTTGTTCAGCAGTTCGGTCAGCTGCGCGTACTTGAATTTGTAGCTGGCTTTGTTGGCAATGAACCGTGCCGAAATGGGCATGAACTCTTCCAGTACGGCCAGATTGTTTTCTTTCAGGGTGGTGCCGGTCTCCACAATATCCACGATCACATCCGAAAGCCCCAGGATGGGAGCCAGCTCAATGGAGCCGTTCAGTTTGATAATGTCAATATCGCGGCCAATGCTCTCGTAATGGGCGCGGGCAATGTTCACAAACTTGGTGGCAACGCGCAGGGCGCGGCTTTCATCGTCCACAAAGTTCCTGGGGCCTGCCACGCACATGCGGCACTTGCCCATGCCGGTATCCAGCAGCTCGTACACATCGGCACCGGATTCGGTCAGGATATCCTTGCCCACAATGCCAATGTCGGCAGCACCGTGCTCTACATAAATGGCAACGTCGCTGGGCTTGACCAGGAAGTACCGCACCCCGGCTTCGGGGTTCTCCACCACCAGCTTGCGGGTCTCGTTGTAGTTTTCGTTGGCTTCATACCCGGCGGCGGCCAGCAGGCCATAGGCTTTGTCGCCCAGGCGGCCCTTGGGCAGGGCGATGTTCAGCCACTGGCGCTCGGTGCCCTGCTGCTGTACAGGCGGCAGGGGAGCGCTCAGGCGTTCCAGCTCGTCCAGGTAAAGGGCAAAGCCCAGGGCGCAGGCACCGGGGGTAAAGCGCTGGGCCAGCAGGTCATACCGGCCGCCTTTCAGCACGGCACGGGGCACCCCGGCCACATAACCGCTGAACACCAGGCCGTTGTAATATTCCATATCACCGGCAAGGCTCAGATCCAGCTGCATGCCGCGTCCGGCATCGCCCAGTTCATTCTGCAGGCTCTGCAGTTCCAGCAGGGCGTCCTGCTGAGCTTCGCACTGGCACTGGCTGCGGGCGGCGGCCAGCGTGGTGCCAAAGGGGCCGTGCAGGCTTAAAATAGCGGTCAGCGCGTTGGCGGCGGCTTCATCCAGCCCGCTTTGCAGCGCGGCGGCATGCAGCTCGTGGGCGTTTTTGTCGCGCAGCAGCTCCAGCAGGCGCGGGCGGGCGGCGGCATCCACATGCAGGGTGTCCAGCAGGGCGGTCACAAAGCCCATGTGGCTGACTTCCAGCACGGTGGGAACTTCCAGACTGGCCAGGCTTTCCAGCGCAAGGCGCACAACCTCGGCCTGTTCGGCAGCGCCAACCGCACCGATGCACTCCAGGCCCATCTGGCTGATTTCCGAGAAGGTGTGGCTTTCGCGGCTGGGGCGGCAGATCTGCTCTGTATAATAATACTTTTTGCATTCCCCGGCGGTGGGCTGGGCGTTCTTGGCGATCGAAAGTGTTACGTCCGGCTTGATGGCGCGCAGCTTGCCGTCCAGGTCAGTAAAAGTAATGACCTGAGAATCCGAAAGAAAGCGCTCGTTTTGCTGATAAAGCGAATATTCCTCAAAATGGGAGCAGCGAAATTTGCGGTAGCCTGCACCCTCGTATAATACACGCAGCTGCAAAGTGCTGCGCTCAGCCGGTGAAAACCGGGAAAGATCAAGTTGCATGAATATACTCTCCTCTTCTAATCTCTTCCGAACCTCTTCCATTCCTCTTCATCCACAACCCACCAAGTTACGCGGAAATAGATGAATTTATTATACTTTTATGCATTAAAGATGTAAAGAGATTCCGCGCAAAATAATAGAATAAAAATACGGCCATCCCGCGCCCCAAAGGGCGCAGAACGGCCGTATACTCAATGTTTGGTGCGCTGAACGTTGTAGGCTTTGACCATCAGCACGGTGTACCACAGCAGCAGTACCGAAAATACCACAAAGCTGCCGGAAGAAGCCTTGCCCAGCGGCACGCTGGCAGGCGCAGCAAGGCTGGCAATGCGCAACACCGTGTGGGCAGCCAGCAGCACCCCGCAGGCAACCAGCATCATGCGGGTGGAGCGGGTGTATTTCAGGTCGTCCACAGCGCGGCGGGCCGCAGGCAGGCTGCCCCACACAAGGCCCAGCAGCAGCCACAGGTCAGCCAGCCGCAAAAACGGCGCAGCAGCGGCCAAAACTCCGCCGGCCTGCACCCAGGAACCGCACAAAACAAGCTCCAGTGCCGTGGCCGCCAACCCACACACAAGCGCAGCCAGCCCCTGCCGTGTCAGCAGCAGGGCGCCGATCACCAGCAGCACGGTCAGGCTCAGTTCCGCCATGGTAACGCCTTCCGGCACACCCAGGAACGCCCGCCCCGCTGCGCCGATCCCCAGCAGCAGGAATCCGGCAGCCGCATAATTGTGGCGCTTTTCCATCTTAACACGTCCTTTTTGAAAAAGTCTGTTGCATAAAACCTTGAAAGGTTAAAGGGTATTATATCACGCGGTTCCCTCTTGCGCAAGGTGTGCGGCGGTGGTATAGTAATTACTATGCGGTCCAAAACGCAGCTTTTTAACTGTACCTCAGGAGGTTTCTTGTATGCATATCCCAAAAGGCCCTACCGCCGGGCTGGAACTGGCGCTGTTTGAACCCGCTTTGCAGGCGGCGCTGCAGCCTTCCCCGGATTATGATGCGGCCCGCTGGCTGTATGTGCCCAATACCTATTCCGAGTACCGTTATATTTTGGGCACCCGCGGCAAAAAGCCGCTGATCTGCGTAGGCATCAACCCATCCACCGCGGCCCCGGATGCCCTGGACCCCACCTTGCAGAGTGCCCAGCGCATTGCCCTGGCTAACGGGTATGACAGTTTTTTGATGTTCAACGTGTACGCCCAGCGCGCCACCTGCCCCGATGATATGGAGCATGCGCTGAACCCAGCCCTGCACGCGGAAAACCGCAAGGCGTTCCGGTATCTGCTGTCTTTATCGGACCAGCCGGCCGTGTGGGCGGCGTGGGGGAACATCATCCTGAAACGGGATTACCTGATGGACTGTATGCGGGATTTTGCCGCCGACGGCAAAGCGGCAGGCGCAAAGTGGTACACGGCAGGCCCGCTGTTAAAATCCGGCCAGCCGCACCACCCGCTGTACTTAAAAAAGGATACGCAGCTGTTGGACTTTGATATTGATGCCTATTTGTGCGCTCAGCGTGCAAAGTGAGATAGAGCAATACCAGATGATTCCCGCTGTATCGGCGTTTAGAATGATTTGGTATTGCCGGATAGAGGATAACCTCAGGCTTGGGAGAGGAGATAGAAAATCATGGCATTTGAAGTGGAATTTTCAAAACGGCTGGACCTGTTCGGCGCGGAAATTTTTGCTGCCCTGAATGATAAAAAGGTGGCCCTGGAAGCACAGGGCAAAAAGCTGTATAATCTTTCGGTCGGTACCCCGGACTTTGAGCCGATGCCGCACATCAAGCAGGCATTGTGCGATGCCGCCATGGTGAGCGAAAACTGGAAGTATTCCCTGCGGGACCTGCCGGAACTGCTGAATACCGTGTGCGCTTATTACAAGCGCCGCTTTGATGTGGACGGCATAACCCCGGACCAGATCATGAGCTTTAACGGCAGCCAGGACGGCATGGGCCACATGGGCCTTGCCCTGCTGAACGACGGCGATGTGGTGCTGCTGCCGGACCCCTGCTACCCGGTGTTCATTACCGGCGTCAAGCTGGGCGGCGGCGTGCCGTACTACTACCACCTGACCAAAGAGCATAACTTCCTGCCCAATGTGAAGGAGATCCCCGACGATGTGGCCGATAAGGCCAAGATTATGATCGTATCCCTGCCGGCCAACCCGGTGGGCAGCGTGGGCAGCCCGGAGCTGTACCAGGAGATCGTGGATTTCTGCAATGCACATAAGATTCTGCTCATCCATGATAACGCCTACAGCGATATCATCTTTGATGGTGCCGTGGGCCACAGCATCTTCAACATTCCCGGCGCCGAGACCTGCGCGGTCGAGTTCTTCTCCCTGAGCAAGAGCTTCAACGTGACCGGCGCGCGCATCAGCTTTTTGGTGGGCCGCCGCGATGTGATTGCCGCATGCAAGAAGCTGCGCACCCAGATCGATTTCGGCAAGTTCATCCCGGAGCAGAAAGCCGCCATTGCCGCTATGACAGGCCCGCTGGAGCCCATCAAGGCCCAGTGTGCCGAATACCAGCGCCGCCGCGACGCCCTGTGCGGGGGCTTCCGCTCCATCGGCTGGGATGTGCCGGACAGCCACGGCTCCATGTTCGTCTGGGCACCGGTCCCGCAGGGGCACGGCACCAGCATGGAGTTCTGCATGGAAATGATTGAAAAAGCCGGCGTGATCTGCACCCCCGGCTCCAGCTTTGGCCCGTCCGGTGAAGGCTACGTCCGTTTTGCCCTGACCCTGCCGGTGGAAAAAATCACCGAAGCCGTCCAGGCTGTCAAGAACAGCGGCCTGATTGGGTAAAGCAGGCAAACGGGGAAGCAATACATAAAATATAGAGCAATATAAAGCAAGGCCCGATACCGTGCGGTGAGATTCACCCCGGCATCGGGCCTTGCTGATTTTTGTTTGTGTTAGGGCAGGGGAGCAGCGGGGTCAGTGACCCCGCCCCTACAAAGAAGGCAATGGTTTTATCAGTCACTAGCAGGGTACGGGGGTGGAAAACGCACTTGTACAACTTAGGCAACACCGCACAATTCCCGCCTTGCGGCTTAAGCACCGCTCCGGCAGCTGCGGCACGG
>SAUS01000061.1 GCA_004000625.1 Candidatus Cibiobacter qucibialis | reverse complement strand
GGTACCGCAACCCGACATTATCGAGCATTTTGGCAACGCAGATGCCGTGCCGCAGCCGCCGAAGCGGTGCTTAAGCCGTAAGGCGGGAATTGTGCGGTGTTGCCTTTATGATGGGTAAGGTACAGTTTGGTTCAAGGTACCCGCGGGACGTCGAGGACGCCGTCCCCTACTGTGGGGCAGGGCATATTATAGATTTCCAGATTTTCAAATATCCTAAAGTTTCGGCGTGGTCAGGTGACCATGCCCTACCGGTTGTTTCATCCTCCATCTCACATTTCCAATAGCCTCAAACCCCATATTTTCTGAGCGGCGCACCGCGCCGCGGTCCCCCACCATTATTCTTTATTATTTATTCTTTATTCATTCAAACAGCCTCCTTCAACTCCTAACTTTTCTTTTTCTCTTTTTCCCAAAAAGTTTTCCCCATTCTCGTCATTTTGTTCAAACCCCAAAATTCATCTTGACACAGAATGTGAAACCTGCTAGAATCCATATTGTTATCAATTCACAAATGCAATGATGGGGAAAAAGCAATCTCCTTTCAGCTTCAGAGAGCCGCCGGTTGGTGCAAGGCGGTGCGGAAGGTTTTGCGTCACTGGCCCCTGAGCAGCTGCGCTGAGCGCTTTGCGTTAGGTGCAGCCGGAACCTGACCGTTATCTTGCAGGAGCGATTCGCTGTTTGCTTTCTATAAAACAGCCGATCGTGCAGAGCGGCCGCCCCCTGGCGGCAATGAGAGTGGTACCGCGGGTATTTGTAAAATTTACATCCCGTCTCTCAAAGGTAAAAACGCCTTTGAGAGACGGGATTTTTATTTTGTCCGGTTTTCAGGGGCAGACAAACTTTGATGGAGGCAATAAAAAATGATGGACGCAACAAAGTATCATGTAGGTTATTATCCCCCGCCGGTTGAGCCCGGCCATGTCTATGAATGGCCCCAGAAAGACCATATCGAAAAGGCTCCCGCCTGGTGCAGCGTAGACCTGCGCGATGGCAACCAGAGCTTGATCGTTCCCATGAATCTGGAAGAAAAGCTTGAATTTTATGATATGCTCATCAGGATCGGCTTTAAGGAGATTGAGGTCGGCTTCCCGGCAGCGTCCGAGACCGAGTACGACTTCCTGCGCGCCTTGATCGATGGCAACCGCATCCCGAACGACGTCACCGTTCAGGTGCTGACCCAGTGCCGTGACCATATCATCCGTAAAACATTTGAGGCCGTTAAGGGTGCGCCGCGCGCCATCATCCACTTTTATAACTCCACCAGCGTTGCCCAGCGCGAGCAGGTGTTCAAAAAGAGCAAGGAAGAGATCAAGCAAATCGCTGTTGACGGCGCAAAACTGGTTAAAAAGCTGAGCGAAGAATACGAGGGCAACTTCCTGTTTGAATACAGCCCCGAAAGCTTTACCGGCACCGAGCCGGAATACGCCGTTGAGGTTTGCAACGCCGTATTGGATGTGATGCAGCCCACCCCGGACCGCCCGATGATCATCAATCTGCCGGTCACGGTGGAAATGAGCATGCCGCACATTTACGCCAACCAGATCGAATGGTGCTCCAAGCACCTCAAGTACCGCGACAGCGTGATCCTGTCCACCCACCCCCACAACGACCGCGGCTGCGGCGTGGCAGATGCCGAGTTGGCTGTTCTGGCCGGTGCCCAGCGTATTGAATGCTGCCTGTTCGGCAACGGCGAGCGCACCGGCAACGTGGATGCCATCACCCTGGCCATGAATATGTACAGCCACGGCGTGGACCCGCACCTCGACTTCAGCAACATGCCGGCCATCTGCGAAACGTATGAACGCGTGACCCGCATGCATGTGTACGAGCGCAGCCCGTATGCCGGTTCCCTGGTGTTTGCTGCGTTCAGCGGCAGCCACCAGGACGCCATTGCCAAGGGCATGACCTGGCGCAAGGAGCATAACCTGCACGAGTGGACCTGCCCGTACATCCCCATTGACCCGCATGACATTGGCCGCACTTATGATGCCGATGTTATCCGCATCAACAGCCAGAGCGGCAAGGGCGGTATCGGCTTCCTGCTGCAGCAGAATTACGGCTACAATCCCCCGCCGCGCATGCGTGAAGACCTTGGCTACCGCGTAAAGGATGTATCCGACCACGAGCACAAAGAGCTGAGCGTCCAGGAAGTGCTGTATGTGTTCGAGCGCGCTTACCTGAACAACAAGACCCCGCTGAATGTTCCGGAAGCACACTTTACCCAGAACCCGGATTCCACCATTACCGCCCATATTACCGTGGCTAACGGCAGCAACGCCCCCGTTACCTGCGATGCTGTCGGCAACGGCCGTCTGGATGCTGTGGCCAACGCCATCGAGCAGACCACCGGCATGCACTTCACCCTGGTGCATTACAGCGAACACGCACTGGACAACGATACCGACTCCCGCGCTTGCTGCTATGTGGGCCTGAAATGGGCATCCGGCAAGGAGACCTGGGGCTGCGGCACCCACACCGATATCATCGTTGCCGGTATCCGCGCGCTGGTCAGTGCAATCAATAACCAGTAAGGTTGCAAATAAAAAAGAATAGAGAATAATTAAAAATGATGGTGTGCCTGCGGCACGGTTTGGATATGATGTGCGACACGTCCCGCTGTGCCTGCCTCCGGGTTATCGTTTATCCCCGTTTTTGAGCGGCGCTTGTGCGCCGCGGTCCACCACCATTATTCTTTATTCATTATTACTTATTCTCTAATTCGTAAGATATACGTCAGAGCAAAAGGAGCAGAAATCTATGGGAATGACCATGACACAGAAGATCCTCGCTGCGCATTGCGGCGAAGCTTCGGTAACGGCCGGGCAGCTCATCAATGCCAAGTTGGACATTGTGCTTGGCAACGATATTACCACCCCGGTTGCCATCAATGAGTTCGAGAAAGCCGGGTTCAACTCGGTGTTTGATAAAACCCGCGTGAACATTGTGCTGGACCACTTTGTGCCCAACAAGGATATCAAGAGTGCCCAGCAGTCCAAGCAGTGCCGTGAGTTTGCCAACAAATACGATATCCTCAACTTTTATGATGTCGGCCAGATGGGTGTTGAACATGCCCTGCTGCCCGAAAAGGGCATTGTGACCGCCGGTGACTGCATCATTGGTGCCGACAGCCACACCTGCACGTACGGTGCGGTGGGCGCGTTTTCCACCGGCGTTGGCTCCACCGATATGGCCGCCGGTATGGCAACCGGCATGGCATGGTTCAAGGTGCCTGCCGCCATCAAGATTGAGCTGAAAGGTGCCATCCACGCCCCTGTGTGCGGCAAGGACGTGATCCTGCACCTGATCGGCGAGATCGGCGTTTCCGGCGCGCTGTACAAGAGCCTGGAATTTGTGGGCGAGGGCGTTAAGAGCCTGACCATGGAGGACCGCCTGTGCATCTGCAATATGGCCATTGAAGCCGGTGCCAAAAACGGCATCTTCCCGGTGGACGAAGCCTGCGAAGCATACCTGAAGGGCCGCAGCCAGCGTCCCTGGACCAAATACGAAGCCGACCCCGATGCCGAATATGAGCGCACCGTGGTGATCGATTTGGATGCCCTGGAGCCTACCGTCAGCTACCCCCACCTGCCGGAGAACACCCACCTTGCCAAGGAGGGTGCCGACATCAAGATTGACCAGGTAGTGATCGGTTCCTGCACCAACGGCCGCATTGAGGATATGGAAGCCGCTTACAACGTGCTGAAAGGCAAGCACATTGCCAAGGGTGTGCGCGGCATCATCATTCCCGCCACGATGGCTGTTTACAAAGAGTGCATCCTGCGCGGCTACACCGAAGCGTTTATTGATGCAGGCTGCATTGTTTCCACCCCCACCTGCGGCCCCTGCCTGGGCGGCTACATGGGTATTCTGGCCGAGTACGAGCGCTGCGTTTCCACCACCAACCGCAACTTTGTCGGCCGCATGGGGCACGTTACCTCTGAAATTTATCTGGCAAGCCCCGCCACCGCCGCCGCCAGCGCACTGACCGGCCACATCACTGACCCCAGGGAGGTAGAAGCATGAACGCAAAAGGACCTGTTTTTAAGTACGGTGACAATATTGACACCGATGTGATCATTCCCGCCCGTTACCTGAACACGCAGAGCCCCGCCGAGCTGGCCGCCCACTGCATGGAGGACATTGACAAGACCTTTGTGACCCGCGTAAAGGCCGGTGACATTATGGTTGGCGGCGAAAACTTCGGCTGCGGTTCTTCCCGCGAGCATGCCCCCGTTGCCATCAAGGCCGCCGGCATTGACTGCGTGATTGCCAAGAGCTTTGCCCGTATCTTCTACCGCAACGCCATCAACATTGGCCTGCCCATTCTGGAATGCCCCGCCGCCAGCGAGGCCATCAACGAGGGCGATGTGGTTGCCATCAACTTTGACACCGGCGTGATCACTGATGAAACCACCGGCCAGACCTTCCAGGCTGCGCCGTTCCCGCCGTTTATCCAGAAGATCATCAAGGCCGGCGGCCTGATGAAGAGCATCCAGGAGGGAAAGTAAGATGCAGAAAAACATTGCCCTGATTTATGGCGACTGCTCCAGCCCGGAGATCGTGACCCAGGCAGTGCGCGTGCTGGACAAAGTTGCTGAAAAGTTTGGCCACACCTTTACCTACACCCGCGCTTACATGGGCGGCGAAGCCATTGACAAGTTTGGCGATCCCCTGCCCCAGAGCGAGCTGGACAAGTGCCTGGCATCGGATTCCGTACTGCTTGGCGCCGTCGGCGGCCCCAAGTGGGAGGGCATGGCCGGTGACAAGCGCCCGGAAAAAGGCCTGCTGCGCCTGCGCGCCGGTATGGGCCTGTACGCCAACAACCGCCCGGCCAGGATCTGGCCCCAGCTGGCGGATGCTTCCCCGCTGAAGAAAGAGATCGTGGACAAAGGCATCGACTTTATTGTGGTGCGTGAGCTGATTGGCGGCGTATATTTTGGCGAGCACAAAACCATTGAGCAGAACGGCGAAAAAGTTGCGATTGACAGCATGCCCTACTCGGAGCACGAGATCGAGCGCATTGGCCGCATTGGCTTTGAAACTGCCATGAAGCGCCGCAAAAAGCTGACCTGTGTGGATAAAGCCAACGTGCTGGATACCAGCCGCCTGTGGCGTGCCGTGATGCATCGCCTGCAGGCCGAGTACCCCGAGGTGGAGTACAGCGAGATGTTTGTGGACAACTGCGCCATGCAGATCTGCAAGAACCCCAGCCAGTTTGACGTGATTGTGACCGAGAACATGTTTGGCGATATTCTGAGCGACGAAGCCAGCGAGATCACCGGCAGCATTGGCATGGTGCCGTCCTCTTCCCTGGGTGCCACCACCTGCGGTCTGTACGAGCCCATCCATGGTTCTGCCCCGGACATTGCCGGGCAGGATGTGGTCAACCCGATTGCCTGCATCCTTTCCGCCGCCATGATGCTGCGCTACAGCTTTGGCATGGCCGCTGAGGCTGACGCCATTGAAAGCGCCGTGAACGCCGTGCTGGATGCCGGCCTGCGCACCGCCGACATGATGGCCGGCGGCTGCACCAAGGTTGGCTGCACCGCCATGGGTGACGCCATTTTGGAGCGCATCTGATTGGTTTTACGGGGGTTGTTTTATTCCTTCTTTGAAAAGAAGGAACCGAAGAAACTTTAATCATATTGACCTCATTTTAGGGCAATACCGCATAATTCTAAGTGCCGATACGGTAAAGCCCGTCATTTGGGACGATGCAAGCATCGTCCCCTACAAACCATTTTTCGGTTTGCGGCAAAAATTTCACGTTTCTTTGCGGACGAATCATATTCGCCCCCTACAGCATTTTTTTGACTTTCACCACGCAAAAACGCGCACAGCGTCTGGCTCATCCAGCGCTGTGCGCGTTTTGCTAACTCCTAACTCCTAACTCCTAACTCCTAACTCCTAACTCCTAACTCCTAACTCCTAACTCCTAACTCCTAACTCCTAACTCTTCTTCGCCTTCATCGTTTCCTTCATATGCCGGACGGCCAGCACGGGGTGGACGAACAGCATGCGGGGGCCGCTCCAGCGCATAACGGTGCGGATCTGCTCACGCATTTCGGGCTTGTATCAGCCTTTCATTATATCGTTCTGTTCTGGGGTGGATTGCTTCAGCGCTGTGTCACGCGCGTTTTGTCCGGCACAGCGCGGGCATAGCACAGCGGGGCCAGGGTATCCCCCAGCAGGGCATGTTCCTGCACGGCAAAGCCGCCCGCCTGCAAAAATGCCAGGTATTGCGGCACCATCCAGCTGTTATAGATTTGCAGCCCCGCGCACCGCATGGCAAGCATGCGCAGCCGGGTGCGGGGTACCTCGCCATGCACAAAGGTTGGGGCAAACAGCTGGCCGCCGGGCTTGAGCACCCGGTAAATTTCTGCCAGAGCCTTTTCCGGCCGGGGCATAATGTGCAGGGCGTTGGCGATCAGCACCGCATCAAAGGTTTCGTCCGCATAGGGCAGGCTGGTGGCATCCTGCACCGAAAAGTGCAGCCCCACCCCGCGGGGTTTCAGCTTTGCCTGGGCGATCATTTTGGGCGAAAAATCCGTAGCCTCCCAGTCCCGCACCAGGCGGGAAAGCCGGAAGCTGAGCTGGCCGGACCCGCAGGCCAGTTCCAGCACGTTCATTTCCGGCGTCAGGTGCGGCTGCATCTGCTGCGCAATGGCAGCATACAGCGGCTCGCTGCTTTGCATCAGCGGGCCATAGCAGCTGGCCCACCGCTGCCAGAATTGCTTGTTATCGGTTTGTTTTGACATTGAGCTTTTTTGCACTTCCTTGGTCAGCAAATGTTAGACTTGGCTAACATTTGCTTCATAAAAACGGCGGTGCGTTGCCGAACCGTCGCAATTTTTTTCTGGGGAACGCCTTGTTTGTTTTGATCAGGTGCCATTAGTTTATCATGGCTAACCAAAAAAGTCAAATGCTCTGCCGGGGTCCCGGTGCTGCGGCACCGTTATTGCTCCGGCAGAGCGTTCCGATTGTTCAAACCAGGCCGCTGTTCCCTGCCAGCCACACCCCAGCGGCCAGCTGTGCGGCCAGTATCAGCGGCATACCCACCACAAAATACCAGTGCTTGGTTTTGTGGTGGAACAGATACATGCCCGCCCATGCCCCGGCGCTGCCGCCCAGCAGGGCTGCGCCAAACAGTGCGGCTTCCGGCACGCGCCACTGGTGCCGCTTGGCTCGGCGTTTGTCCTCCGCCATCATCAGCAGCGCCGCCGCGTTGATAATAACCAGGTACCCCGCCAACATTGTAATGGCCATGGTCTTTCCTCTCTCTTTCTCATGGTTCAAGCCTTGAGCGGCTCTTACCGGTGTGCCTGCTCCCAGGTTTGCATGGCATCTAGCTGAGCCGGGGTGTGGAACCAATGCTCGCCCGGTTCGTATACCGTCAGTTCCGCATGGTGTTTTTGGGCGAACGTCGTCACCGTGTCCCGGCTTGTCATGGTGTCCTGCCCGGCGTACAGGATTGCTGTGGGGATCTGCCAGCCATCCAGCGGGTGTTGGCGCACCCAACACAGGTACCGCCACGAAAGGGTCTGCCCAAATTCTGTGGTGATCTCACCTTTTTCGCAAAGCTGCTCCGGCGTTACTTTTGCCCACTGCATCATATCACAGATCAGCCGCTCCATATCCACAATCGGCGAAACAAACAGCGCTTTTTCAATCGTTGCCCCGGCAAAAGCCAGCATGGAAAAATAGGCCCCGATGCTGTTGGCCCGCAGCCGAATCCCCTGCCAGTGCTGCTGCAGATAGGCCAGCACCGTTTGCAGCTCCGGCACCACCTGCCAGGGAGTAAAGTCAGTTTCCCCCGTGCGGTCTCCATGTTCCGGCAGGTCAATGCCAAGCACCTGCCAGCCGGTTGGGGCGGCAAGCGCCGCAAATGCTGCGGCTTCCGTTTTATTACCGCCCTGGCCATGCACGAACAACCAGATGTTGGGGGCCGGTTTGCCGTACAGTACAGCCGGAATTGTGCCAATTTTTAATTCTTGAGTGCACATTTGTGGTTTTCCTCTTTATGTGTTGGACAACACTGTAAAAAACGTTTGAAAAAAGGGCTGATGAGCTCGTCATTTTTTAGCGATACAACAAAAAAAGCTGTGACATATTTTTGCCACAGCTTTTTGGTGGGAGCTGGTGGATTCGAACCACCGAAGCATTAAGCAGCAGATTTACAGTCTGTCCCCATTGGCCACTCGGGAAAGCTCCCATATTCATTTGTGCCTCTGCCTTAACAGTGCTTGATTATTATAGCAGGATAAGATGGAAAAAGCAAGCCCTATTTCAAAAATATTTTTGTAAACGGCGGAACGGGAAACGGACGGCTGCGGTGGCAAGTGCCTTGCAGTCCGAGAAAAACAATGCTACACCGAAAGAAGCAGCCTGAGATACAGGGAGATCACCGCCCAGAGTATTCAGCGCATGCAAATTCTGCACTGTGGTATTTTTATGCCTGCTTTTGACCGCATATTGCAGCTAGCCCGCATGGAAGAGATGGACTGCGAGTTTATGGAGGTGACCGCCCACGAGGGTGCCCGCCCCACCCATGCGGTGTGGCAGGGCCGGGTTTACCACCGCGGCGGAGCTGTGGTGCAGGACGGTGAGCGGTACGAGGATTTTGAAACCGCCACCGGTTACGGCACCGGCCCCGGCCTGTGCGGCTGGAACTGCCGCCACAACTTTTACCCGTTCTACCCCGGCGTATCTGTCCGCAATTACACGGATGAACGCCTGGCCGAACTGGACGCCCGCAATATTCCCTATGGCGGCGGGCTGTACACCCGGTACGAGATCAGCCAGATGCAGCGGGCGCTGGAACGCAGGGTGCGCAAGTACAAGCGCCGTTACCTGGCTGAGACCGCCGCCGGGGTGGATGCCAGCCAAGGCGCCGCCAAGCTGAAAGCCGCCCGGCAGCAGCTGAGTGCTTTCCTGGCAGAAACCGGGGAGCGGCTGGACGGCGTAAGGGCGGAGGTGCCGGGAGAGAACTTCAGCGCCAAGAAGCAGACGGCGTATGCGGCGAGAAAAGAACAATCCGCCCTTCAGAAGCTCAATTTCGCAGACAATGTTTCGCAAACAGAAAGAGAAAGCATTGAAAAAGAGCTTTCAGTTATTCCGAAATGGCAGAAGAACCGGGCGGAAAGCATCATTGATAAAGTTGTGATGGTTGATAGAAATGCTTCTGGCAGCGGTTATAGCTACAAAAACCGAACATTATACGTACATCCCGACCGAACAGCAGGCGACATGATTCACAAATACGGCCATGCTCTTGAAATTTCTCTGAAATTGATTCATAATGAAAAATATATTGCGGTAAGACGTTTTGGACTGGAACTTTCGGATTTATCTAAAATTATGATAGATGACGAAACTTTTACAATGCCCATCACTTATCTTACCAACGATAAGTTTGTTTCTATATATCAAGGTCGTCTTTATGAAACAGAAGACTACGGTATTTTCAAACCAGATTCTTTTGAAGTTGACGAATCCATGCTGAAAGAATATTTCAGCGAGGGTTATCGTGCGTTTTATCAAGAACCAAACCTTCTGAAAGAAAAAGACCCATTGCTGTATCAATTTATTGAGGAATTAAGTGATGACAAAGAGTGAGATTTTAAAACTTCAAAATCCTTCTGAGATTTGGAATGAAATGCAGAAAAATCCGGAGCTGAGAACGGACGGCGAAGTATGGCTTTATATGACCCGGTTGAGAGCAAAAATCAACAAAGAGAAATCCACTCAGAAGAACAGAGACCCCGAAGCATACTTATATATTGACCCAATCAAGAAAAAGCACTGATTTTTAATTCAACCACGATGCAATTTTGCACCGTGGTATTTTTATGCCTGCCTGCCCTGTATGAGGGGCAGGCGGGCTGTTCGCAGGGCATTCAAACACCGGGCAAACCACTGGTATAATGAGAGTGATTCCACCGAGGATGACGAACGCACGGCATCCGCGTTCCGCATCGGCCATCGGGCTGGTACTGCGGTACTGCCGCCCTGTTCGACTCCTCAGCAGCTCACGGAGCACCAAAACAAAAACACCCGCCGGGGTACGGCGGGTGCTTTTATTTTGGTGGAGCTGACGGGAGTCGAACCCGTGTCCGAAAAGAAAGCGGTTAGAGTATCTCCGGGCGCAGTGCATTTATTAAAATTCCCGCAGTGCGAGCGAGTGCACACGCTTGACACATTGGTAGCTTCATAAATTCATGACGGGCGGCAAAGCTTAGGCCCGTGCACGTTCAGTACCTAATCGACGCCCTGACCCTGTGCGGTACTAAAACAGGCAGGACGGTCGTGCCTAATTAGGCAGCGACGGCAACAGTATAATCGTTGTCAGTTAATTTTGTTTGGCGCTTTTATCGTGGTGCACCGCCACGGCCCGCTGCTCACGCCTCTCTCTCCCCGTCGAAACCATTACAGCCCCCTATAAACGCTGTGCGGCAGAACCACACAGCGTGGGAAAACAAAAGTGTGTGCGCGAAAAAATTATCTTCTTGTTTTGATTGCGCGGTCAATATCGCGCTTGGCGTCCCGTGCGGCGGCATCAGCACGCTTATCGTACAGCTTTTTGCCTTTGCACAGGCCCAGTTCCACTTTTACACGCCCCTGCTTGAAATACAGTTGGAGCGGCACCAGTGTGTACCCCTGCAGTTTGATCTGCTGCTGCAAATGGCGAATCTCGCTTTTATGCGCCAGCAGGCGGCGGGGGCGGCGGGGATCTTTATTAAAGATATTCCCCTGCTCATATGGGCTGATGTGCATGCCTTTCAGGATGATCTCACCATCATCAATATCTGCCCAGGAATCCTTCAGGTTGACCCCGCCGGCACGCAGGCTTTTGACCTCAGTGCCGACCAGTTCAACGCCAGTTTCCAGCGCTTCGATGACAAAATACTCGTGGCGCGCTTCACGGTTTTGGGCAATCACCTTTTTGCCGGGCTTTTCCTGTGCCATCAAGCGCACCTCCTTTCAAAGCCGTTATCCCCTGCAGCACGCAAGTCCATTCCGCTAAGGGGTATACAGTATAACGCAGTAAAATCGTTTTGTCAAGCCAAATCGGGCGTCACATTTCGCCGCGACCTTCCATAGCGCGGTACAAAGTGGTTTCATCAGCGTATTCCAGGCTGGAACCAACCGGCAAACCATAGGCAAGGCGAGTGGTTTTGATGCCCAGGGGCTTGATGAGCTTGGCCAGGTACATGGCGGTCGCCTCGCCTTCCACCGTAGGGCTGGTGGCCATGATGACTTCCTTTACGGTGCCGTCCAGGCGGGCCAGCAGCTCCTTTACGCAAAGCTGATCCGCGCCGATGCCGTCCATGGGGGAAATCAGGCCATGCAGCACATGGTACAGGCCGTTGAACTCATGGGTGCGCTCAATGGCTTTTACATCCCGCGGGGATTCCACCACGCAGATCACGGAGCGGTCCCGTTTGGGGGAAGCGCAGATGCTGCACACCTCGTTGGCGGTATAATCCTGGCAAAGGCGGCAGCGGTGCAGCTTGACCTTGGCGTTTTCAATCGCCTTGGCCAGCTCCATGGCCTGCTCATTGCTCATGGACATTACCTCATAGGCCATGCGCACGGCACCCTTGCGGCCAATGCCGGGGAACCGGGCGAACTGGTCCGCAAGGTTTTCAAGGGGTTCGGCGTTCTGCATGCAGCGGCCCCCGATCAGCCCAGGCCGGGGATATTCATGCCGCCGGTCATTTTAGCCATTTCTTCGTCAGAATCCTTATCCACTGCGGCAACCGCGCTGTTGACAGCTGCAGCGATCAGGTCTTCCAGCATTTCCAGATCATCCGGGTCTACGGCTTCGGGCTTAATCTTGATGGCGGTCACTTCGTGCTTGCCGGTCATGGTAACAGTGACCATCTCGCCGCTGGCGGTGCCGGTGTATTCACGGGCTTCCAGCTCGTCCTGCTTTGCGCGGATTTCATCCTGCATTTTCTGAACCTGACGCATCATTGCCTGCGGGTCGGGGCGGCCATAGCCTTTGGGAAGTCTTGCTTTCATAGGTAATTCTCCTTATTATCCATATTGTTATCACCCGGCGCTGCCGCCGGGCGGCACACCGCAACACTGCGGTTGACAGCAACATTATTTATCTTCTACCACTACATCCACGCCAAGGTCTTTCATCTGGCGCAGGGTCTCTTCCACATCGACCGCGGGGGCGTTGGATGCAGCTGCAGCGGTTTTTTCATACGGGCCGATGCCGCATTTGATGTGGGTGACCTGGTAGATATATTGTTTGATGTTTTTGCTGGTTTCTTTGCTGCGGCGCATAAAATCGCGAAAATCATCACTGCACTCGATCAGCACGCGGCGGCCATCGTAATAAGCCTGGGTTCCGCGCAGGTAAGAGTTCAGCATGGGGTCGTTTTCCGCAATCAGCTCCAGCACCGCCTGCCACTGGGGGAACAGCTGCGGCTCTTTGGCCACGGTGCGCACCGGTTTGGGGATGGGCACATCCGCCGCGTACACCGGCTGCTGAGCCGGGGTGGGCTGCTGCACCGCCGGGGCGGCGGGGGCAAGCTCCGGCTCAAAGGGCGGGGTCTCCCCTGCTATGGGTGCGCTGAACGGCGGCTGTTCCACGGTAGGCGGAACCGGCTGGGCTGCCACAGGCGGCACGGGGGCCGATGCCATTTGCACCGGGGGCACCTGCTGCGGGGCGGCGGCAAAGGGGGCCGGACTGGCTGCTGTAACCACCGGACGGGCGGGCACGGCGGCAGGCAGCGCAACAGGCACTGCTTCCGGCTGGGTGAGCGAGAAAACCGCCAGTTCCAGCTCAATGCGCTGGTCCGTACCGCGGGCCATCTTTTCCAGCGCGGCGCCAAACGCATTGACGGCGCGTACCGCTTCCGCCTGGGGGAAATCTTTCCGCGCAGCGTAGGCAGCTTCCTCTTCGGGGGAAGTTCCCGTCAGCAGGTCGGTGCCGCCGGGCAGGGCGCTGAGCATCAAATTGCGGTAATGCCCGGCCAGCTCCATACAAAGGCGGCGCATATCCACGCTTTGCTGGCGCAGGGCGGCAATCTCCTGCAAGGCTTTCACAGCGTCCCGCGCGGCAATGGCATCACTGATCTCAAACAGATATTTGCGGTCCGTCACGCCCGCCATGCGGCGCACCAGCGCTTCATCCACAGTGTTGGAAACACCGGCGCAGGTATCCAGGATAGACAGTGCATCACGCATGGCGCCATCGGCCAGGCGGCCGATCAGCTCGGCGGCGTTATGGTCCAGCTCAATGTTTTCCTGCCCGGCCACATATTCCAGCCGACCGGCAATTTTATCCGCCGTAATGCGCTGGAAGTCATAGCGCTGGCAGCGGCTGAGGATAGTAGCCGGAACTTTTTGTACTTCCGTTGTGGCAAGGATAAAGATCACATGCTCCGGCGGTTCCTCCATGGTTTTCAGCAGGGCATTGAACGCCGAGGTAGACAGCATGTGCACCTCGTCGATGATATATACCTTATACTTGCACACGGCAGGCAGATAGGCGGTTTCATCGCGCAGGTCACGGATGTCATCCACGCTGTTGTTGGAGGCGGCATCAATTTCCGATACATCCAGAATGGTGCCCTCATCAATGCCTTTGCAGACAGCACATTCACCGCAGGGGTCCGGGCTGGTGGTATCCAGGCAGTTGACCGCTTTGGCAAAAATTTTGGCGCAGGTGGTTTTGCCGGTGCCGCGGGTGCCGGTAAACAGGTAGGCATGGCCAATGCGCCCGGCGGCGATCTGGTTTTGCAGGGCCGTTACGATGGCTTCCTGGCCAACAACATCCGCAAACTTGCGCGGACGCCACTTGCGGTACAGTGCACGGTACAATGCAACCACCCCCTGTAAAATATTTTGCGGCATAGAAAAAGGGACAAGGCCCGCGCGGGGTGTGCCCCGCGGCTGCGCTGCTTTGCATACGAATGCGGACTGACCGCAGCACCAGGAGACCACCGCTTAATGCTGCTCGGTTCCCCGCCTGACATGGTTCACAGGGCTCCTGCGCACGGGGCCCACATCCGTATGCAAAACAGCGCAATATACAGCCCTGTCCGCTTTAAGTATTATACTATACCGTTTGGCAAATTGCAAGTAGCGGTTGGGGGCTGGGGCAGAAAGTTTTTGTTAAAAAGATTTGAATAAAAATCCAATTAAAAAGTTCCCTCTTCATCGTTTTAGGGCCATGCACATCCCTGTTTTACACCACCAACACCGAATCCACCTTTTTGCTGCAGAACGTTGCCATTACCAAACCAGCGTGGACACCAGCGCCGCCGCCACAGCAGACAGCTGGAGTGATTATGAGGTAGAAAAGGCGTAACTCACTCTTTTATCTTCTTGATTTCTTCTTTCTTCAATTTTTCCAATTTCCTCATTTCTTATTTTCACACTCTTTTCGTTCCTATTTCGCCATTCCCCCTTTCCAAATAAAAACAGCAGCACACCGGCTTCCCTATTTTCCGGGAAACGGTGTGCTGCTGTTTTATTGCGTTATCGTATTTAAGGCAACACCGCACAATTCCCGCCTGACGGCTTAAGCACCGCTCCGGCGGCTGCGGCACGGCATCTGCGTTGCCAAAATGCTCGATAATGTCGGGTTGCGGTACC
>SAUS01000060.1 GCA_004000625.1 Candidatus Cibiobacter qucibialis | reverse complement strand
TTGCGCGACAGCTTATTTATAATACCACACTTTCAACCATTGTCAACACCTTTTTCGAAATTTCTTTCAAGTTTTTTCAAACTTCTTTTTTAGTCCTTTCCAATATCCATGCAAGCACCCGCCGGGCCGCAGTTCGCACACCAAGCCAAAAGCAAATGTCCCCCCTGCCGCCAATAGCATCGCCAGTGCAGAATGCTGCAAATGCAGCAAGCAGCCGCCCGCAATTACTGCAGCTGGTACGCTCCACCATATACAGTAAGTCTTCAGCTTAACGGCACTCCCCTGCATCCAGCGGCAGACATACCAGTATTTCACCACCCCTTCCAGCAGCGCCTGCACACAAAGTGCATACAGCATCACCAACCGGCTGCTCCGCATAACAAACAGCAGCACCAGCATAACCCCCAGCGCAGCTTCGCGATACAGGTTATCTTTCTTTTCGTTACCCGTCATTTGCAGCACCCCGCTGCAGGGTCCAAGTGTCGCAATCAAAATAAACACCAGCGCACACCCAACAAACTGTTTGGTGTAAGGCAGCAGCTCTTCCGCCAGAATCGACAGCAGCACCTGCGGATAGCCCACCAGCACAACTGCCATACTGCCGGCAAATAACATTTGAATCCGCATAATGGACGCATAGCACCGCTTGATTCCCGCTTTATCCCCTGCATGATACATGCGCGAAAATTCTGGCAGAAACACTTTTGCTGTTGGACCAGAGATGAAGTTGACAAGCTTTTTTACCATCAGCACTACACTGACAATTCCCGCTTCAAACGCGCCTGTGAAAAAGTACTGCAAAAGGATTGGCATTTGCGAAATCAACGCCTGTATCAGATCCGCCCGTTGATAGCTCCCCCATTTGCGCAAAGAAAGTTCCTTCGAGATATCCCTCCGGGGTTCTCTGTCCCGCTTTATCAGGAAAAGCACCAGGATTCCCGCGTATTGTATCACATACAGCGCCAGCAGTGTACCAAGCGAGAGTCTTTCCGTTTTATATAAAACCAGTGTTCCCAATACAAGGAACAGTCTTCCCAGCACATACTCTCCGAATAAGGCACATCCCGGCTGGCCTTGCGCCATCATTGTGCTGCTATGGTCCATTACCAGAAGTTCCATCCCGGTAATTAGTGCTATGACCGTGTAACCGCCCCGTCCTTTTTCCAATGCCAGTACCAACGCTAATGTCGTCAGGACTGGCAGCACATAACAGCTGTAATATTTTGTCTTGAAGCGGCGCAGCTCTGTTCCCTTATTTGATAAGTAAAAAGTATTGCATTTCGTAATACCGGAAAACAATACCCAGTACACAAGATCCGCCGCACTGACCCAGGTAGAGTAAGTTCCGTATCCCGCAAGGCCCAGCATCCGGGTGATCATAACCTGCAGCAGCACTTCCAGCACTGCACCAAGCCCTTTTAATATTACACTAAGTAGAAAAACGATACTCAAAATATTTTCTCCATACCAGAACTATGCTGCCCAGAAAAACTGATACGGCATAGTCCCTCCAATATTATTTATCAGCAGCCGCAAAACATATTGGAGGCCCGCCGCCACTGCCAACCATTGGATTGCCGCAGCCCGTCTGCGCGGGCAGTTTATATACTCCAACATGCGTGGAAGCAATACGATCAGGTACGGCCCAAACAACGCAGCCATCCGCGCCGCAGAGGCTAGCCCAAGGTTCAACCCGTACAGCGAAAGTGTCGCCATGGTGAGAAATAGTCCCTGCGGTTCCTTGGATTCCAGCTTTTTGCATTCCTCTGGTGTCATTTTGTAAAGAACAAAGGCAACCAGCAGAGCATAAAACGCACCAACCGCAATAGATTCCATTCTGCTGTTGCTCTTCGTAAAATATTTTGCCAGCGCATAGGGCAGCAAATTTGCCACGCGCCCCGCCACAACCGGATATGCTGCGCCCAAGATGCAAGCTGCCATGGTACAGTACAACACATGGCGATATTTCCACCGCCGGTTCACCAACCAATACAGCGGCAGAAAGACCACTGCACTTTTGTGGAACGATACTGCCATCAGAATTTGCAAAAAGTACGGCGCAAGTTTTCGCTCCTTGATCCAGTGGAATGCCGTATAACCCAGTAAAATTGCAATCGCATTGCGGGCAACATTCATTTCTGTCTGATAAACACCCAGCGTAAGGTAAAGCCAGATACTCAGCATAGCATTGGGGGATTCCCGCCGCAGCCAGCGGTAAAGCAGCGCTATAATCAGCGCACTGTTTGCCACTGTAATCCACTGTGGCGCAGGCAAATAAATGCTGAGGAGCTTATTCAGCAGGCGGTACCCAGGTTCCAAGTCCAATTCCCATGTCCGGCGGGGCGTTGGGTAAAGCTGGGCGGTAAACAGTTCTTTCCACGAAATCTGTGGGAATTGTTGATAAATGCAGACATAATACTTGGTATCCACACCAACAGTCTGTGCCCGCATTGCCATAAAAAACCACAGCACCACACAGGACATGGACAGTGCTACACGCTGCGCGCTCCTGCCCTGCCGCCGTGCCAACACGCAGAGGCGCGCCGGGTAGGCAAGCAGCAGGCAAAGCATAAGGTAAACACTCATTTTTTCTATCATGCTATTTCAAAACAAAGCCAGCCGTGCCCGGTAGACGGCCGCATTGACACTGGCCGGCAGAAGTGTCGCGCACCAAAGGCCCGCACGCAACAAAACATTCCGCAGGTTCGGCCTGCCGTTCCAACTGCTCAGCGCCTGCTTTGCCTGGTGTTTCTGCCCTGCAATCAGGCTTGTATAAATATAAACTGTCATCTTTAAATCATATTTTCTCTGGATCGCCGCAATCTCGGCTTTGCTATGGTTCGGATTCTTCAGTTCCTCTTCCAAATCCTGCATAAATGCCTTGGCGTGGGCCACTTTTACCCGTGTTCTGGCGTTGGCTTCTGCCCCACGGTTATAATCCACGCAAACACGGGAGGCATAGGCAACACACGGGTTATTTCTCGCCAATCGCGCCCAAAGATCCAGATCTTGCCCGATTTTTTCACCCAGCCGGAATTCACCCGCTGCCAACAGTGCCGTGCGCCGCACCGTTGTGGCGGAGGTCCAGACAAAGTCATAACCCTTGCCCAGTGTTTCCCAGTAGCTAGGCAAACAGCCATTCGCCTGCGGCAGTCTGTGCGATTCCTTGCAGCGGCCATTGGCGTAGATAATACGGTAGGCCGTAACAAAGATATCACTTTGGGGATATTTCTGCACGATGGTTTCGATATTTTGCAGATAATCCGGATGCCAGGTATCATCAGCATCCAAAAAACAGATGTACTCCCCCGCCGCCAGCTCAATGCCCTTGTTGCGTGCAGCGGAAACGCCCTGATTCGCCTGCTGTACAATCCGGATTTTATCTGACTGCACTGTTTTGCAAGCCTGCAAAGAGTTGTCGGTTGAGCCATCATCCACCACGATCACTTCATAATCAGGGAATGTCTGTGTCAGAACGGAGCGCAGGGTACCGGCAATGTAATGCTCCTTGTTGTAAAGCGGAATCACCACGCTGTATTTCATACACAGCCCCCCACATTTTCACTATCTTTTATGATTTCATAAGGTGCTCTACGTATATCTTAGCAGTTTCCTTAAACGATGTATAGATATTTTTGGTATATTTATAAGTGCTTTTTCTGATTTTTATCTAAGGCAACACTGCACAATTCCCGCCTTACGGCTTAAGCACCGCTCCGGCATCTGCGGCACCTCGCTCGCCGTATCGGCGCTTAGAATTATGCGGTATTGCCCTAAAATATCAAAAAATCATATTTTTTCCAGAATAGGCAAACTTCATTTCGGCTGCATACACACAGTCAAAAGGTTATCACATCTTCCCGGGAATTTCCATCAAGCTGCGTATTGACTATCGAGCTTTAAAAGAGTACGATAGTGCGGACAAGATGAAGGAAGGGATTTGTATGGAAGTTAGTCTTTTGCTGATGGAGCAGATTGCTCAACTATTCATTGTCCTGCTGATGGGGTACATTGTGGTCAAGGCCAAATTGCTAAAGCCCTCTGACAGCAAGGTGCTCTCTGTTGTTTTTGTGTATCTGATTATGCCTTGCGTAGTTCTGAATGCGTTTCAGATTGATGATACTCCTGAAATTCGTGCTGGGCTTCTGTATTCGATGGCGATTGCCGTGGGGATGCACGTTGTCTTTCTGGCGTTCGATACAGTGATACGCAGGCCGCTGAAATTGGATGTAATCGAGAGAGTCAACATCATCTACAGCAATGCGGCAGCATTGGTTATTCCGTTGGTACAAGCTTTACTTGGCAGTGAGTATGTTGTATACTCTTGCGCCTTTGTCATCGTGCAGTTGATTTTACTTTGGACCCACGCAAGCGCCTGCCTGCAAGGGAGTACCAAGTTGGAATGGAAAAAGATCCTGACCAATGTCAACCTGATTGCGATTGTGGCAGGAGCGCTCTTGTATCTGTTGCACATTTCTTTGCCAGCGCCAATCGTGAGCACACTCAGCAGCGTAGGAAATATGATTGGACCTATGGGAATGCTGCTGGCCGGCATGGCAATCGCAGAGGTCCCGCTGAAAAAGGTATTTTGCACACTGCGGAACTACCTCCCTGTTGTGCTTCGTCTGCTGGTGGTTCCTGTAATTGTTCTTTTATTACTCCGGGTGGTACATGCAGCAGGTTGGATTTCCGATGGCAAGGCAATTTTGATGACAGTTTATCTCTCTGCCATCACACCCTCCTGTGCAACTGTCACTTCCATGGCTCAGCTGTACAATCGTGATGCGGCACATTCAAGCGCACTGTATGTTCTCAGCACGCTTTTGTCAATCTTCACCATGCCGCTGATGATCGGTCTGTTTGAAGTACTGATTTGAAATTTCTCATACAAAAAGCCCCTTCCCGCTGCATTCACAGCCGGAAGGGGCTTTTCTATCGTGTATTCAGTCTGCCGCAGGGTACCCACGGCAATCGCTGGCAGTTGTTATCGCTCAACAGGGGTTGCCTGCTGCCCGCCGGAACCCGGCGCACGCAGTAACATTTTGCCAACTGCTAATTTCACGCTATTTTGTTGGGAAGATCTCTATTACAGCTCAGCGAAGTACTTAATGGTACGAACCATCTGGCTGGTGTAGGAGTTCTCGTTGTCGTACCAAGAAACGACCTGAACCTGATAGGTGTCGTCGTCGATCTTAGCGACCATGGTCTGGGTGGCATCGAACAGGGAGCCGTACTTCATGCCGATAACGTCAGAAGAAACGATCGGATCCTCGTTGTAGCCGAAGCTCTGGGAAGCAGCAGCCTTCATAGCAGCGTTGATAGCTTCCTTGGTGATGTCCTTGCCCTTAACGACAGCAACCAGGATGGTGGTAGAGCCGGTGGGAACGGGAACACGCTGAGCGGAGCCGATCAGCTTGCCGTTCAGTTCGGGGATAACCAGGCCGATAGCCTTGGCAGCGCCGGTGGAGTTAGGAACGATGTTCTGAGCACCAGCACGAGCGCGGCGCAGGTCGCCCTTACGCTGCGGGCCGTCCAGGATCATCTGGTCGCCGGTGTAAGCATGAACGGTGGTCATGATGCCGGAAACGATCGGGAAAGTCTTGTTCAGGGTGTCGGCCATAGGAGCCAGGCAGTTGGTGGTGCAGGAAGCAGCAGAGATAACCTGGTCATCCTTGGTCAGGGTCTTCTCGTTGACAGAGTAGACGATGGTCTTCAGGTCGTTGCCGGCAGGAGCAGAGATAACGACCTTCTTAGCGCCAGCAGCGATGTGAGCCATGCTCTTCTCTTTGCTGGTGTAGAAGCCGGTGCACTCCAGAACAACGTCAACGCCGATCTCGCCCCACGGGCAATCCTTAGCGTCCTTAATGGCGTAGATCTTGATCTCCTTGCCATCGACGATGATGGAATCCTCGGTAGCTTCGACGGTGTGCTTGTTCTCACCGATCTTGCCCAGGAAAGAGCCCTGAGCGGTGTCGTACTTGAGCAGGTGAGCCAGCATCTTGGGGCTGGTCAGGTCATTGATGGCAACAACTTCGTAGCCCTCAGCCTCAAACATCTGACGGAAAGCCAGACGGCCGATACGGCCAAAACCATTGATAGCAACTTTAACAGCCATAGTAAAATCCTCCCAAAGATTTTATATTCGGAACGGGGTTGAACCCGCCCCACCCAAGCGGCTTATTGCCGCTTTCCGGTTTGATTCTATTGTACCCCATTCCTGCCAAAACTGCAAGAGGGGCTGTTATTATTTTAACGCAAATTGAGCAAAAATTATGTTTTGGGCAAAAAAAGCAGCTGTTTTCAACGCCAATTTGGCGTATTGTCAATAACTGTATGGCCTTTGGCGGTATTTTTCGGGCATACTATCCTTGCCCCGGCACCGCGCCGGGGTAAATGCCACAGGTTTTGCCCCATTTATCACCACACGGAGGCTGCTGCCATGGTTCCACCTTCTGCACGTTTCCCCACCCGGCGCGCCGCCCTGGCGGAAGAAGCCGCCCGCCGGGCGCTGGCCGGGCTTGGGCCGGAGCTGGTTCTGCCGCAGCTGCGGGCGCAGACCGTGCAGGAGCTGCTGGCCCAGCCGGGCGGTGCGGGGTGCGAATTATGCGGCACGCTGCAAACACTGACCGGGGCACTGACCCAATGCGTGCGCCGCCGCCCCGGCTGGATGTACGCCATGTTCCCGTCGGGGATCACCTGCCCTGTTCCAGCGCGCCCGGCGCTGGTGCAGGCCGCCGTCCTGGAAGCCTTGCGCCCTGTCTTGGCCTGCGGCGGGCAGGCGGTGCTGGAAGTAAAGCCGCGTTCCCGCGCTGTGCTGCTCTGCCTGCGGGGCGGTGCCCCCGCCGGGGTGCTGCCGCTGTGGCAGGCGCTGGCCCGGCAAAGCGGCGGGGCTGTGGTGTTTGACAGCGGAGCACAGTTTGCCGCGGCTGCATTTTTGCCCCTTTGTCCCGGCTGCCGCATACAAAAATCCCCCAGCACGCAGGAGCTGCTGGAGGATCGGTTCAGTCTGCCTTATCTTTTTTTGTCGGGTTACTGCGCGGGACCGTGGTAAGCATGGCCGCCAGCCCGCACAGGCCAACGCAGCCCATGGCCAGGCTGGTCAGCAGGGTTTGTTCAGAGACGCTGCCGCGCACCAGCTCAAAGATGGCCTGCGGCAGTTCGTGGCAGGTTGCAAAGTAAAATGCCAGGCTGCCGTACTGCTGCACCGTGCAGCCATAGGTACCGCCGGGAACATACAGCAGCTTGCACAGCATCCCCACACAAAGCAGCGCGCCCAGCGCCCCCAGCACCCGGAAGGTACAGCCAAGCCGCGCCGATGCCGCCGGGATGATGGAAAACCGCTGGATCAGCACCCACAACAGCGCCGCCGTAGGGATCAGGCACTGCACGGCGTTGGGCGGCATGGCGGTTCCACGCCCTTCCGGGGTCGAAAGAACCCGCCAGCCCATAGCGAAGAACCACACGCCCGCCGCCGTCAGCAGCACCATGCTGGGCCACACCACTGCGGCACTCAACAACTGCGAAAGCCCCGCCAGTACCAGCACCGTCCCCGTTACCGCCATCATAACACCCAGCACACTTTTTCTGCCGGGGGCAATTTTTTCATCCGCCCTGCGGCCCATCACAAGCAGCGCCGCCGCACCAACCAGCGCGGTCCCCCAGCGCGCCGCCGAGGGTCCCACCGTGGGGAAACTGGTTTCCGGGTCCGTAAACAGCGCCAGATCCACAATGCGCAGCGCCAAAAACACCAGGCACAGCGCTACCGCCGGCCACGGCGAATATTTGTTCTTTGATTTTTTCATAGGACAGCCTTTCCCGCCGGGCATAAATCCCCCTTGCGGCGAATACAATGGTAACAGGCTCCGGGGCCAAGACGCAAGACAAGCCCCGCCAGTGCTATTTATTATACGGTTCTCCGCGGCAAAATGCAAGGTTTTGCCGTGCGCCGCACCTGCCGGAATGGAGGGATCTGCCGTTTTGAAGCGCACGCTGCTCTGTGCCGCCCTGCTTACCGCGTTAAGCACTGCGGTGCCGTTTCTCTGCCTGCTGTTCCCCAGTGTTCCGGTACAGGCTGCCCCCACGGTTACGCCGTCCGCCGCGCCAACTGCGACGGCACAGCCGGAGAGTACCCCTGTTCCCTCCGCAGCCCCCGCATTCCCCCAAACCATCACCCTGCATGATGAAGCCAGCGATTCCGACTTCACCATTTCCGCTGTGGATTTTATGGTCGGTGCTGCCGCCTGCGAGATGCCCGCAACCTGGCCGGACGACGCCCTGTTGGCCCAGATGGTTGCCAGCCGCAGCTATGCGTTGTACTTATCCGCTCAGGGGCAGAGCTTTACCGCCAACAGCGCTTTGTGCAGCGGCTGGACCAGCAGCGAGGTTCTGCAAAGCCGCTGGGGCAGTGATTACGCCGCCAACATGCAGCGCCTGCAATCTCTTGCCGCCCGTACCGGGCAGACGGTGCTTTTGTACAACGGACAGCCTGCCGCTGCCTGCTACCATGCCATCAGCAGCGGCCACACCGAAGCCAGCCAGAACGTGTGGGGCGGCCAGCTGCCTTACTTATGCGGCGTGGATTCCGCATGGGATAAGTTTGCCGATGGGTACGAAGTGACCATTCAGTACAGCGCCGAGCAGGTACGTACCGCGCTGGAAGAATTGGGCCTTACCCCCGATGATTCCCCCGAAAGCTGGGTCGGTGCTTCCACCTGGGACAAAGCCGGGTATGTGCGCACGCTGGAGCTGTGCGGCCAAATGGTGAGCGGGCTGGAGGTGCGCAAGGCCCTTGATTTGCGCAGCACCTGCTTTGCCATTGCCTGGCGCGGCGGGCAGTTTGTCATCACCACACGCGGGTACGGCCACGGGGTTGGCCTGAGCCAATATGGCGCTAAAGCCATGGCCGAAGGCGGCGCGGGTTGGGAGGACATTTTGGGGTACTATTTTCCGGGAACGGAAATTGCAAGTTAGGAGTTAGGAAGTAGGAGTTAGGAGTTTTCTCAATCATTAGAAATTAGGAATGAGCAATGAGGAATTGGAGGTAGAGATTAGGCATTATCTTTTACACCATTTCTGTAGGGAACGGTCTTGACCATTCCGGAAGCAAAATTGTATCCGTCATATTCTTCCCTATACAAAAATCACCACGCCCGCAACTGGTCTTTGGGACCGGCTGCGGGCGTGGTGTATTCATCTTATTTTATTATAATGTGAACGGCGCTATCGCTTATCAGCCCAATGCCTGGATAGACTGGTTGATGTTGGCGATTTTATCTTCGCTGGCGGCGAGCTTGGTGCGGGTTTCGTTGACCAGCTTTTCGGGGGCGCGCTCCACGAACTTGGGGTTGTTCAGCTGGTTGCGGAACATATTGGCTTCTTTCTCGGCCTTTTCCAGCTCCTTATGCAGGCGCTTGAGTTCCTTTTCGCGGTCGATCAGCTCCATCATGGGGATAAAACCGCGGGCGGCCGGGGTAACAACGGTCACAACGCCATCGGTGGTGCCGGTGTACTTTTCGGTCAGGGCAACATCCGTTGCAAAGGCAAAGCGTGCCAGGTAAGCGCCGCCTTTCTGGAAGGCTGCCGGGTTGGCAGTCTCGATGGTCATGCTGGTCTTTTTGGCCGGGTGCACGTTCATATCATTGCGGATGGTGCGCACTGCCTTGATGTAGTCCATCAGCACCTCAAAGTCGGCACATTCCTGCGGCCAGGCGGTCATCTTACCGGCGTCCGGCCATTCCTGGGTCATGATGGTCTCGGCGCTGCCGGGCAATGCCTGGTAAATCTCCTCGGTGATGAACGGCATAAAGGGATGCAGCAGCTTGAGCGCCTTATCCAGCACCCACACCAGCACCTTGCGGGCGGTGTCTGCCTGCTGGGCGTCCTCGCCGTTCAGGCGGGACTTGCAGATTTCGATATACCAGTCGCAGTAGATATCCCAGATAAAGTTTTCCACCTTTTCGGCAGCCAGGCCCAGCTCGTACTTATCCAGGTTGGCGGTCACTTCGGCGGCGGTGCGTGCCAGTTCGGAAAGCACCCACTTATCGCTCATATCCAGCAGTTCTTCGGCGGGCATGCCCGGCTCAAAGTCCTCCGGCAGGTTCATCTGCACAAAGCGGGAAGCATTCCACAGCTTGTTGGCAAAGTTGCGGCTTGCTGTCACTTTCTCATCGCTGTAGCGCATATCGTTGCCGGCGGTAGAACCCACCATCAGCATCATGCGCAGGGCATCGGCGCCGTACTCGTCAATAACTTTCAGCGGGTCAATGCCGTTGCCCAGAGATTTGGACATCTTGCGGCCCTGGCTGTCACGCACAATGCCGTGGATCAGCACGGTGTCAAACGGTGCCTTGCCGGTGTAGGCCAGGCCGGAGAAGATCATGCGGGAAACCCAGAAGCCGATGATATCATAACCGGTCACCAACGTGTTGGTGGGGTAGAAGTAGTTGTAATCCTCGGCGTTCTCATTCGGCCAGCCCAGGGTGCTGAACGGCCACAAAGCAGAGCTGAACCAGGTATCCAGGGTATCGGGGTCCTGGGTCAGGTTGGTGCTGCCGCAGTGCGGGCAGGCTGCGGGGGCAGACTTGGCAACGGTGGCTGCACCGCAGTCAGCGCAGTACCATGCCGGGATCTGGTGGCCCCACCACAGCTGGCGGCTGATGCACCAGTCGCGGCTGCCGCGCATCCAATTCAGGTAGTTCTTGGTAAAGCGGTCCGGCACAAACTTGATCTCGCCCTTTTCCACGCTCTCAATGGCGGGCTTGGCCAGAGGTTCCATCTTGACAAACCACTGCTTAGACACCATGGGTTCAATCACGGTATGGCAGCGGTAGCAGGTGCCGACCTCATGCTTCAGCGGCTCGATCTCTTTCAGGTAGCCGGCTTCCTGCAGGTCTGCCACAATGGCCTTGCGGGCTTCGGCGGCGGTCATGCCGGCATACTTGCCGCAGTCCAGCACGTCCGGCTCATCGGCGGAAGCATGGCCACTGGCTTTCAGGGCATCGGCGGCAGCCTTATCATCAGCGCCGGTCATGTGGCCGTCATAGGTCAGCACGCGGATGATGGGCAGGTCATGGCGCTTGCCGACCTCAAAGTCGTTGGGGTCATGGGCGGGGGTGATCTTCACAACGCCGGTGCCTTTTTCCATATCGGCGTGCTCATCGCACACGATGGGAATCTCTTTGTTCAGCAGCGGCAGAATGACATGGCAGCCGTGCAAGTGGGTATAGCGCGGGTCCTCGCCGTTGATGGCAACGGCGGTATCGCCCAGCATGGTTTCGGGGCGGGTGGTGGCCAGTTCCAGCATCTCACCGGTCTCCTTGACCGGGTACAGCAGGTGCCAGAAACTGCCGTCCTTCTCCTCGTATTCCACTTCGGCGTCAGAGATGGAAGTGTTGCAGTGGGGGCACCAGTTCACCATGCGGTTGCCTCGGTAGATCAGGCCCTTATCATACAGGCGCACAAACACTTCTTTCACGGCGTCGGAGCAGCCCTCGTCCATGGTAAAGCGCTCACGCTGCCAGTCGCAGGAGCAGCCCAGCTTTTTCAGCTGGCTGACAATGCGGCTGCCATAAGTGTTTTTCCATGCCCAGGCGCGCTCTAAAAAGCCATCGCGGCCCAACATTTCTTTGGTCAGGCCCTCCTCGCGCATGGCGGCAACCACCTTGGCTTCGGTGGCAATGGAAGCATGGTCGGTGCCCGGCACCCACAAAGCGGCATAGCCCTGCATGCGCTTGTAGCGGGTCAGGATATCCTGCCAGGTTTCGTCCATGGCGTGGCCCATGTGCAGCTGGCCGGTAACATTCGGCGGCGGCATTACGATGGTGAACGGCTTTTTGCTTCGGTCGATCTGGGTGTGGAAATAGCCCTTATCGCACCATTCCTGGTAAATTCGATCCTCTGTGCCTTTGGGATCATACTGCTTGGCGAGTTCTTTTGCCATGATGGCCCTCCTTGATGTGCGGGACGGAAATAAAAAATCAGGCCGCCCCATGATGTTATAAACATGGGACGGCCTGACGATGTTCCAAAACATGTTCAGTACCGCGGTACCACCCAAATTGCCTGCCGTTTTATATATGTTTTATATAAAGGTAAGCCACTTGACCGCCCGGTAACGGGGGCGAAACGAAGCAGATTACTGCGCACACGGCGGTTCGCCTGCCCTGCTTGGGGGCGACAAACCGCCGGGCACGCCCTGCCGGTTTTCAGCTGCCCCGGCTCTCTGGAAAGAACGTCTGCCCGCGGAACTCCCCCGCACTGCATTTGGTATCAATATATTACCCCGCCGCAGCGGTATTGTCAAGTGCTGTGCGGCGTACGGTGATATTTCGGCGTTTTTATGCTTTCAGAATCTGCTTGATCTGCTCCAGGTTCTCCGCAAACCAGATTCCTTCCTGCCGCTCTTTTGTCGAAAGCCCGGTTTCGATCATATGATCCAGCAGGGTTTTCAGACCGTTATAATAGCCATTCAGGTTGTACAAAATGCAGGGAGCATCCAGCTGCTTGAGCGATACCTTGGACATGACTTCGGCGATTTCCTCCAGCGTACCCGTTCCGCCGGGGAACGCAATAAACGCATCGCCCCGCCTGATCATCTCGGTCTTGCGCTCGGTGATGGTTTCCGTCACGATCAACTCCGTCAGACCGTCATATTGCAGGTCATCCTGCATAAACAGGGTGGTCTCCACGCCGGTCACGGTTCCGCCCGCATCCAGAACGCTTTTGGCAATTTCGCCCATCAGCCCGGTTTTGGAGCCGCCATACACCAGCGCGTTCCCGCTTTGGCCAATCCATTGCCCCAGTTCCTGCACTGCCCGTTTCAGCGCCGGGTCATTGCCCTCTTTTGCGCCAAGATATACCGTGATATTCATTGCCTGCTCCTCCTGTTCTTTCTGCCATTTATGGCAATACCGCATAATTCTAAGTGCCGATACGGCGAGCGAGGTGCGGCAGATGCCAAGCCAAAAGCGCAGATAATACTGGATGTCTTATCGAGCATTTTGGCAACGCAGATGCCGTACCGCAGCTGCCGGAGCGGTGCTTAAGCCGCAAGGCGGGAATTATGCGGTGTTGCCTTATAACTCAGCGGTTCGCAGCCCCAGCTCTCCTATTCCTGCCACCCTTTCAGCCGGATTGGCGAAAGTTCCAGCACAAAATGTTCCTCTTTCACACTCGTTTCAGGGTAAAACCTTGCCTTGCACACTTCCACCCCGCCAACTGTATGGCGGTAGTTTTCCTCGCAGCTGCCCAGCACAACATATTGGCAGGCGCGGTATTCCATCATTCCGTCCGCACCGGGTTCCAGTGGGGATGTTTCCAGCGGCTTTTCAATCTCCACGCCAAGCCCCGCCAGGTATTCCGCTGCCGCCGGGTAGGCTGCTTTGACCCGTGCACAATAATTTTTGCAGTCATTGCAGCTGCAAGGTTCCCCCGGCCCCATGGCCTGATCATACTGCCGCGTTTTTCTGCATCCACGTTGATGATCGTTCCCAACCCTATCATTTTGCTTCCTCGTTAAAATATGGGGCATGCGCTTTGCAATGCCCCATGTCTTGTTTATTGCTTTTTAGTCCCGGCGGAAAATGTCGCGGGTGTATACCTTTTCTTTCACATCGTCCAGCACGCTGTCGTACCGGTTGGCAATGATTGCCTGGGACATTGCCTTGAACTGTTCCAGGTCGTTCACCACTTTGCTGCCAAAGAACGTTTCCCCATCGTTCAGCGTCGGCTCATAGATGATCACCGTTGCCCCTTTTGCCTTTACGCGCTTCATCACGCCCTGGATGGAGCTCTGGCGGAAGTTATCGCTGTTGCTCTTCATCGTCAGGCGGTATACCCCGATGGTCACTGGCTTTTCCTGTGCGGCATTATAGTCGCACTCCTCACCGTAATCATAGTACCCGGCCATGCGCAGCACACGGTCCGCAATAAAATCCTTGCGGGTGCGGTTGCTTTCCACGATTGCACCGATCAGATTTTCCGGTACATCGGCATAATTGGCCAGCAGCTGCTTCGTATCTTTGGGCAAGCAGTAGCCACCGTAACCAAAGCTGGGGTTGTTGTAATGGCTGCCAATGCGCGGATCCAGGCAAACGCCATCAATGATATCTCTGGTGTTCAGGCCCTTGCTTTCGGCATAAGTATCCAGTTCGTTAAAATAGGCCACGCGCAGCGCCAGATAGGTATTGGCAAACAGCTTGACCGCCTCGGCTTCGGTAAAGCCCATGTACAGGGTATCCACATCCTGCTTGATGGCCCCCTCCTGCAAAAGCCCGGCAAATGTATGGGCGGCTTCTACCAGGTGCGGGTCGTTGGGGTCGGTGCCCACAATAATGCGGGAAGGGTACAGGTTGTCATACAGCGCTTTGCTTTCCCGCAAAAACTCCGGGCTGAACATAATGTTCTTGCTGCCGGTTTTCTTGCGGATCTGCTCCGTGTAGCCAACCGGAATGGTAGATTTGATTACCATAACCGCATTGGGGTTCACCTTCATGACCAGGTCGATGACAGATTCCACCGCAGAGGTATCAAAGTGCTGGGTCTTGCTGTCATAATTGGTCGGTGCCGCAATCACAACAAAATCCGCATCGCGGTAGGCCGCTTCCCCGTCCAGCGTGGCGGTCAAATCCAGATCCTTTTCCGCCAGGTATTTTTCAATGTATTCATCCTGAATGGGGGACTTCCTGTTGTTGATGCTGTCTACCTTGCTTTTGATCAGATCCACCGCACAAACCGTGTGGTGCTGTGCAATCAGGCACGAAATTGACAGACCCACATAGCCTGTACCCGCAACTGCAATTTTCATATGGTTCCCGCCTTATTTTGTATTTTTACTTTGGGCAATACCGCATAATTCTAAGTGCCGATACGGCGAGCGAGGTGCGGCAGATGCTAAGCCAAAAGCGCAGATAATACTGGATGTCTTATCGAGCATTTTGGCAACGCAGATGCCGTGCCGCAGCCGCCGGAGCGGTGCTTAAGCCGTCAGGCGGGAATTGTGCGGTGTTGCCTTAGCTTATATGTTAACCGTACCAGCCAACGGTTTTACCGTCCCTGTTCAGAACAGAGCCAACACAAACCGCTGCATATAAAATACAGAAAGTACCGCAATTTCAAACTGTCAAATTTTTTTTTGCAGGGGCGCATTGTGCGCCCGATACCATTTACCCTGTGAGCAGCCCAGCGAATGACTTTCATTCGTTGAATTATTAGGGTGTATCTGAAACGTCGAAAATATCGTCTGTTTCTACAAACGCAAAATCCTGCTTGTGTTTGCGAAATATCCGTCATTTTCTTTGTTTACACCTTCGAGAAACGTTATCCACCCCTACATACTCTATTAAGAGAAAGACACCTTTTTTCGACACATTGCACACTTTTATTTATGGCAACACCGCACAATTCCCACCTTGCGGCTTAAGCACCGCTCCGGCGGCTGCGGCACGGCATCTGCGTTGCCAAAATACTCGATAATGTCGGGTTGCGGTACCCGCATCGTGCTTCGGGGGCAAAAGCCCCTC
>SAUS01000059.1 GCA_004000625.1 Candidatus Cibiobacter qucibialis | reverse complement strand
GACATATCCATATCTTCCAAAGAGAACTCAACCCGAATCTTTTTCGAGTCGACCTTACCCTTGGAAAGCAAGACAACCGTCTCCACATGTTCCGTGTGGGGGAACATATCCACGGGCTGGATTTTTAATGCTTTCCATCCGCGGCGGGTCAAGTGGGTCAAATCACGGGCAAGAGTTTCGGGGTTGCAGCTGACGTAAACCACGCGTTTGGGTTTCATGGCAGCCACTGCATCAATGCAGGCGGGGGTGCTGCCCTCCCGCGGGGGGTCCAGGAATACAACATCGGGGTGCGGCAAGCCAGAGTTGGGCTGTGCCGCAGCGCGCATCCAATCGGTTGCATCTGCACAGATGAACCGCGCGTTGTTGATCTTATTGGCTGCAGCGTTGGCGCAGGCATTGCGCACCGCGTCCGGGTTGCACTCCACGCCAATGACCTGCTTTGCCCTGCCCGCCGCGCACAGGCCGATGGTGCCAATGCCGCAGTAGGCATCGATCACTGTTTCTTTGCCGGTCAGGGCAGCGAATTCAATGGCCTTGGCGTACAGCACTTCGGTTTGTTCCGGGTTGACCTGGTAAAAGCTGCGGGGCGAAATGGCGAATTGCAGCCCGCACAGCGTATCGGTAATTTTGCCGGGGCCATACAGGGTACGCACATCGCTGCCCAGCACCGCGCTGGTGCGGCGGGGATTGCAGTTCTGCACCACGCTGGTCACCCAGGGGGCCTTTTCCCGCAGGGCTTTCACAAAATTGCGGCTGCCGGGCAGGTTTTCCTGCGCGGTCACCAGCACCACCAGCACCTGACCGCTGGTTTTACCGCGGCGCACCAGCACATGGCGCAGCAGACCGGTGCCGCGATCCTCCTCAAAAGCAGGCCAACGGCAGGCGCGGGCAGCTTCCAGCACAGCGGCAATGGTCTGGTTAATGACGGTATCCTGTAGCAAGCAGTCCGTATACGGCAGCACGCGGTGGGTGCCCGCTGCATAAATGCCGCATGTCAGTCGTCCACGCGGCCCGGTGGCAAAGGTGGCGATGGCCTTGTTACGGTAATGCCAAGGTTCTGCCTGCCCCAGCACGGGGGATACCGGGGCAAACCGCCCCAGCAGGCGTTGTTCCAACTGCTGCTTGTGCTTGAGCTGGTCGGGGTAGGGCTGGTTCAGCAGCGGGCAGCCGCCGCATTTCAATTTATAATTGGTGCAGGTTACAGGCATGGTGTTTGACCTTCTTCCCTTTCAGGGTTTTCAACATTTCTTTGGGTGTGCTATAATATAGTTTATACAGGGGGATTCGGCGGTTCCGGGTATGAGCACCCCGGTGCACCAACTTTCCCCGCAGCAAAAGCTTTTTTCTCAAAACGGAGGCATAACGATTATGAACGTACTTCTTATCAACGGCAGCCCGCACGCACATGGCTGTACAGACGCTGCTTTGCAGGAGATTGCCAAGGCTTTGAACGCTGACGGCATCGAAACCACCATCTACCACATCGGCGCTATCCCGGTGGGCGGCTGTGTGGGCTGCGGCGGCTGCGCCAAAGCCGGACACTGCGTATTCGGCGGGCCAGTCGTTGATGTTCTGCCGCTGGTGGAAAAGGCCGACGGCATTGTGTTTGGTGCTCCAGTACATTATTCCACCGCCGCTGCCAGCATGCTGGGCTTCATGCACCGGCTGGGCTACAGCGCAGGCCGCCTGTTGGCACAAAAGCCCGCCGCTATTGTTACCAGCGCCCGCCGCGCCGGCACCACCAGCGCACTGGAAGCCCTGGAAAAGGTTCCCCAGTTCTGCCAGATGCCGCTGATCAGCTCCACCTACTGGCCGATGGTACACGGCAGCAACGCCGAACAGGCCGCCCTGGACGAAGAGGGCATGCAGATCATGCGCAACCTGGGCCACAACATGGCCTGGCTCTTGAAGTGCATTGCCGCAGGCAAAGCCGTAGGGATTGAGCCGCCCAAGGCAGAAAATACCATCCGCACCAATTTCATCCGCTGATTTTGTAGTGGCAGTAGGGCGGGGTGCCCTCACCCCGCCACAGCTTCGTCCTGTTGCGTATTACAAAACTTGTGCCGAACCCCATTTATAGGGGCTTTGCCAGATATTTCACCCCGGAATACGGCATACTTCCCCTTTACAAGCCAACCTTTCCCACCCGCAGCAGCCCGCAAAAGGCTGCTGCTTTTTATTCTGCCGTTTCTGGCGTGTGACCGGTGGGGTACACGTTTTGCAGCAGCGCCACGATCTGGTCATAGCTAGCAGAGCGGGATGCTGCCGATACATGCAGCGTAACGCCGCAGTCATAGTTCACTTCGGCCAGGATCATCTGGTAAGTGCCACAGTCATACCGGACGGACTCGGTTTCTGCATCGGGGATGGTCAAATCAAAGTCATACCGCACGGTCTGAGCTTCCTCGTTCAATTCCGCGGCGGATTCTTCCAAAAAGTCTGTGTAAACATCCGATACCTGCAGCAGTACTGCCGTATAGCTCAGCTTGTTGCCAGTGGTAATGCCAATGGTATCCCCCTGCGACATGCTGGGTTCGTTCCAGATATTGGCATCATAGGTTACACTGATGCCGTTTTCGCCGTCATAGGTCTGGTAGTCCTCGCCTTCCTCTTTGGTAAAGCTGTCACCACCGTACAGGTACAGCATCACATCGTTAAAGCTGCACCCGCTCAGGGGCAGGGCCAGTATTGCGGCAGCTGCCACAGCAGCAATTATTTTTTTGTATTGTTTCACAGTTATCATCCTCATGTCATAAAAGGAAGCCGATCACAGCCGCCCCGGCGCCAAAGGCCAGGCCAGCCAGTACGTCGCTGGGGTAATGCACCCCTGTCAGCACGCGGGTCACAGCCACAACCGCCGCCAGCAGGCAGGCGGCCACGCCAAGCGGCACCCACACGGTAAACGCCGCCGCCACAATGGCTGCGGCGGAAAAGCAGTGGCGGCTGGGCATGCTTTGGCCTTTGGTATCCTTGGAGAACAGCGGCGTAAAGTTCAATGCCTCATACGGGCGCGGGCGGTTAATGGCCGCGCGCAGCAGCGTGCCCAAAACGAACACCGCCGCCGGGACCGCCAGCACGCGCCAGAACTGGCCGCTGCGCTGCCAGAGCGTAACGGCCAACACCGCGCCATACACCAGATACACTCCCAGCACGCTGATCTTTTGTGCATATCCCAGCGCCCGCAGCGCCGCCGGGCGGGCACGGAACCAATCAAAAATTGCCTGATAGCGTTGTGCCGTCATTCTTTGCCCCCTTGTGTGCTGCGTCCAAAATCTTTATAATAGAAGCATACCATCCGCACCCGCCCTTGTCAAACACAGGGCCATGCGTTTTTTCAGGAGGGAATCCCTTGTTTGGTTTTGCTAATTTTCTGCTGTTGGCGCTCTTTGCCGCAGCGGTTTTTGACCTAATTTTTGCCCTTGCCAGGGGCGGCGGGTTGCGCGGGGCGTTGCACGGCCTGTGGAACACGCCGCACCTGTTATTTGGGCAGCAGCTGGCCGAATGGCGACTGCAGCTTGGCCGTATTCTGTTTGCCGCCGGGCTGGCCGCGTATGAGATCAGCGTGGTGTTCTGCAACAGCATGGCGCGCCAGAACTGGGCGTGGGTGCAGGGCGTGATGAGCCCCGTGCTGGAATGGCTCGCGTTCCTGTGCTTTGGTGCCAAGATTTTGTTCGGCACCCGCTACACCTGGCGGGAGCTGCTGGCTGGCGGAGCGCTGTATTTCATTGCCCGCTGGGTCTATTTCAACAGCCAGAACATCTGGTGGATCGGCATTGTGGTGGCGGTGCTTGCCGCCAAGGATGTTCCCCTGCGCCGCCCGCTGCAGGTCTATTTTGCCAGCGGCTGTGCCGCCATGGCGGTGGTGCTGGCACTGCACTTTGCCGGGATCGTTGCCCCGGACCTGACCAGCGAGCGGATGGGCGCTTTGCGCGGTACTTACGGCTACGGCCACCCCAACACATTCGGCGGACTGGTGTTCGGCCTGGTATTGGCCTATGCCCTGCTGCGTGCCCAAAAGGTGCGCTGGGTGGACTGCCTGCTGGTATTTGCCATCGGCGTGTTTTTGCTGGTGGGGCCCGCCAGCCGCAGCGCTGCGCTGTGCACGCTGGCGCTGGCCGTTGGGCTGGTGTTCTGCCGCCTGCGCGCCGGGCACAGTGTACCCCGTTGGTGGCCCGGCACCTGCGCCGGTATGGTGGGGCTTACGGCGGCGGTCAGTTACCTTTTGCCGCTGCTGGTCATCAAGGTGGGACCGTGGAACAATGATATCGGCCCCGCATGGCTGGCAAAGCTGGACTCCCTGCTCACCTGCCGCATCTCGCTGACCTGGATGGCCTACCGCCTGCTGGATGTCAAAATTGCAGGGCAGGTGTTCAACTGGCCCACAGTGGATAACAGCTTTGCTTTTGCACTGTTTCAGTTTGGTCCGGTGGTCGCCGCGCTGCTGGGTATTCTGTTTGCCGCCGCCCTGTGGGGTCACGCCAAACAGGGCCGCCGGGTTGAGGTTTGCTGCCTGTTTGCCATGCTGGCTTACGCCTATATGGAAGTTCAGCCCTTCCACCTGACGACCAACCCCACCGCCCTTCTGCTGTGCGGTGCTGTTTTTGCCCAAACTTCCGCCCGGTGGCAGAAAATCGAATAGACACACCGCGGCATGGGCATACTTCCGTTATAGGAAGGAGTGTTTTCCAACATGTGCAATTCTGTTCTTTCAAAAATCTGCCTGCTGCTGGCTATCATTGGCGGGCTGAACTGGGGCTTAGTGGGCATTTGGAAGCTGGATATCATTGCCTGGCTGCTGGGCGGCCAGACAAGCTGGGCGGCCCGCACCGTGTATATTCTGGTAGCGGCGGCAGCCATCTGCCTGATCCCCGCATTGTGCAGCCCCAGTAAAAAAGAGGAAGCCTGACACTGTAAAAGCCGGTGTACCGTTTGATTCATCTTACGGTACACCGGCTCTATTTTGTCTGTCTTATTGTTTTGTCTTGCACAGGCGGTCGAATTGCGGCAGCAGCGCAACGGTCACTGTGAAAAACAAGAACCTCCACCGGGCCAAGTGGCGGTTCTTAGTTTACTAAGTTTACTAAGCTCTTAGTCCAAAGGCCAACCGCTTACCGCAGTGCCTTTTTCTATTTTAGTGCGTCCATTTGCCGGTGTCAAACCTGTTCCAGCTCAATGGGCACCGCCAGCTTTTTGCGGCGGTTCTTGCGGGATACCGCCAGCACCAGCCCCACGCACAAATACACCATGACCACGCTGGACCCGCCTGCCGAGAAGAACGGCAGCGTGACCCCGATGACCGGCAGCACCTGTAAATTCATGCCCAGGTTGATGATGCACTGCCAGAACAGTGCGGCAAAGATGCCCACGCACAGATAGCGGCCCAAAGCATCCGTGCTTTGCAGCGCTGCCAGCAGAATGCGCACCGAGATGCCCAGCAACAGCAGCAGAACCGTTACCGCCCCCACAAAGCCCATCGCGTTGGCCAGGTAGCTGAAGATAAAATCATTCCAGGAGTTTGGCACAAACACATGCTCGCCCCAAAGGCCGGTTCCGGTCAATCCGCCGGTTCCGATGGCCATAGCCCCCTTGTTCTGCTGGTAAGCGATATCGGCCAGAGCCGGGTTTTCGGGGTCCAGCACGGCAAAAATACGCTTGGCCTGGTAGCCTTTCAGCAGACCCGGGCGTAGTTTCAGCAGCAGGGCCGCACCACCGCCCGCAGCGGCCAGCCCGCCAGCCACCAGCCAGCCGGAAATACCGCCCGCAAACACCATGACCAGCCCAATGCCCAAAAATACCAGCGCCGTGCCGTCATCGCCCTGGATGTGAATGGCCAGCACCGGCAGCAGCACATGCACCGCCAGCGCCAGCAAATTGGCCGGCTTGTTCACCCGGCCGCGCACATGGTTCAGATGCAGGGCCAGGGTCAGTACAAAGCTGATTTTGGCCAGTTCCGCCGGTTGGAAAGTCATGCCGCCCACCCGGTACCAGCTGTAGTTGGAAGTACCGCCGGCATCGTACCCCACCGTTAAAAAGCCCAGGCGGACGTTGTGCAAAAGCAGGGTGGGCAGCACCATACCCCAAGCCAGCACCGCATGCAGCGGCCAGGCACGGGCCAGCGCACGGTAGTCCACCGTGGAAACGATCAGCGCCAACAGGATGCCCAGCGCGCTGGCAATAAACTGCACCGATGCTTTGTTGATGGACCCCAGCTGGTTATGCCCAATGGAAACCAGTGTTACCACGCTGAGCACCGAACACGCCGCGCACAGCGCCAGAAATATTCCGTCGATCTGCCGCAAATAGCGGCGTGTCAGCTGCAGCAATGGCCTGCCACCTTTCACTTTTGTTTTTCTTGTTCCCAGTATAGCACATTGCCCTGTGCAATGGTATTGGTTCCTGCTCGTATTACCGATTATTATACCGCGTTCCTGTGCAATATGCCACGCTTTGCGGCGTTTTATGGCGCGCCACACAAAAATATTTTACAAAGCAGGCTGGATGTTGTATAATAAAGTAGTTTATGCTGACTTAGCCGCTTACTTGTAGGAGGGCCTGCTGTATGGAAGAATATATTACCCATTCGCGGGATGAAACCGTGGCCCTGGGCCGCCGCCTTGCCGCAGAGCTTGCCCCCGGCAGCCTGATTGCCTTTACCGGCGGGCTGGGCGCTGGCAAAACCGCGTTCTGCCAGGGCATTGCAGAGGGCCTTGGCTGCACGGACCCTGTTTCCAGCCCAACTTTTGCCATTGTCAACTACTACCGCGGCCCGCGGCCCTTTGCACATTTTGATTTGTACCGCATCCATACCGAAGTGGACCTTTCTGCCGCCGGTTTTTATGATTACCTGGATATGGGCGCTGTGGTTGCGGCGGAATGGAGCGAAAACTGCGCCGACCTGCTGGCGCTGGAAAACCCGATTTATATTAACATTGACCGGCTGGATGAAACCACCCGCAAGATTACCATCACCCGGCCTGGGGCTTGACGCCACGCCCTTTTGGAAAGGAAGAACTAACCCCGAATGAACATTCTTGCCATTGATACGGCGGGCAAAACTGCCGCCGTCGCTGTGATGCGCGACGATACTTTATTATATGAGATGGCTTCCAACACCGGGCTGACCCACAGCGAGACCCTGCTGCCCATGGTGGATACCGCCCTGAAAGCCTGCGGCCTGACCCCCGCCCAGCTGGATTTGTACGCCGTGACCAACGGTCCCGGCAGCTTTACCGGGCTGCGCATCGGTCTTGCCGCCGTCAAGGGGCTGGCTTTTGCGGCCAACACCCCCTGCGCCGGGGTTTCCACCATGGCTGCCCTGGCTTACGGCGTGTGCGGGGAAGGCACTGTGATTGGCGCACAGGACGCCCGCCGCGGCCAGGTGTACTGGGCCGGGTTTGACCTTGCCACCCACGCCCGGCTGACCCCGGACGCCGCCGAACCGGTCACTGCGCTGGAAACTTTTGTAAAAGAGTGCAAAAAGCCTTTGATTTTTGTTGGCGATGGTGCCGCATTGTGCTACAATACATATAAAGACCAGCCCGGCATTCTGCCCTGCCCCCAGCCGCTGCGCGTTTTGCGCGGCGCAGGGGTTGCCCTGGCGGGCAAAGCCATGTGGGATGCGGGCACCTGCGTTTCCCCCGCAGAGCTGCTGCCGGATTATCACCGTTTAAGCCAGGCTGAGCGTGAGCGCGCCGAGCGCGAAGCCGCCCAACAATCCGCCACGAATTGAAAGGATCTTGATTATGGCTGTACAATTTGAAAAACCGATTGCCCTGGGTGCTGACCACGGCGGTTATGAGCTGAAAGAGGCCATCAAACAGCATTTGGAAGAGCGCGGCATTGCCTACCGCGACTTTGGCACCAACAGCACCGCCAGCTGTGACTATCCCGATTATGCCGCCGCCACCTGCGGCGCTGTGACCAATGGCAGCAGCGATTTCGCCATCCTGTGCTGCGGCACGGGTGTGGGCATGTCGATGTGTGCCAACAAGATCAAGGGCATCCGCGCTTGCTGCTGCTCGGAGCCGTTCAGCGCCGAGTACACCCGCCGCCACAACAACGCCAATACCCTGTGCCTGGGCGGCCGCGTTGTGGGCCCCGGCCTCGCCTGCCAGATCGTTGACGCCTTTTTGGACCACGAATTTGAGGGCGGCCGCCACCAGAAGCGCATTGACAAGATGATGGCGCTGGAAACCCTTTAAGGCTCCCCCACTGTTGTACCCCGCCTGGGACCAGGCTTTGCATTGTATCCGATGAATTTTCATATTGTAAGGAGAATCTGCCATGAGCGTTGTTAAAATTGTAGACCATCCCCTGATCCAGCACAAAATCAGCCTGATGCGTGACCGCAACACCGGCACCAAAGAGTTTCGTGATCTGGTCAGCGAAATTGCTACCCTGCTGTGCTATGAGGCCACCCGCGACCTGCCCACCGAGGAAGTTGAAGTGGAAACCCCGATTGCTCTGGCTCGCACCCATGTGCTGGCTGGCCGCAAGCTGGCCCTGGTTCCCATCCTGCGCGCCGGTCTGGGCATGGTGGACGGCATGCTGACCCTGATTCCCGCTGCAAAGGTCGGCCACATTGGCCTGTACCGCAATGAGGAGACCCTGGAGCCTGTGGAATATTATTGCAAGCTGCCCAAGGATATTGCCGAGCGCGATGTTTTTGTTCTGGATCCCATGCTGGCTACCGGCGGCAGCGCCATTGACGCCATTGGCCAGATCAAAAAGCGCGGTGCCAAGCACATCAAGTTCATTGGCCTGATTGCCGCCCCCGAAGGACTGAAAGCCCTGCACGAAGCACACCCCGATGTTGACATTTATGTTGCCGCACAGGATGAAAAGCTGAACGAGAACGGCTACATCATCCCCGGCCTGGGCGATGCAGGCGACCGCATCTTCGGCACCAAGTAATATTTCCCCATAAAAGTTCATGACCCCCGCAGCGCTGGCTGTGGGGGTCATTTTGTTTTGCGGTAAAACCTGTTATGACGTATAAAGCAGTGTTTCGGAACGGTCAAGACCGTTCCCTACAGATAACTTTATAATTTATAATGAACAATAAAAGTGGGTTGTAGGGCGCTGCGCCCGCAGGTGCGTTTTGGAGGCCAACCGCCGTCAGGCGGCTCTTAGGCCGGAGATGGGTGCTCTCACCCCGCCGCGGAGAAACCTTGCTGGTTATGCCAAACGCCTCAAACCATTTGCAGGGGCCGATGCGAGCAGCGGCCAGCATAACGGGCTTTGCCGGAATATCTCATTTTACCCTAAGGCAATACCGCATAATTCTAAGTGCCGATACGGCGAGCGAGGTGCGGCAGCTGCTAAGCCAAAAGCGCAGATAATACTGGATGCTGCAAAGGTGAGCGCCGCCAGTGGCGGAAACAGCGAACCGAAGCAGGGGCAGCGGTCGCAGAGTGCGAGGGGCTTTTGCCCCCGAAGCACGATGCGGGTACCGCAACCCGACATTATCGAGCATTTTGGCAACGCAGATGCCGTGCCGCAGCCGTCGGAGCGGTGCTTAAGCCGTTAGGCGGGAATTGTGCGGTATTGTCCTAAGGCAGCGGGCGCACAATGTGCGCCCCTACGGATTATTCTCCGTAAAACCTGAAATTCCCGTTGTCCTTACTCTTTTTTCATCTCTTTATACTCAAAAAACTCAAACCCGCTCTTTTTGTACACATGCACAGCGCGGGCGTTTTCTTCCTCCACTTCCAGCCGCAGCAGAGCATCCGGGTATTTCTTCGTTATGTAATCAATAAACTGGCTGCCAATGCCAAGGCCGCGGTATTCCGCCTTGATATAAATATCCTCCAGCCAGATGCACTGCCTGCCGTACTCGGTCGAAAAGCTCTTGGCCGCCATGCCATAGCCCTGCACAGCGCCGTCCTGCTCAAACATATAGCCCTCTACATACGGGTTGTCACTCACGCAGCCCTCAATGTCCCGCGCAAAGATTTCATCCGAGCCATTGCTCAGCACGGCGGGTGAATTGTAGAACACCCGCATCATCTCCATCACGCTGTCTTTGTCTGCCGGGGTCATGGCCCGGATCGTTGTATTCATATTTGTATTCCTACTTTCCAGTTCTTTGTACAAAATATCCCGCACCTTATCCCCATAGCAGATCACATGGTTCGCCGCAATGGTGTAGCCGCGGTGCAGGCCGGTGTACAGGCTGGCGGCATTATCCGGGTGCACGGTTGCCAAAAGGTGGCGGTAACGGCTGCCGCGCAGGGTATCTTCCGCCATCAGCAGCAGCTTACCCTCCAGCCCATTGCCCTGATAGGGCGGGGCCACGCAGCAGCTGTCCATCTGGGCGGTGGTGTTCAGCTCTTCTTCGCTCATGCCCAACTGCCAGCCCAGAGCATCGGGGGCAGTACCGGCCAGCTTGACGGTAAAATACGCTGCCAGTGCGCCGGTCGTTTTTTCCTCCGCCACCAGGCAAAAGCCCTTGGGGCCGCTGATATGCTCCGCCATATACACCGCATCATCCGGCACAAACCATTCCGGGTGCTGCAAATTGGCCATGGCATCCGCCATCACCTGCATAATGGCCTCTACATCCGCCGGGCGGGCAGGGCGCAGTTCAAATTTCATCTTGGTTTACCCTTGTATTTTTGCGTTCTGGGCCGCAATGCAACGCTGCATCCAGCCGCCTTTTGCGTAATAGATCGCAAACAGCACGGTTGCGGTGATCCAGGTCAGTGGGTAGCTGAATTCCACCACCGAAATTTCATGCTTGAACGGCAGCGCCACCGCCAGCCACACAATACGCATGATGCACACCGCAAACACTGTGATGATGGTGGGCACCCGCACATCACCGCAGCCGCGCAGCGCGCCGGAAAAGATTTCAATGCAGATATAGGTCATATACACCGGCACCAGGTAGTGCATCATCTGCACTCCCTGCGCCACCACGGCATCGTCCGAGCTGAACAGCCGGAACAGCAGCTGGGCCGATGGATACAGTGCCAGGCTGATGCAAAGGGTGGTACCTGCCGTCATGGCAAGGCAGGTCATGGTGCCGCGGCGCACGCGGTCATACTGGCGTGCGCCAAAGTTCTGGCCCGCAAAGGTGGTAACGGCAATGCCAAAGGAGCTGACCGTCATCCAGAACAGGAAGTCGATCTTGCCGTACACACTCCATGCGGCAACGGCAACGGTGCCAAACCCATTGATGGCGCTCTGGATGGTCATGTTGCTGATGCTGTACAGTGCGCTCTGTGCCGCGCCCGGCAGGCCGATGCGGCAGATCGCCAGCAGCACGCTGCGTTCAATGCGGATATTTTTGAGCTGCAAATGCCACGGCATGCCCTGGGAGCCATGGATGCACCGCACTGTCAGCACGGCGCTGACCACCTGGCTGGCCACCGTGGCAATGGCCGCGCCGGCCACCCCCAGCGGAATAACCGCCACCAGCACAATATCCAGCACAATGTTGACGATGGAAGCCACGATCAAAAAGTACAGCGGCCGTTTGGAATCGCCCACCGCGCGCAGGATGTTGGTGCCCATGTTGTAAATCATCTGCGGGATCATGCCCAGAAAGTAAATCTGCAAATACTCCGATGCCATCCCCACAATTTCATCCGGGGTCTGCATCAGGCGCAGCACCGGGCGGCTGATGAGCAGGCCGATCACCGTCAGCGCCGCGCCGCCCGCAATGGCAAGGGCCAGTGCCGTGTGCACCTGGCGGTTCACTTCATCGTGGTCCCCCGCGCCAAAGCTTTGGGCAATAATCACCCCCGCGCCGCTGCACAGGCCCACAAAAAGCCCCACCAACAGCTGCACAAAAGAGCTGGTTGCCCCCACAGCCGCCAGCGCCTGGGTACCCACAAAGTTGCCGACGATCAGGGTATCCACCGTATTGTACAGCTGCTGGAACATGGTGCCCAGCCAGATGGGAAAAAAGAATAACAGCAGCTGCCGCGGTATGTTGCCTGTAATAATCGCGTTGTTCTGCTCCGGCGTTCTTGCCATAAACATCCTCCACATAACGTAAGCGCACCGCCACAGGCATTGTCCGCCCTGTCACAGTGCGCAGTCCTTTGCGGGGCGCGGTTTCTTCCTCAATTCCCGCCGCGCCCTGCTTTTTCTATTCCTTACCTATTCAATGTATGCTATAATGTGGGTATTGTCAAGCTTTTGTTTTGTTGTTGAAGGTGGTCATGGTTTGAACAGTTCACTTGGTATTTTGTGGCAGGCGTGCCCCGGCGGTGCGCGCATTCTGCGCGTGTTTGGGGACAGCCCCTGCCCCGCGCTGCCAGTGCAGATCGAAGGGTTCCCTGTTGTGGAGATCGGCCCCTACTGCTTTGCGCAGAACCAGCGCAGCCAGCCTGCTGATGCCCGATTTTGGAGCTTTGACGGCCGCGGCCCCGCTGCTTACCCCCACCCCATTGCGGGGGATTTTGTGCAGGGCGTTACCCTGCCCGCCGGGGTGCGGGCGCTGCATAACGCTGCCTTTTATAACTGCCGCAAGCTGGAATGGCTGTGCGCCGGTTCCGCGCTGGAAAGTGTGGGCAGCGATCTGTTCACCAACTGCCGCGCGCTTGACCGCTTTATCTTAGATGCCACCCCCGATGCCCCCACTGGGCTGAAAAAGCTGGTGGCCGCCGTCAGCGCGGATATCGGCGCGGTGTTTGCCCCCGGCGGGGCGGTGCAGGCCAAAGTGTTCTACCCGGAATACTTTGAATTTTTGGACGAAAATACCCCCGCCCATATTTTTAACCACAGCATTGAGGGCGAAGGCTACCGCTACCGCCAATGCTTTGACGGCAGCGTGCTCCGCTTTGCGGAGTATGACGCGGCTTTCCCCCAGGCGTGCGTGGGCGAAAGCGAAAAAACACTCTGCCGCATTGCGCTGGATCGGCTGTGTATCCCGTTTGCCCTGCTGCCGGAAGCACAGGGCATCTACAGCGCTTATCTGGCCGCCCATGCCGCCAGCGCCGCGGCCCCGCTGATTGCCCGGCACGATACAGAATCCTTGCAGCTGGTGCTGAAGCTGGTGGACGAGGAAAACCGCCGCCAGATTGCGCTTGCCTGCTCCAAGTCCGGCTGGAGCGAAGGCGCTGCCCTGACCCTTGGCGGCCAGCGCCCCCGCAGGCAGAAAACCTATGATTTTGACGACCTTTGATGTGCCGTAGATTCCCCATACTTTGGTGGTGATAATCAATGCCCTCCCAACATGTTTTGACCCAGGAAGAATGGGTTGCCGCCATGGCCAAACGCGCCATGGACCGCATCCGCAGTGAGCTGTACCTGGACCTGCGCTACATGAACGCGGCCCTGGGTGCGCTGGTGCCCACCCCTGCCGCGGGGCTGCACAACCTTGCCACGGACGGCGCGGCTTTGTGCTATGACCCGGAATGGTTCATTGGGCTGTACCGCAGCAACCGGCGCTATCTGCCCCGCGCGGTGCTGCACAGCGTTCTGCACTGCGTGTTCCGCCACCCCTGGCTGCGCGGAGGCCGGGACGCCAGCCTGTGGGGGTTGGCCTGCGATATTGCCGTGGAGCAGACGATTGATGCCTTGCAGGTGCCATCCCTGACCCGTCCGGTGGGCTGGCTGCGGCAAAAAACCTACCAGGCACTGCGCAAAAACGGGGCCATGCCCGCCGCCGGGCCCATTTACCGCTGGCTTGCCGCTCAGGAGCCTGACGAACTGCAAAAGCTGCACCGGGAATTTGTGTGCGACAGCCACCGCCTTTGGCCCAAGGACCCCACCAGCCAGCAGGCTCAGGTGCAGGGCCGCCGCTGGGAACAGCTTGGGCGCGAAACCCGCATCAGCATGCAGCAGGCAGGCCAGCAGGCCGGGCAGGCTGCCGGGGCCGAAACGATGCAGGCACAGATCGAAGCAGCCCACAGCCGCCGCCTGTACAAGGACTTTCTGCGCCGCTTTGCCGTGATGCGCGAAGAGCCCCGCCTGGACCCCGACGAGTTTGACCTGGGCTACTACTCTTACGGTCTGCGCACCTATGGCAACCTGCCCTTGATTGAGCCGCTGGAAAGCCGGGAGAGCAAAAAAATCCGGGATTTTGTCATTGTGATCGACACGAGCGAGTCCACCTCCGGCGAGCTGGTCAAGGCATTTTTGAAAGAAACGTTCAGCCTGCTTAAAACCGGCGAGAGCTTTTTTGCCAAATGCAACATCGCCGTGATGCAGTGTGACGATGCGGTGCGTGACCTGACCTTTCTGCACAGCACCGACGAGCTGGACCGCTTTGCCGCCTGCCTGACCCTGACCGGCGGCGGAGGCACAGACTTCCGCCCCGCGTTTGCCAAAATTGAGGAACTGCGCCGGGACGGCACCCTGCGGGATTTGCAGGGCGTGCTTTACTTTACCGATGGCAAAGGCACCTACCCTACCAGGCGCCCGCCTTACGAGACAGCTTTTCTGTTTTTGGAAACCGGCACCCCGCCGCCTGATACCCCGCCCTGGGCCATGCGGCTGGTTTTAAGCCCGGAAGAATTTTTGCCTGACCCGGTGCCCAAAACGCCGGAAATTGACTGGCAGGAGAACGAAGCCGAGGACCTGCCCGAGTTGTAATTCATCTTATGTATTGCCTTATTTGTTCCTAATGTTTTGATGAAGGAGTGTACCCCCCATGGACATCAAACGCGCCAAACAGGAAATTGAACACGCGGTCAAGGCATACCTTGCCGTGGACGATACCGGCACCCCGCTGATTCCGCCCATCCGCCAGCGGCCTATTCTGCTGATGGGCCCACCGGGCGTTGGCAAAACCCAGATCATGGAGCAGATCGCGCAGGAATGCGGCATTGCGCTGGTGGCATACACCATCACCCACCACACCCGCCAAAGCGCCGTGGGCCTGCCATTTATCCGCCACCGCAATTTTGGCGGCGCGGACCGCAGCGTAACGGAGTACACAATGAGCGAGATCATTGCCAGCGTGTATGACAAGATGGAGCAGACCGGCCTGGAACACGGTATTTTGTTTATTGACGAGATCAACTGTGTATCCGAAACACTGGCTCCCACCATGCTGCAATTTTTGCAGTGCAAAACCTTTGGCAACCAGGCTGTGCCCGCCGGCTGGGTGATTGTTGCCGCCGGCAACCCGCCGGAGTACAACAAGAGCGTGCGGGATTTTGACCTTGTCACACTGGACCGTGTACGCCGCATTGATATTGAGCCGAACCTTGCCGTCTGGCAGGAGTATGCCCGCGCCCACCGCCTGCACCCCGCTGTGCAGGCTTACCTGGAACTGCGCCCCCAGCATTTTTACCGCATCCAGAACGATGTGGACGGACCGCAGTTTGTCACGGCCCGCGGTTGGGAGGATCTTTCCGCCATGCTGACGGCCTGCACCAAGCTGGATTTGCCGGTGGACGAAGCCCTGATCGGCCAGTACCTGCGCCACCCTGAAGTTGCCCGCGATTTTGCTGCCTATTGGGAGCTGTACAAAAAGTACCGCCAGGATTACGGCGTGGAAGATATTTTGCAGGGCCGCCCCTTTGCCGCCGTGCTGGAGCGCGCACAGAAAGCCGCTTTTGATGAGCGCATCAGCCTTGTCAGCCTGCTGCTGGCCGGGCTGAACACCCGCTTTGCCGCTGCCCGCCGGGCGGACGCGGTGACGGACGCCTGCTACCAGGAAATGCGCAGCTTTAAGCGCACCCTGAACAACGCCGACCCCGCCCAGGATGGCTTTGTGCCCGCCGCCGTGTTTGCCGCGCAGGTCAATGTCTATGCGGACCACCTGACCGCGCAAAAGGCTGCCGGCACCCTGACTGGGGAAGAGCTGGCTGTTGTCACCACCGCCAGCGCTCTGCTGCATGCCTGGGTCGCTGCCCTTGACCCCGCGCTGGATCGCGATGCTGCCTTTGATGCCGTGCGCGCCAGCTTTAACGCCCAGGTGCGCAAGCGGGAGGATGCCGTCGGCCTGGCCGGGGACGCGCTGGAAAGCGCCTTTGACTTTATGGAAAGCGCCTTTGCCGATGGGCAGGAGATGGTGGTTTTTGTCAATGAGCTGGCCCTTGGGCCGGACTCTGCCGCCTACCTGGCCGACAACGAATGTGAGCGCTTTGAAACCTACAGCAAGCGCCTGCTGCTGCACAGCGGCCAGGATGATATTTTAGCCGAGCTCCAGCGCGATGACATCCGCCAGGGCGAGCACAGCATGGAGTTTTAAGGCAATACCGCATAATTCTAAGTGCCGATACGGCGAGCGAGGTGCGGCAGATGCC